>JBBSDJ010000034.1:0-24305 GCA_038249555.1 Caulobacterales bacterium
AGCGGCATGCCGTCGGTTTGCGAGGCTGCGTAGCGTTCCGGCTCGACCACGCCGAGCCAGAAGATCACGCCGGGGATCTTCTCTTCGGTGCGCGCGAACTGGCTGAAATCCTCGCCGCCCATGACAGGGGGAACGGCACGCACGTTGGCTTCGCCGAGTTCCTTCGACACCGCTTTCATGGCGCGGGCGGTCAGGTCCGGATCGTTATAGGTGGCGGGCGTATAGTCGCTCTCGATGGTAACCTCTGGCGGAGGCGCACCGAAGGCGGCGGCCTGTCCCTCGGCGATGCGCTTGATGCCGTCGAGCAGCATTTGCCGCGTTTTGTCCTCGTAGGAGCGCACCGTGATCAGCAGTTCGGCCTCGTCCGGGATGATGTTGTGCTTGGCTCCGGCCTTGATCGAGCCGACCGTCACCACAGCGGAATCCAGCGGATTGGTATTGCGCGAGACGAGGCTCTGCAGCGCGACGACGATATGGCTCGCAATCAGGATCGGATCGACGGTCGTTTGCGGATAGGCGCCGTGGCCGCCGACGCCCTTGACCTTGATGTCGACACTGTCGACGTTCGCGAGCGCGAAGCCGGAAGAATAGGACACGGTCCCGGCCGGCGCACCGGCAGAGACGTGCAAGGCGATGTTGTAGTCCGGCTGCGGGAATTTCGAGTAGAGCCCGTCGGCGAGCATCGCCTGCGCGCCGAGGCCGATTTCCTCCGCGGGCTGAGCAATCATCACCAGCGTGCCCTTCCACTTGTCCTTCTCCGCGATCAGGCGGCGGGCCGTGCCGACCCAGACGGTCATGTGCACATCATGGCCGCACGCATGCATCACGGGGCTTTCAACGCCGGTCCAGGTTTCCGCAACAACCTTGGAAGCGAAAGGAAAACTTGTATTCTCGGGAACGGGAAGCGCGTCCATGTCGGCGCGGACGAGGACGACAGGGCCGTCACCGTTCTCGAAAACGCCAACGACGCCGTAGCCGCCGACACCGGGACGTACTTCGCCGTGATCGCGCATCGACTTTTCCTTCACCCAGGCGTCGCCGAGGCCTTCGGTCACGGTGAAGCCGAGCGACTTGAGTTCCGCCGCAAGGAGGGCGGACGTGGCCGATTCCTTGAAGGAGAGTTCCGGCGCCGCGTGTAGCTGTTTGTACAGGGCCACGAGATCGGCGTCGGCGACCCGGAGAGGCCCCTCGGGCATGCCGGCGATGGAGGCGATTGCCGCGTCACCGGACGCAGCAGCGCCGCCATCCGTGCCGCCAGGGCCTGCGCCGGTTTCGCTGCCGCAAGCCGCGAGAAGGGCAATGCCGCCCGCCAGAAGTGCTGTCTTGAAAGCTGATTTCATCGCCGTTCCCCAGTCCATGAACCGTCCACAAAAGCCTCGATAAGTCAGCCCGACTTATGGAGCATTCCAGCTTCAGAGTAGCGGCATGGGAGAGTGGGGGGAAGGGGCTAAGCCGTTTCCGGCGCGATGACGCGCACGCCCTTGTCGCCGCGGTTGAGGATGGTGGTGACCATCAGGTCGGCGGTGACGTTGCCGACGGTACGGAAGATGTCCGGGATGACTTCGACGGCGAGGAGCAGCGGGAGGAGTTCGATCGGCGCGCCGATGGCGAGGCAGATCGGCGCAACCGAGACGAAGAAGCTGACCTGGCCGGGCAGGCCGACCGACGAGATCGAGACCGCGAAGGCGACGAGGCCGGCGGCGGCGAACTGGGCCGGTGTCGGCTGGATGCCGGAGACATGGCAGATGAAGAGGACGACTGCGAGATTGGCGACCGGGCTGGTCAGCCGGAACACGGCGACGGCGAGCGGCAGGACGAGGCCGGCGACATGCTCCGGCACGTCGAGGTTCTTGCGGGCGCATTCGACCATCACCGGCAGCGTGCCGATCGACGACTGGGTCGAGAACGCGACGACCTGCGCCGGGGCAATCGCGCGGGCGAACCGCAGCGGGCCGACACGGCCGAAAAGGGCGGCGAGCGGGTAGCAGGCGAGCGCAGTGACAATGCAGCCTGCGGAGACGAGCAGGACATAGTGGAAGAGCGCGCCTGTGGCGCCAAGTCCGCTGCGCAGGCCGAGCGTCAGCGCGAGCGCGAAGACGCCGAGCGGGGCGGCGAGCAGGACCCATTTGACGATGACGATCATCGCGTCGGCGACAGCGTCGAACATCTGTACAAGGATCGTGCGCTGATGCTCCGGCAGGCGGGTGACCGCGAAGGCGAAGAACAGCGCAAAGATCACCAGCGGCAGGATGGCATTGCCGGCAGCAGCGGCAACCGGGTTCGAAGGCGCCAGGGATTTCAGCCAGGCGCCGAACTCGATGGCCTGGGGCGGTGGGGCATTGGCGCCCGTGGCGCCCGCGACCAGCAGGCGGGCGCTTTCGGCATCAACCGGCCAGGCAGCGAGCACGGCTTCGTAGACCAGGAAGGTCAGCACGATGGCGCTGGCCAGCAGGCCCGCAAACCAGGCGAGGGCCTTCGCGGTCAGCCGCCCGGCGGACATGGCATCGGAGACGGCCGCCACGCCGACGACCAGAAGCGCAAAAACCAGCGGGATGACCGTCATCTGCAGGAAGCCGAGCCAGAGCGAGCCGATGGCTTCGGTGGTCGAGGCCAGCCAGCCGGGCACATTGCCGCTGCTGCCGAGGAAGGCGCCGATGCCGAGACCCAGGGCCAGCGCGATCAGCACGCGGGCCGACAGAGATTTCAGAATGGACACCAGATACGCTCCCTCAGCTCACCCTGTTCTGAGCATCGGGAGCGCCAGCGCGCAAGGCCGGTTTTTGTCGTGCGCGCGCCAAGGCCCGCGCGGTCAACAGCCTTGCTTACTTGCGGCCGCGCTTCAGGTCTTCGCTGAGGCGGATGTCTTCGGGCTCACCAGAGAGGCGGTGGCGGTAGACCTGGATGTTCTCGAGGACGCGCTGGATGTAATTGCGGGTCTCGGAGAAGGGCACAAATTCCACCCAGTCGATCGGGTCGATCTGGCCGGTGCGGGGGTCGCCGTAATCGCGCACCCACTGGTTGGGGCGTGAGGGGCCGGCATTGTAGGCAGCGGCGGTCATGATGTAGCTGCCGCCGAACTGCTTGAGCAACGTGTCGAGGTGCAGGCCGCCGAGCGTCATGTTGTAGGCCGGATCATCCGTCAGCCAGGACTGCTGGTAAGGCATGCCGCGCAGGCGCGCCTCGTTGCGGGCGGTGGCGGGCATGAACTGCATCAGGCCGCGGGCGCCGACGGGGCTCATGGCTTTCGGGTTGAATTCGCTCTCCTGCCGGGTGATCGCGAGCACGAAGGCGCGCTCGACGTCCGGCTTGCGGCTGATGGCGGGATTGAGCACGGGATAGGCGGCGCGCGGAGCGACCACGCCTTTCTGAAGTCCCGCCTTGCCGACGCGCACGCCGACATCCGGGGAGGTGAACTGGTTGGTCAGGTCCGAGAGCAGTTCGTAGTCGACCGGGTTCGTGAGCTGGTCATCCAGGAAGAAGGCGAAGTGACGGAAGCTCTCGGTCTCGCCGGCCTCGCCGAGGAGGCGCATGCCTTGCATGACCGGCATGGCGTTGAAGCGGGCGATTTCCTCCGCCGTCGGAACAGGCGGCGCGCCGAGATCGACCTTCTTGTCGCCCATCCGCTCGGAGGCGAGCTGGCCGTAATAGGTGTACTTGTGTGTCGAGGCGGCGCCGTAAGCGGCGAGGGCGGGCTCTGCCTGGCCGAGCGCGTCGCGGGCGCGGCCGGTCCAGTAATATCCGCGCGCGAGGCTGACGGGGCTGGAGACACCGGCCGTCATCGTCTCGAAGTGGCCGAGGCTGCGGGTGGCGTCGCCGTTGAGGCGCAGCGCGATCCAGCCGGCGAGCCATTCGGCGTCGGCAAAGTCGGCGCCCGTGTTCATGCCGTGCGGCGCGGCGAGCTGGTAGGCGCGGGTATAGTTGCGCAGCTTCAGTTCTTCGCGCGTGGCAATGGCGCGCTCGTCCCAGAGCTTGCCCCGGCCGGCGGCCGGCACGTCCTTGCCGTCGATCTGGCGCAGCAGGTCCGAGACGCCGTCGACCTTTTTCTGGCGGCGCCATTTGGCGCGTTCATACAGAAGGCCCGGGTGGGTCTGAAGATGGTCCGGCACCGCCTGGATGGCGGCATCCACGGCCTTGGTCCGCTTGGCGAGCGCGACGCGCGCATCGACCAGCTTGCGGTAGTCAGCGGCGAGCTGGGGCTTCAGGCCTTCGGCGGCGCTGGTCTGGCCGGTCCAGAGCAGGAAATCGGCGCGGGCACGGTGATCGTCCTGGCTGAGCGTCTGGCCGTAGCGGGCGAGAACGACGCGTTGCAGGTCGTTCTCGAGGGAGTGGTTGCGCCAGACATCTTTGATGACGGTGTCGGAGCGCGTGCGGTCGCCCACCTCGCGCAGCGCGTTGGCCAGCGCGACCTTGCCGGCGCCGGTCTGCGGGCCGGACTTGTCCAGCCACTCGATTCGCGCACGGGCATCAAGCGCCGACAGTTCGATGATCTCTTCGGCGCGCTGACGCATCTTGGAGGTCTGCGGCCAGCCCTCAAGCATGGTGAGGGCGAGGTTCAGCTCGTCGAAGGTCATGCCGGGCACACCTTCGCTGGCGCGCTTCCACATGATTAGGTTCTTGAGGACCGGATCGGGCGCGGCGTATTGCAGGGCGGACAGCTCGGTCCACTGGTTGCGTTCGGCGGCGCTGAGGGCGCGGGCAAGGTAGAGCACGCTGCCGGATTTCTGGCTGAGCACGGGGAGCGGCGTGGTGGGCGCCGCCGACAAGACCGGGGTCGCAACCGGGGTGGACGTATTAACGGACAACACGGTTTCGGGTGCCTGAACGGGGAGGTTTTTCCCCGGTTTCAGGCTCGGCGTCTCGGGCACAGCTGCGGCGGCTGCACCGGCAAGGAGCGCCGCCATTGACACAAATACTGCGAAATTCCGGGTAAGGGTCATAACGGCCTATGTTTATTTCTGTACCAAAGCGTGACAATCCAAGCTGTGCAGCCTAGCACGCATTTCCCACGATTTCCTGAAACGAATCCCTGAAAAACTGGCAATATTAAAATGTTCTCCGGTTCCATTCCTGCGCTTGTCACTCCTTTCCGGAATGGCCTTGTGGACAAGACCGCCTTTGCAGCGCTCGTGGAGCGCCAGATTGCCGGTGGTTCCGCCGCTCTGGTGCCGGTAGGCACGACCGGGGAGACGTCCACGCTGTCGACCGAGGAGCACAAGGCGGTCGTCTCACTTTGTGTTGAAGTCGCCGCCGGCCGGGTGCCGGTGATCGCGGGCGCGGGCTCGAACGCGACCGAAGAGGCGATTGACCTCGTCCGCCACGCCAAGGCGGTCGGCGCGGACGCCGCGCTGGTGGTCTGCCCGTACTACAACAAGCCGAACCAGGCGGGCCTGTTTGCCCACTTCAAGGCGATCAATGAAGCGGTCGCCCTGCCAGTGTTCCTCTACAACGTACCGGGGCGGACGATCGTCGATCTGATGCCGCAGACCGTGGCGGCGCTCGCGGCGCTGCCGAATGTCATCGGCATCAAGGATGCGAGCGACGAGATGGAGCGGGTGGCGCTGCACAGCCATCTCATCGGACTGGACGAACAGTTCATCCAGCTGTCGGGCGAGGATTCGAGTGCGCTGGCGCACCGGGCAATGGGCGGGGCGGGCTGTATTTCGGTGACCGCCAACGTGCTGCCGGAAGCCTGCGCCGCGATGCATGCCGCGTTCGATGACGGCGACCTCGAAACCGCGCGCGCGATCAACCAGCGCCTCGTGCTGCTGCACCGCGCCATGTTCTGCTCGCCTTCTCCGGGACCCGCGAAGTATGCGCTGTCGCGTATGGGTCTGTGCACGGACGAGGTGCGCCTGCCGATCACGCCGCCGGACGCCGAGGCCCGCGCGCAGATCGACGCGGCGCTGCGCCATGCCGGCGTGAATATCTAGAACGATGGCCACCAAGCCGAAAACCCCAGCCGTCAAGGGCCGCACCGACGGGATGGTCGCCGAGAACCGGCGCTCCCGCCGCGAGTACTCCGTGGAGGATACGCTTGAGGCCGGTGTGATGCTGGTCGGTTCGGAAGTGAAATCCCTGCGCGATGGCAAGGCCAACATCGCGGAGGCCTATGCTTCGGTTGAACAGGGCGAGCTCTGGCTTATCAATGCCGAGATCCAGACCTACGCGGGCGCCAACCGCTTCAACCATGAGCCGCGCCGCAAACGAAAGCTGCTGGTCTCGAAGCGGCAGCTTTCGAAACTGTCGCAGGAAGTCGAGCGGGCGGGGCGCACGATTGTACCCCTGAAGCTCTACTTCAACGACAAGGGCCGCGCGAAGCTGCTGATCGGCGTCGCCACCGGCCGCAAGGCGCATGACAAGCGCGAGAACGAAGCCAAGCGCGACTGGGCGCGCGACAAGGCGCGGATCCTCAAGGGGGGCTAGAGTATCCGCTCAAGTGGGCACCGGTTGAGCGTAAGAATTTGCGGCCAATCTAGAGCCCCATATCGAACACCATCTTCATGGCGCCGTCGACGCGGCGGTCGAAGATATCATAGGCATGCTTTCCGTCCGAGAGCGGAAGGGTGTGGCTGATATAGCGTTCCGGTTTGATCCGGCCGGACTGGACCAGCGGGATCAGCTCCGGCCATTCCTGCGGCACCGAACATGTCCCGATACGGAAGGTGAGGCCCATGCCGAAGGCTTTCGACATCGGGAAATCGAAGCTGCGATCCTGGTTGACGCCGACAACCGAGACGGTGGCGCGGCGGCCGGCGAGCCCGAGCGAGGCTCGGATGGTGGCGGAGTGGCCGACCGCTTCGATCACGCTGTCGCACATCCGGCCCTTGGTCGCTTCGGTGATGTATTCGCGCGCAGTGGCAGGGTCCGGTGTTTCCATGCCGAAGGCGCGGCCCATGGCGCGGCGGCCTTCCACGAGATCGATGCCGAACACGCGCGCGGCGCCCATGATGAAGGCGGCTTCTGCGGCAAGCAGGCCAATGGGCCCGAGGCCGACGACGGCAACGGTGGCGCCGCGCTGGATGTCGGCATTGCGCGCGCCGAACCAGGCGGTGGCGAGGGCATCCGTCATCATCAGCGCCTGGTCGGCGGTGATGCCGTCCGGGATTTTCTGGGCATTGAAATCGGCTGCGGGCACGCGCACGCCTTCGGCCTGACAGCCTTGCAGCCTGGACGAGAGGCCGTAGCAACCGGCCGCATTGTTCTCGCACCTGTTGACGATGCCGGCGAGGCAGGAGCGGCACTGGCCGCAGCCGACTGCCGCCGAGATCATCACCTTGTCGCCGACCTTCAGCTGGCGCACGCCGCGGCCGATCTCGACCACTTCGCCGACCGCCTCGTGGCCGACGCAATAGCCGGTGTCCTCGGAAAAGGTTTCGCCATGATAGATGTGCAGGTCGCTGCCGCAGATGGCGCATTTATCGACCTTGATGATCGCGTCGCGGTCATCGTGGAGTTCGGGGTCCTTCATCGTCTCGTAGGCGATGTCGCGCGGGCCGCGATAGACGAGGGCTTTCATGGGACGTGTCCTTTGTGAGGGGCTTAACGGATCCAGCGGTTGGCGCGTTCGAGCAGGCCGATGGTGCTGGCATGGAGTTGGTCGCCGGTGGCTTTCGGCGCCTTGCCGGCGCAGGCGCGGGCATAGGTGCCTTCGAGGATGATGCCGAGCTTGTAGCAGGCGAGCACGCCGTACCAGTGGATCTGGGAGAGGTCGCGCGTCGTCTGCTTTGCGTAATGGGCGACCAGTTCGTCCGCAGACGGAAAGCCTTCCCAGGGCTTGACTGTGACGGCGCTGCCTTCGCCCTCTGGCCAGGTGGCGAGCAGCCAGCCGAGATCCAGCAGAGGATCGCCGATGGTGGTCAGTTCCCAGTCCACGATGGCGGCGAGGCACGGGGCGTCGAACCGGTACATGACATTGGCGAGGTGATAGTCGCCGTGGATGATGCCGGGCACGAATGTCCGTGGGCGGTGTTCTTCCAGCCAGTGGCTGATACCGTCAATATCCGGCAGGTCCTTCAGGCCGTCCCATTCGGGGAACTCGGCATAGCTATCCAACTGCGCCTTCCACCGGCCGACCTGGCGTTCCAGATAGTTGTCCGGCTTGCCGAGTCCGGTGAGGCCGAGGGCGATATAGTCCAGCGCGCCAAGGGCGGCGATGCCGTCTACGAGCGAGAGGCCCATCTGGTGGCGCAGCTCAAGCGAGGAGGCAAAGGGTTCGGGCAGGCCGGTGCTCGGGTTGTAACCGTCGATGGGCTGCATCAGGTAGAAGGCGGCGCCGAGGATGGTCTCGTCCGGGCAGGCGGCAATCAGCTCCGGATGCGGAACATTCGTACCCTTGAGGGCGGCGAGCATGCGCGCTTCGCGGCGCATCGTCTCGTTGGAATTGGCGCGCAGCACCGGCGGTGGGCGCCGCAGCACATAGGTCCGCCCGGCGCGGGAGAATTTCAGAAGGATGTTCTGCGTGCCGCCAGCGAGGCGCTGGACATCGTCCAGCGGCCCGGAACCAAGGCCCTGGGCATCCATCCAGTTCGCGAGCACAGCAAGATCAACGAGCGTTTCCATGGCGCCAGAGTGGCCAATGCCGGGCCGTTAGCCAAGGGCTTCCTTCGCGGCAGCGAAGACGTCTTCGAACATCGCCGCGGTCAGGCGGCCTGTATTCGTGTTGTACCGCGAGCAATGGTAGGAGGAGAGCAGTACCACAGGCCGTCCGTTCACGGACACATCATATCGGGTGCCATGCCCGAAAGGATGTGGACCGAGCTTCACGCCCAGCGCGCGCAAAGTGGAATCATGGCTGATCTTGCCGAGGCAGACGATGACCTTCAGCTGCGGCAGCGCGGCGAGGCGCGCCTGCAGGAAGGGCCGGCAGGTGTTGATTTCCTCGCCCACCGGCTTGTTCTCCGGCGGCACGCAGCGCACGGCATTGGTGATCATCGCACGGCTCAGCCTTAGGCCGTCGCCGGGATCGGCGGCGTAGGTGCCCTTGGAGAAGCCGAACTTGTCGAGCGTGGCATAGAGCAGGTCGCCGGCCCAATCCCCCGTGAACGGACGGCCGGTGCGATTGGCGCCGGTCACGCCGGGCGCCAGCCCGACGATGACAAGCTCGGCCGTCTCGCTGCCGAAGCTCGGCACCGCGCCGTTGAACCAGGTCGGCTCCTTTACGCGCACCGCTTCACGATACGCCACAAGACGCGGGCAGAGGGGGCAGTCGCGGGGCGCCTCCGCGGGAAGGTCAATACCCATCCGCGCTGCCGTCTTTGCGCATTTCGGTGGCGGCGATCCAGGTGCCGTTGTCGAAGTCGCGCATGATGGCCTGGTAGCCGCCATAGTTGGCTTCGCAGCACTCGACCGTGTAGCCGCGCGCCTCAAGTTCGGCAGCGGCGTCGAGGAGGCCGCGTTCGAGCATCACCTTGCCGGTGCCCACATCGCAGTCGTCGCCGAGCTTGTTGGTTGGCTCGCAGCCGCCATCATGTTCCCAGCGCGCGGCGTCGCCGGCTTCCTGAAGGCCCATGCCGAAATCGACGAGGTTGGTGATGATCTGCACATGGCCCTGCGGCTGCAGCGCGCCGCCCATCAGGCCGAACGCAAGCCACGGCTCATACGGGCAGGCCAGCTCCGGCGCGGTCGCGCGCACCTGACAGCTCGGATAGTCCTTCTTCAGGGCGAAGGCCGGAATGATCGTCTGGAACGGACGCTTGCCGGGGGCGTAGACGTTCGGATGGTCCGGATCGAGGCTGAACAGTTCGCCCCGGTCCTGGAACATGAAGCCGAGCCCGTCCGGCACGAGGCCCGAGCCCATGCCGCGATAGTTCGACTGGATCAGCGAGACCATCATCCCGTCCTTGTCGGCGACGGTGAGATAAGTCGTGTCGCCATCGCGCAGGGCCGCGTCGGTAACCTCCGTGCCCGGAGCAACGGACGGCGCGGCTTTCTTGACGTCGATCGCCTCGGCGCGTCCTGCATTGTAGCCGGGAGCCACGAAGATGGAGGGATCTATGCCCGAGAATTCAGGGTCCGCGTAGCCCAGCGCCCGGTCCGCAAAGGCGAGGCGCTTGGCTTCGACCATGGCGGTCAGCGCATCCGCAGAGCCAAAGCCCATGGATTTGAGGTCGAACCTCTCGAGCATCTGGAGCATCTGCAAGGCCGCAACCCCTTGCGTGTTCGGTCCGAGTTCGCAGACGGCCACTTCCTGGCGGTACTCGACGCAGATCGGCTCCACCCATTCGCCCTTGTGGGCGTTAAAGTCGTCATAGTCGAGCTTGCCGCCGATCCGGCCGAGATAGGCGGCCATGTTCCTGGCCATGATGCCCTTGTAGAATTCGTTGCGGCCCTTCTTGCCGAGGGTCTCCAGCGTATTCGCGAGATCCGGGTTGCGGAACAGCGAACCGGCCACCGGCGCAGGGCTGAAGTAGAGCTTCTTCGCGTTGTCGAATTCTTCCAGTTCGCCGCGTTCGAAGGCCGGCTCAAAGCGCAGGGGGCCGCGCGACCAGTACCAGGCGATCATTTCCGGGATCGGCGCGCCTTCGCGGGCGTAGCGGATGGTCGGCGCCAGATTGTCCGCCATCGGACGTTTGCCGAACTTCTCGTGCAGCGCAAACCATCCATCCACCGTGCCGGGCACGGTGACGGTGATCGTGCCGAAGGAGGGCAGCTTCTTGCCGTCTGCAAACTTGTCCGCCTTTTCCTGGGCATCCGCGAGGGTTGCGTCCATCGGCGCGCGGCCAGATCCGTTATAGCCGTAGAGCGTCTGCGTCTTGGGATCCCAGACAATGGCGTAGAGGTCGCCGCCGATGCCGTTGCCGGTGGGCTCGACGAGGCCCAGCATGGCGTTGGCGGCAATCGCGGCGTCTACCGCCGAGCCGCCGGCCTTCAGCACATCCAGCGCGGTCTGCGTCGCCAGCGGGTGGGCGGTGGCAGCTGCGCCGTTCGGTGCAACGACGGCCGAGCGCGAGGCGATCGGGCGGCCGCTTTCCGGGCGCTGGCCCATTTTCGGATAGGCGGCGTTTTCGATTTCGGTCCCGGTCACCGGGCCGGGCATCGGCGCCGCTTCAAGGTCAAGCGGGATGCCGACGGCCGGCAGTTCCGGCGCCGCCTCGAACAGGGCGCAGGCCGAGAGCATCAAGGCGCCGAGGCCGCCTGCGAGTAAGGTGCGCATCATTCAAATCCCCTGCCGCTGCGTTCCCGTTTCGGGAAATAAAAGGTCGCCATCCGTGTCGCGATTTCCTGGCCGCGCTCGGCGAACCGCGCCTCTGCGGCGACGGCGACCGGGTCGCAGACGTCAAAATCGTCGCTCACGTCCGAGAATGCCTCATTGAACGCCCGCACCAGCGAGGAGCGCAGGTTGCCGGTTTCCGGGGCCTCAAAGGCAAGAAGGTCCGCCATGTAGCGGCGCCAGTACTGGTCATCCCGGCCATTGCAGCGCACCCGGATGGCGTGGGCGGAGCCGAGAATGCCTGCCAGGTCGGCGGCGTCCCGGAAGTAATCCGGCCCGCGCGCGGGCAGGCCGGATTGCGCGGCGCTTGTGCCACTGCCCAAGGCAAGGCTAAGCACGAGGGCATGAAAACATGTCTTCTTCATGCGCGGACATTCGCGCGCCTTCGCCCCCGGCTCAAGGGGCTGGAAGCCGCTGTTTGCTTTGTCACGATGGATGACGCCGGAAATGCCCATGACGGCTGGACCAGCGCGGCGCTGGAGACCGTGCCGCCGCTGGACATCGCGTTTGGCAATGCCGATGCCTTCTTCTCCTGGGTCGTGCGCGACTACATGACGGCCATCCTCAAAAGCCCGTCGCTCGACTGGTTCCAGTCCGCCGCCGCCGGCATCGAGAACCCGGCCCTGATGATGATCGGCCAGAAGGCGCGCCTCTACACGACGAATCACACGCAGGCCGAATCGATGGCCGAATGGGCCCTCTGGCAGGCGCTGGACTTCCTGCGCGGCGGCCCTGACCACCGGGCTTTGCAGGCCGAAGGCAAATGGCAGCGGGTGCGGGCACGGGAGATTCGCGGCTCACGCTGGCTGGTGGTCGGCTACGGCTCGATCGGACAGGCGGTGGGCCGTCGGGTGACCGCGCTGGGCGGCGAGGTGACCGGTCTGCGCCGCTCGCCGGGTCCCGCTGACGGCGCCGCGCGGATTGCCCATCCGGACAGCTTGCTCTCGGAATTGCCGCGCGCCGATGTGGTTCTGCTCTGCCCGCCGCACACGCCCGAAACCGAGAACATGGCCAACGCGGCCTTCTTTGCGGCGATGACGCCGGACGCCCTTTTCATGAACCTGGGCCGCGGCGCACTGGTGGATGAAGATGCGCTTATCGCGGCGCTGAACGGCGGCCGGCCAGCCTTCGCCGCGCTGGACGTGACGCGCACCGAGCCGCTGCCGGCGGAAAGTCCGCTCTGGAGCCACCCGAGGATCGCGATCACGCCGCATGACAGCTCCGACACGCCGGGCACGGTCGCCGGTGCAGACGAGACTTTCCTTGCCAATCTGGCGCTCTATCTCGCCGGAAAACCGATGAAACATCTTGTGAAACCTGCGGCTTTTGCCGCGCGTTGATCCGCCAACGGAGAAAGCCATGACCCACCTGAAATTGACTGCCCTTGCAGCCGCCGCGTCTGTCCTTGTGCTCGCGGCCTGCGCCAGCCCTGCAACGGATACGGTAGAGCCTGCTGCAGAGTCTGGCGCCGAAGCCGGATTCCAGATCACCGGGACCAGCGGTAGCGTCCTGCAGGCCGAGGAACTGGAAACGTTCGACAGTCCCTGGGCCATGGCTTTCCTGCCGGACGGACGCGCGCTGGTGACGTTGCAAGCCGGAACGATCTGGCTGCTGAAGGCCGATGGTTCAAAAGCCGGACAAGTGACCGGCGGCCCGGATGTCGAGGCGAAAGGCCAGGGCGGCCTGGGTGATATCATCCTGCACCCGGATTTTGCGACAACGGGGCAGGTCTACATATCCTATGTCGAGCGCGACGCCGACAATGAAGACTTGTCCGGCGCAGCCGTTGAGCTTGCGACACTTGAATTGACCGAGACCGGCGGCATCCTCCGTAACCGGAGCGTCATCTGGCGCCAGTTCGATTCCGTGCCCGGCAATGGCCACTATGGCCACCGCCTCGCCATCTCGCCGGATCGCCACCTGTTCATCACGTCCGGTGAGCGTCAGAAGTTCACGCCTGCCCAGGACATGGGCTCGACGCTCGGCAAGGTCGTTCGCCTCAATCTCGATGGCAGTGTGCCGTCCGACAATCCGTTCGTGAGCCAGGGCGGCCCGGCCGCAGAAGTCTGGACCCTCGGCCATCGCAATCCGCTGGGCATTGCCTTCGCCCCCGATGGCAAGCTGTGGGTCCACGAGATGGGTCCGAAGCATGGCGATGAGCTGAACCTGATCGTCCGTGGACAGAATTATGGCTATCCGGAAGTCTCGAACGGCGACCACTATGACGGCCGCGAGATTCCGGACCATGCCACGCGCCCTGAATTCGCCGCGCCCGCAGCCTACTGGGTGCCCGCCATCAGCCCCGCAGGTCTCGATATCTACGACGGCAGCCTCTTTTCTGACTGGAAAGGCAATGCGCTGATCGGTGGCCTGTCCTCGAAAGCGCTCGTGCGGGTCGCGATCCAGCCGGACGGCACGGCCGCCGAAGCCGAGCGCTACACCTGGGGCAAGCGTGTGCGCGAGGTTGAAGAAGCCCCGGACGGCTCGGTCTACGTGCTGGAAGACGAGGACGGCGCCCGCCTGCTGCGCCTGACTCCGGCCCGCTAGAGGCGCTCGCAGCGTTGCAACCGGGGCCGACTTGCCGCAGACGTGGGCAAGCTCAAGACCGGTTGCCGAGGCGTACATGATCCGCACCTATTCCAATGCGTCCGGCAAGTTTGTGCTGGACGGCGAACATCTTGGCGCGCTCGACACGGCAGTGTGGGTTGATGTGCTGCGGCCGACCCCGGATGAGGAAACGGCTCTGGAACGCGCCTTCGGGATCGGCGTGCCCACCCTTGCGGAGATGAGCGAGATCGAGCTGTCGAGCCGTCTCTATTCGGAAGACGGGGCCCACTTCCTGACCGCCAACATGCTGTCTCGCACCGATGATGACATGGTGAAAGTCTCGCCAATCACCTTCATCCTGACGGGAGAAAAGGTGATCACGGTGCGCTACGAGGAACCAAGGGCGATCGAAACGTTCGTCGCGCGCTGCCAGAAATCCGGAACCTATTCGGCGGACCAGATCCTGATAGGCATCCTCGAAGGCGTCATCGAACGGATCGGTGACCTGCTGGAACGCGCGGGCCATGATCTCGACATGCTGTCGGAAAAGGTCTTCTTCACGCAGGCGCCCGCCAGCGTCCGCAACGCCGCGGCGGCCGGTGGAGCCAAGGGGGCAAAGAGCACCCCCAACGCGCGCCAATGCGATTTCCAGGCAGTGCTGGTTGAAGTGGGCCACAAGGGAGACCTGATCTCGAAAATCCAGGACAGCCTGATTTCGCTTCAGCGCCTGCTCGCGTTCGACTCGTCCCTGGCCCCGGAGCGCAAGCCCGGCAAGGTCATTGAACACCGGCTCAAGACGCTCGCCACCGATGTTCAGGCATTGCGTGACCATTCCGGTTTCCTGACGCAGAAGATGCTTTTCTTGCTCGATGCCACGCTCGGCATGATCAACATCCAGCAGACGGCGATCATCAAGATCTTCTCCGTCGCCGCCGTGGTGTTTCTGCCGCCGACCCTCATCGCGTCGATCTACGGCATGAACTACAAGCACATGCCGGAACTGGACTGGGTCTACGGCTACCCCATCGCGCTTGCGCTCATGGTGATGTCGGCCGTGCTGCCCTACCTCTTCTTCAAATGGCGCGGCTGGCTCTAGCCGGGCAGCCCTTCCGCCTTGCGCTGCGCCGCGAGCCTTGAACGGCCGTTCTCGATCCGCTTCCAGATCGGCGCGCCTTCCGGCATGGCGCGCCACACCGGCACGACGTCGCGCGGCGCGACACCGGCATCGAGTTGCTCGCCCACCATTTCCGCCACCGCCCGCAAATGAATGCCGGTGACGACAGGGCACGCCGTCTCTGCCCGGAACGCGCGCGCCAGACGCGCCCGCAGAGTTTTCATGTCCACTTCCTGACCGCGCGGTATTGTCCGCACAGCGCCAGCCAAATCCCGGGCGGTTGTCAACAACATGCGTTGCCCGCGCTTGATGTCGGCAAAATCCTTCGCGCACGGTTTTACTTCGTGAGGGCGCGCATCGTTGACCCTTTCGGTCCAGCTTTTCCGGGCCATGGTCAGTCCTCCAGCGGCAGGCAGATTTCGGTCAGCAGTTCGGAAGGCGGCGAATCCATCGGCGTGTTGAGATTGATTTCGAGGACATGTTCGTCGCGCGGCTCACGCCCGGAATTCGGAAGCCAGACGCCAAACAGCCAGTCATAGGCGGGTTTCATCGCGGAATAGGGTCCCTTGTAGGTCAGGACCGCATAGGTTCCGCCGCCAGCATCGAACGCTTCAAGCGGCGATGGCGGTTCAATCCGGATGTCCGTGAACGCACACGCATGCGATCGCAGCTCGTCCACCGGCACGCCGTCCGGGCCTTCACGGTAGCGGCCGAACGGAACACGCACATGCGGGGTAAGTCCATGCGCGCCCAGCAGGCCGAACAATCGCTCGAAGGCTTCACCGATCTCGTTGAAGGCCCCCTTGTGTAGGAGCCCGACCGCAGGCCGGACGGGAAGCGTGCGGATGTCGATGTTGAAAGCCATGGCATTGTCCTCCGAGATGGCCTGCTGAAGGGCGGCGTGCATGCCGGCGATCCGGAATGCGGCCGGAGCGAGTCCGTGCGCTGCGGCAAACGCCCGCGTGAACGCAGACTGGGAGGCGTATCCCGCCCGTTCCGCAATCTGCGTCAGGGGCCGCGAGGTATGCGCGAGGTCCTCGGCGGCCCGTGCCAGACGCAAACGCCGGACGGTTTGCGCCGCAGTCTCGCCAGTCATCGCCTGGTAAATCCGGTGCCAATGGAAGCGCGACAGGCAGGCGACCTCGGCGATCACATCTAGGTCGAGGTCCTCGTCGAGGTTCGCGCGGATATGGGCGCGCACCCGTTCCACCCTGTCGAAATAGGTCGGATGGCTGGTGTTTGGGCTGTCGGCCATCGCTGCGCGCTCCCTTGCTGAAGGAACCTTGGCACAACTCGTTTTGACAAATCTTGCGGAACTTGCTTGCGCGGAGCCTACTCCGCCAGAAATTCCTGCAGCGGGACGAGTGACTGCGCGGGGTCTTCTTCCATCGGCACATGGCCGAGGCCCTTGAAGGCGACGAGGCGGCTGTCCGGCAACAGCCTCGTGTAGTCCGCCGAATTGCTGAACGGGATCAGCCGGTCCTTGCGTCCCCAGAGCAGCAGCACCGGCGCCTTGATCTGCGGCAGGCGCGTTGCCGGATCGGTCAGCACGGTCTGCTCCATCCGCGCGAGCAGCGCGCCGCGCCCGCCGGGCGCCAGCATCAAGTCGTGATAGCGCTTGACCGTCGCTTCGGTCAGCCGCTTCGGGTCGCCGTAGCTCGCCGCAAGGTTCGGCCGGATCGCGGATTTCGGAAGCGTGAAGCGCATCGCCTTCATCACGGCGGGCACATCGGCCTTCTCGCCATAGGCAAAGCCGGGGCTCGCAAATCCGTCCGGCGAAATCAGCACGAGTTTCGAAACCCGCTCCGGATGGTCAACCGCCATGTTCCAGGCAATCCGCCCACCAATGGAATTGCCGGCGACTGCCGCCTTGTCGATGCCAATCTGATCCATCAGTACAAGGATCAAGGCGATGGAGCGTGTGTCGGCATAGTTGCCGGTCGGGTCCGGCGGCGAGAGGCCGGAGCCGGGCAGGTCGAGCCGGACGACGCGGTAGTCCGCCTTCAGCGCCTCGGCCCAGGGCTCGAACGTATGCAGGCTGGAGCCGAAGCCGTGCAGCAGGATGATCGCCGGCGCGTCCTTCGGCCCGTCATCGCGCACATGCAATTGGGTGCCGGCGACCGTCAGCATGTCGCCGGCCTGCCGGAGATAGGCCTTCTCCAAAACGGTGCGCGGCTTGTCCGGCGTATACAGCCAGCACCCGCCGAGCAGCACCGCCGCCAGCGTCACGCCGAGAAGGATCGTTCCCAATTTCAACATCGCCTCGCTTCGTATCCACCAGCGAACATAGGCCGATGCGAGGGCAGTGCCAGCTGGCCCTTGCTTACGTGGTGGCCTTCACCCGAAGCGATGCCATCCGCGCGATGGAGGCTTCCGCATCGCGCATGATGTCGCTGACGATGGCCGCCACCGGCTTCACCTCGCGTACGCCGCCGGCCGACTGGCCCATGGCGAAGCAGCTTGTGTCCGGGTTCAGCTTCGCCTCGTCGGTGATGCCGCCGATGCCGCCGATCACGCCGGTCTGGGTCGAGTGGATCGCCTGGAACGGGAACGGCTTGATGTCCTGCGGGCGGGTTTCCCAGTCATTGATGTACTCGTTCGTGCGGCAGCGCATCGGCTTGCCCGAGTAGCAACGCGTGCGGGTCGTGTCGGTGTCGCCGGCCTCGACCACGGCGTTCTTGTACATGTTGGCGGCGTGGGCTTCGGCGGAGGCGATGAAGCGCGTGCCCATCCAGACCCCCTCGGCGCCGAGGGCCAGGGCGGCGGCGAGGCCGCGCCCGTCATAGATGCCGCCGGCCGCGATCACCGGGATCTTCACCGCTTCGACGGCCTGCGCCACCAGCGGCATCGTGCCGACGAGACCCGTATGACCGCCGCCTTCGCCGCCCTGGAGAATCACGGCGTCGCAGCCGGCTTCCTCGGCCTTGATCGCATGCTTCACGGCGCCGCCGACGACCATGACCTTCACACCGGCCGCCTTCAGCCGCGCCATGATGGGCAGCGGTACGCCGAGGCCGGCCACGAACGAATCAGCGCCGCCCTGGATGATCACGTCGACCGATTCCTCGAGGCTCTCGGGGCTGGCGGCCAGCAGGTCCACGCCGAACGGCTTTCCGGGCGCGAGTTCCTTCACCCTCTTCATCTGGCCGGCGATGAAGGCAGGCGAGGTGCCGGCCATGCCGAGCACGCCGTAGCCGCCTGCATTGCACATCGCGGCGCAGACTTCCGCATAGGAAACCCCGCCCATGCCTGCCAGCATGATAGGGTGCTGGACGTGCAGCAGGTCGGTCAGCCGGGTTTTCAGCGCCATGGGGTCTCTCCATTGGGTCGGTTTCTATGCCCAATCCTTAGGCTGGCGCCGCAAGGTCAACGCAAGAGTCTTTGGCGAAATGCCTTCAGTGCCGCAATTTCATCAGATTTGCCGTTTCTTTGCCGCAATCTGGCCCTGATCAAAGGGCAAGAGCGCGTGCGTCCGCGGATCAGCCCGCTGGGCAGGATGTCTGGAGAGAGTAGCTCGAATGACCAAACTGTTGGCAAGCGCTGCCGCTGCAATTCTCTTCGCTGGTTTCGCCTATGCAGGCGAGCCGGAAGTCGAAGGTGAGATCGTGGAAGTCGAAGTGGCGGGTGATGCCACGGACACTGAAGCCGATGGTGAAGCCGAAGCCGTTGAGGTTCCTGTCGAAGCCGAGGGCGAAGTTGGCCCGGCCGAAGCGGATGCCGAAAACGGCGTTACCAAAGAAGCCGCTGCCGAATAATCGGCGCCGGCTGGAAACTGCCCTCTTCCCTAGGCGGGCGAGGGTGTCCTTCAACCGAACCGCGACGGTTCAACAAAGCTGTAAAATTAACTTTCGGCAATGTTGAAGTGGTGTTAAAGCCCAACCGTTCGCAAGAACATCTCAACAGGGGTACTACCATCATGAAAAAACTGATCCTCGCTGCTGCCGCTGCTTCGGCTCTCGTCCTCGCCGCTTGCGGCGCCACGGAAGAAGCCGCTCCGGCTGCTGAAGAAGCAACCGTCGAAGAAGTGGTTGTTGAAGCCGTTGAGCCGGCTGCTGAAGTCGTGACCGAAACCGTCGAAGAGACGACCGAAGTCGTGACCGAAGCCGTTGACGGCGCTGTCGAAGCAGTCACCACGACCGAAACCACGACCGAAACGACCACCGAAACCGCTCCTGAGTAATCTCAGAGCGATCGGTTTTCCGGTCTAAAAGATAAGGCCGCTTCCTTCGGGAAGCGGCCTTTTTCTTTGCCTCGGCGTCTCGCGGTGGGCGCGAATCAGAACTTCGCGTAGCCGCCATCAATCACCCGCGTATCGCCGGAATGATACTTCGACGCATCCGAGGCGAGGTAGACTGCGATGCCGCCAAAATCGGCCGGCTCGCCCCAGCGGCGGATCGGCACGCGCGTGATGACCTTCGTCGCGAAGGCGTCATTGCCCTGCGCGCCTTCCGTCATGTCGGTCGCTATCCAGCCGGGCAGGATGGAGTTCGCGCGGATGCCATACCGGCCGTACTCCACCGCGCAGGCGTTCATCATGGCGATCAGGCCGCCCTTGGTGTGGGCGTAGGCCTGGTTGCGGCCGGCGCCTTCGATGCCGGCCAGCGAGGCCGTGCCGACGAGGCTGCCGCCCGGATCACCCGCCTTGGCACGCGCCACCATCGATTTGGCTGCCTCGCGCAGCGTGAAAAACGCGCCTTCGGAGTTGATGCGCTGGTTGTAGCGCCAGGTGTCCAGCGTCATCGTCTCGAAACCGAGCGAGCCGCGGCCGACGCCGGCATTCGCGATGCACGCGTCGATGCGCTTGAATTCTTCCTCGGCCTCTTTCATCGCCTTCACGACCTGGTCTTCCTCGCCGACATCGACGACCCAGGCCTTCACCTTGCCGGTGCCGAGTTTCGAGGCGGACTTCACCGCGGACGCATTGTCGTCCGCCTTGCGGCCCCAGATCACGACATCCGCGTTGGACGCCGCCAGCGCCTCCACCATGCCGAGCCCGATGCCCTTGTTGCCGCCGGTGACGACGCAGACCTTGCCGCTGAGATCGAAGGGTTTGTAGGTCATGAAGAAAGTTCCTCCCTGGAAATGTTCTGATATCTGGACCCTCTACACAGACCTGACGCTAGGGCGGGTCAAGTGGAGGATTTGGAAACCATCTCTTTCGCTGCCGCGATCACCCGCCGCGTCTCGTCCCACAGCGGCAGCTCGGCGAGCCGCACCAGTGAGATCCATTCCGCATGGTCAGCGTCATCGCCGGCCACCGGCTCGCCGGAGATCCACGTGGCCGCATAGTCGAACAGCAGATAGTGGCGCGCCACCGCGCCTGTCGTGCGCGAGGTGAAGATCGCGTCGACGACATCGACAAGGCCTACGAGCCGTGCGGTCACGCCGGTCTCTTCCGCCAGCTCACGCAGCGCCGCCGCCTCGGCCCGCTCACCGAACTCGATGCGCCCGCCAGGAATCGACCAGTCGCCCGCCAGCGGCTTCGTGCCCCGGCGGATCAGCAGCACGTCGTCGCCCTTGAAGCAGACTGTGCCCACAGCGGGTTGCGGCTTGCCGGTCATCGCGCGCGCTCCAGCAGCGCGACCGCCTCGACATGCGCCGACCAGAGAAACTGGTCTATGGGGTGTATACGGACAATCCGGTAGCCGCCGTCCACCAGTGTGCGCAGGTCCCGCGCCAGCGTTGCCGGATCGCAGGAGACATAGGCTACCTTCGGCACGTGCGATTTCGCGATCTCCGCCACCTGCGCTGACGCCCCCGCGCGCGGCGGGTCGAGCACGAGACCGTCAAACCGCGCAAGTTCGCGGGCGCCGTAGGGATTGCGGAACAGGTCGCGCACTTCGGCGGTCAACGGCTTCAGCCCATGCGCCGCGCGCACCGACGCCTTCAGCGCCTCGATCGCTTCCGCATTGCCTTCGGCGGCCAGCACGCTTGATTCGGCCGCGAGGCGCAGTGCAAATGTTCCGCACCCGGAGAAAAGGTCCGCGACGCTCGCAGCAAACTTCAGATGTTCGCGCACGATCCGCTCCATCTCCGCTTCGGCCTCGGCGCTGGCCTGCAGGAAGCCGCCGGGCGGGGGAAACAGCTGCGCGGCGCCGGCCGGAAGGCTTGGCCGCCGCTCGGTCAGCACGTCCGCGCCTTCGATGGATATCCGCGCAAACCCCGCCCGCAGCGCTGCGCTCGCCGCCTCCGCGCGGGCAAGCGCCTTAGCGTCCTTCGGAACACCCGTGATGTGCAGGTCGAGACCGAAGGCCGTCTCCGTCACCAGAAGGCCGATACCGTCCTGGCCTCCCAGCAGGTATCCGGCGATCTCCTTGAGCCGCGGCAGCGCTGCCACGATCGTGGGGCGCGCCACCGGGCATTCGCTGATCGCCACCAGCTCATGGCTCTTTCGCGCATGAAAGCCGATCGCCACCTGCTTGCCGAAGCGTTTCGCCGTGAACGCCGCCCGCCGGCGAGATCCGGGCGGCGTGGTCCAGGTCTCCGCGACGTCGGCGTCCAGTCCGCGTGCGCTCAGGGCACGGATAATCTGGTCACGCTTGAAATCCGCATAAGGCGCCGGCGCCATGTGTTGCAGCGTACATCCGCCGCACGCTCCGAAATGCTTGCACGCCGGTTTGGCGCGCTCCGGCGATGGCGTCAGAACCTCGAGCAGCTTCAGCCGCTCGCCCGCGCCGTCCACGCGCACCGTCTCCCCCGCCAGGGTAAACGGCACATTCACCCACGCGCCATTCTCCTGCGCGCGCCCGTCGCCCTGCGCGCCGACCGATTGGATCGTCAAGCTGCGCGGGCCGGAGGCAGGCGGGTCTTGCAGGGCAGGCATCCGGTCTCCGGGGCTGGCGGTGATCTGCGCACTCCGTTAGCAGGGGCAGGCCGCGCGCGCAAAGGAGCCCCGCCATGGCCAAGGCCAATGGAAAACCCCGCCCCCTCAGCCTCGCCCTGCAGGGCGGCGGTGCCCACGGCGCCTATACCTGGGGCGTGCTGGACCGTCTGACCCGCGAGGAAAGCCTGCATATCGAAGCGATCTCGGCCACCTCCGCCGGCGCGCTCAACGCGGTGGCCTTCGCCGCCGGCCGCGCCAAGGGCGGCCCCGAAGGCGCCCGCAAGGAACTCGAATCGCTCTGGCGAAAGGTCTCGGATGCCAGCTCCGCCCTCGGCGCCTTCGGCCCGGCCGGCTTCGCCATGGCCACCGCCTTGCAATCCCTCGCCAGCCCCTACGACCTCAACCCGTTCAACTACAATCCGCTGCGCAAGCTGGTCGAAGCCGAGATCGATTTCGAAGCCGTGCACGCCTCCGGCCTCAAGCTTTTCATCTCCGCTACAAATGTCGAAACCGGCAAGGTACGCGTCTTCTCGAAGGCGGAGATCAACGCCGACGCCGTGCTCGCCTCGGCCTGCCTCCCGCAGAGTTTCCAGGCCGTTGAAATCGAGGGCACACCCTTCTGGGACGGCGGCTACATGGGCAACCCCAGCCTGTTCCCGCTCGTCTATTCCGGCGCCCCGGCCGATGTGCTGCTCGTCATCCTCAATCCGCTGACGCGGCCGGGCACACCCAAACGCGCCGCCGAAATCCAGGAGCGCCTCAACGAGATCAGCTTCAACGCCTCCCTCATCGGCGAGCTGCGCGCCATCGCCTTCGTCCAGCGCCTCATCGACGACGGCATGCTGAAGGAGCCGATGATGAAGAAATACCGCAGGCTGAACATCCACGCCATCAAGGGCGGGCAGGACCTGATCAGCTACAACCTCGCCACCAAGTCCGACACCCGATGGCGCCTCCTCACCGAACTGCACGACAAGGGCTACGAGGCCGCCGGCCGATGGCTCGCCGACTGCGCGAAAGATGTCGGCACGAAACAGTCGAGCTTTGATATCCGGAAGGAGTTTTTGGAAAGCTGAGATTTCGACTTTGTGCCCAAGCCAACTTGAATCTCCTTGTATCCCGGCCCGGACTTGATAGGTTTGATTCAACTTAAGGGGTCAGGCGTGCGCGTTCTTCTGCTTTTGCTTTTCAAGCTGGTAGTTTTTGCATGCGCTGCAGGCGCCGAGTCTAAAGCACCGAATGAGGTGCTCTCGGCCAAGGAGATCCAGGCAGAATTTCCTGGAACCAGAATGACGGGCTCAAGTTTGACAGGGGAGCCATTTACCGAGTGCATAGAGCCGGACGGACGCTCAATTTTCAGTTTCGAAGGGCGCATTTCAGAGGGCAGAATGACGGTCAAGGAATCCGGGCAGGCCTGCTTTACTTATGAAAGTGGCACTTGGTGTTATCGCATCCAACGCGCACCCTCCGGCTATCTCATTCGCGGCATAAATACAAACGGTGTATTCCGCGTACGGAGCGTCGAGCGTGACATAGAATCTTGCACAGCATCAGACCTTATAGGTTGAGTGCGGCCTGGTTAAGGCTTGCACATACTGAATGACAGAAATTGTTTTTGTTAGCCAAGTAAGAGCGCCATGGATGTCAGCA
Organism: Caulobacterales bacterium; assembly: GCA_038249555.1. GTDB lineage: Bacteria > Pseudomonadota > Alphaproteobacteria > Caulobacterales > Hyphomonadaceae > Hyphomonas. The sequence goes on from JBBSDJ010000034.1 coordinate 23,344, forward strand.
CGAAAAATCCAGCTTCGATGTCCGCAAGGAGTTTCTCGAGACCTGAAAGGCATCACGGTCGCAGGAGTGTGTCACTTCGGGTTCAGCCGGTCACCGCTTCAACGTGCGAGATCAATTGGCGTACAGTAAACGGGCAGCGCAATTCGTTCGACCGTACCGGCGACCGGACTTCGGCGACGTGCAGATTGAGCTCATGCCTCCAGAAGACAGCGCCATAGGCCTGGGGGTGCCTGGCGACAAGGCTGCGCGCCTGCTCCGCGCCTTCGTGCACGAAATCAACCTCCACACCGAAGCTCTGCGCAAGGATCGCGCTGACGATTTCCGCCACACCTTCTTGCGGATCAAACACGAACATGCGGCGCGCCAGTGGAGAGGCCGCGTCCAGCGCCGCCGGCACAAGCGGCAGGCCAACGGCCCCAGCCAACACGGTTCTTCGATCCATCAGCATGCTGTGCTTCCCCATTCGAAACGGAGAAGGAACCACAATTTCCGGACAAACAGAATCCGTGACCGGATTACTTTCTGTTCAGGAAGCTCACCCGCGCCGCGCCATACTCGCGCGCATCGATCAGCGTCCAGCCCGGAAACATCAGCATCTCGTCCGCGCCGGTTTCCGCCACCACAAGCGCGTCCTCCGCCAGCCATCCGCCGCCCGCAAGGCAGTCCAGCGCCGGCTGCACCAGCCCCTTGTGATAGGGCGGATCGAGGAAGGCGAGCGAGAACGGGCCGCCGACACCCGCCGGTTTCGGCCCCAGGTCGGTCGCCGAGCGCCGGTGCAGGCGCGTGGCGCCAAACAGGCCCAGCGCCTCGATATTGTCGCGGATGGCGCCGCGCGCGGCCGCGTCGGTTTCCACGAACAGGCAGAAGGCCGCGCCCCGGCTCATCGCCTCCAGCCCCAGCGCGCCGGAGCCCGCAAACAGGTCGATCACCCGCGCCCCCTCGATGGCCGGTGCCCAGTCGGC
>JBBSDJ010000035.1:0-23835 GCA_038249555.1 Caulobacterales bacterium
ACTGATCGCAGAGGGCAAGCTGAAAACGGTCGAAGATGTGCAGCACGGGTTCGAGAATTGCCCGGCGACGCTGCGGCGGCTGTTCGAAGGCAAGAATGTCGGCAAGCAGCTGCTCAAGCTGACCGCGCCGCCGCTGCCGGTGGTCTAGGGCTCTTTTCGAAACGGCGCGCGCACGAGGCGCCAGAGGGCCCAGACCGGCAGGACGACGACGGCGCCCGCGAGGGCCGGCTTCCAGAAGCTGTCGAAGGCCCAGCCGATGGCGGTGAAGGCGCGGTGGATGATGGCGGTGAAGGCGCCGCCGAGATCGAACGTGGCGCCGGTTGGCGCAAAGTCGAAGGCAAGGACGAAAAAGCCCACCAGCGTGCTGATGCCGAGCAGGCGAAGCGCCTGGCCCACGCTCAGGCTGAAGGTCCGCACGAGGAAGGGTTTCTGGACGGCGGGCGCGGGCGGCGGCGCGGCGACCGGCGCCGGTATTTGCTCCGGGGGCGGAGGAGCTGGTTCACTCACCGCTGGGGCTCGCCGGTTTGGCGTCGCCGCCCTTGGCCTTGTATTCAACGTGCACCTGATGGGGGAACGGGATCGAGATGCCTTCGCGGTCGAAGGCCTGTTTCACCGCCTTAAAGAGGTCGGCCCGGATCTGGACGAAGTCCGACGTCGCGACCCAGGCCCGCAGTCGCAGCTTGACGCTTGAGTCGGCCAGCGCGTGCACACCTGTCCAGGTCGTGTCCTTCTGCAGCACGTGTTCATGCAGGTTGGCAGTGTCGAGGAGCACCTTGAGCGCGTGGTCGAGGTCATCTTCGTAGGAGACGTCAAAGTACAGGTCGAGGCGGCGCTGCGACTCGGCCGTGAAGTTGATCAGCGGATCGCCCCAGACCTGGTCGTTGGTGATCGAGACCACCTTGTTGTCGATCTGGCGCAGCGAGGTGGTGAAGGGCGTTATGTTGGTCACCGTGCCTTCGAGGTCTGCCACGCCGACATAGTCGCCGATCCGGAACGGACGGAAGATCGCGAGCATCACGCCGGCGGCGACGGCCTTCAGCGTGTCCTGCAGCGCCAGGCCGATGGCGAGACCTGCCGCCGCGAGCACGGCCGCCAACGAGGCCGCAGGGAAGCCGAGCTGCGACAGCGCGAAGACGATGGCCACCGCGAAGATGATGTATTTGATCAGCGAGGCCGAGAAGGCGATCAGCGTGTCGTCCGCCCCGGAATGGGCGTGCGCGCGCTGGCCGAACCGGCGCAGCGACCGCGAGATCGTGTTGGCTAGGACGAAGGCGATGACAAGGATCATCACCGCGGCGATGGCGCCCGGGCCGCGCTCGTTGACGAGACTGCGCCAGTCGTAGCCTGCAAGGCCGAGCGGCAGCGGCATCAGCAGGATGAACGCAAAGAAGCGCGCGGTCGAGGCGGCAAGGTCCCAGGGCGTGCTTTCAGACGGCTGGTCCTTCGGCGTCATCCGCCGGCCGATGAACAGGACCAGCCACTTGATCAGGGAGCCAATCACCCAGATCAGCGCAACAGAGGCGACGACCAGGCCCCATTTCACGGCGTCCGGCCAAATGGCGGCCGCCCAGGCGGGCCAGCCGGAGGTATCGATATCCAGAAGGATCTGCGACGGCGTAGGGATCGTGAGACGGGTCATGCCGCGGATTTAAAGCGGTTTGGCGGCCTCGTCACCCGCAGCAGCAGGATTGTTGCAGTTCCGAGGGCCGCCATGCCTGCCAGAAGGTGCATTTCGGTGCGCAGCCAGTTGTTGAGGACAACCCCGAGCAGGCCCCAACCGAGCGCGGCAAAGAACCAGAGACTGCGACTGATGCGCGTCGAAAACAGCCAGGACGCAAGGCAGGCGGTCGCGAAAGTCGTCCAGAACATCGGCCAGGGAAAATCGGTCGGTGCGAGGCCGGTGAAGGTGCGGATAGTCAGCGGTATCGAGATGGCGGTGGCGACCGAAATCCAGCCGGCCAGCAGGCTAGAGGCCGCGTCGGCAACGTTCAGCGTGAGGCCGCTATCGGAGGCGCGCAGGGCCTGAACGCGTGCGGCGGCAATCCAAGCGCCGGCGAAGATCGGCGCGAGCAGCAGGAAGTTCAGCGGCTGGGAGACGATCAGCTGGGCGCTGAGCATCCATACGATGTTGGCGACGCCCGCCGCGAGCATCGGCCAGCCAACTTTCGGAAACCAGGTGGCGGGACGCAGGATGCCCGCCAGGCCGAAACCGGCATAAGCGAGGAAGATGAGGCCCCAGATCGAGAAGAAGGCGGGCAGGGGCTGTTCCGGTGCGTCGGTGCTGGCCGTATCAGCGCCGATGGGTGTGCCAATCCCGAACACCGGTTCAAGTGCGCCGGATAGCGGCTGCAGGATGCCGAGCAGCAGGATCAGCCAGGGCAGGGCGCGGGTCATGGCACTCCTTGTCGCGGCGGCGGCCGGGGCTACTTGCAGACGTCCGGCTGCGCTTCACATAGCGCGATGACGGAGTCGATCCACCCCGCATAGCCCTGCAGGTTGGTGTAGCGGCCATTATAGTCGCCGGCGCAGAACTGGCCGGTCGCATGGTTCTGTTCGACCACGGACAATATGCCGACAAGTGTTTTGGCGCCGTCGGGTTCGGTCACATAGAGCGGGCCGCCGGAATCGCCGATGCAGGGGCCTGCGCCGCCCTGGCTGGCGACAGTGATGGCGGCCGGGCCGACGGCAGTGATCTTCAAGGCCGTTTTCAAGAGGTCGTTCGAGAGCTGGCCGCCGAACCGGGTGAGGCCCCATCCGGCCATTTCGCCAGTGGGATAGTTCGCGGGCGCGAGCGCCAGGCTGGTCGCGCCGGTGCGGGCGATGGGCACGGCGGTGATCAGGGCCGCTTGCTCCGGAGACAGGCGCAGCAGGGCGATGTCGTTCGAATAGCCATTGTCAGTACCCAGATAACCGCCATGGCAGAGGGCCGTTTCGGCGGCCGTGATGCGGGCAGCAGGACTGCGCAGGTTGGCCGCGTCACCAATCATCCGGATCTCGTCATAGGGCTGGTCGACGCAGTGCGCGGCGGTAACGAACCAGTTGGCGCGGATGCGCACGGCGCTGCAATGCCCGCTGGCGATCAGGCCTGTCGGGTCGGCGCGCCGGGGCTCAAGTTTCACGATACCGGGGAAAGCCGCGAGGGTTGCGGCGAGGGCATTGACCGCCTCGACCCCGGCGACCGGCTCTTCAAGTTCGGTCGCGCCCGCGACGGAGGCGACGGTCGGCGTCGGTGCGGCGCCGGCGGGCTGGCCGCAGATGGCGGCGTTGTAGAGCGCGAGGGTCGGCCGGAGCGACAAGGCGCCAAGGCCGGGCATGCCGGCGGGATCGGCGAGGGCGGCGTCTCCGGCTGCGAGGTCCGAGGCATCGCGGTCGACCGTCGGGGTTTCGCCTTCGGTTTCCGTCTCCGGAGCAGCAGGACCTGCCTCCGCCGCGATCACGTCCGTCTCCTCGGCGGCGGGAGTTGCGGGTGAGGCGTCGTTGACGCCCGGCAGCCGGACCTGGTCGCAGGCGGCGAGCAGGGCGGCGAGACCGGCGGCTGCCAGCAGATGGACGCGTTGCATGTTCGGGGCTTCCCTTCTGAAAGTCAGCCGCATTAACGCCGCGCGCTGGCATGGGGTCAAGTTGAAGCGCGTTTAGCCGCTGGAAACTGTGGCGGCAGGCTTGCCCCTGCGGGAGCCGGGCCTAGACTGCGCCCAAACTCCGGAGACCCGACCCGATGCGCACCCTTCGCGTGGCCGCCGCTGCCCTGCTTTTCGCCGTTCCCGCCCTTATGTCTGCAGCCCAGGAGGGCGGCACGACAGACGCGATGGAGGCCTCGCTGGCCGCTGGCTGGAAGGCCACGTTCATCTGCTCGGGAATCTTCGTGGCAGGTCAGACCCTGCCGGAAATCGAGCGCAACGAACTCTCCGGCATCTATCCGGACTACCAGCGCCAGTATGACCAGCTGCCCGAAGCCGAGATCGACCAGGCGCGCCAGCTCGTCTCGGTGACCTACGCGCCGGACATGCCGCCGCGCATTGCCGCCTATCGTCCCGGCTTTGGCTGCACACAGCTGCCGGCCGGCGCCGGCGAAGAGGCGCTCGGCTTCCTGCCGCGCTTTGCCTCATGGCCCGCGCCGCCGGCGCAGGACCGGGGCAGCGCGATCGGCTCCAACGTCAAGATCGAGCTGAAGATCGAAGAAGCCGAACGCCTCGATCCGCCAGTGTCGGCCGCGTTTGACGAGATCACCTATGGCAGCGGTACGCGGACGGCGTCGGTCATCGTGGTGCGCGACGGGCAGGTGGTCGCCGAGCGCTATGACCGGGGCATCGACAACGAGACGCCGGTGCGCACCTGGTCGGCGGCGAAGTCGCTGACGGCGACGCTGATCGGCGCCGCGCGGCGCCAGGGGCTGATCGATATCGACTATCCGGCGGTGATCGCCGACTGGAACAAGGGAGCTGATCCGCGCCGCGCCATCACGGTGCGCAACCTGCTGCACATGGCCAGCGGCCTCGACAGCGGCGACAGTGGTTCGCGTACGGACCGGCTGTATTTCGCGGGTGCCCGCGTCATGGACATGGCGGCGAAAAATTCGCTGGAAGTGAAGCCGGGCACGCGGTTCAAATACGCCAACAACGATACGCTGATCGCGATGCGCGCACTGCGCGAGGCGATGAAGGACGACAACCTCTTCCACCGCTTCCCATACGAGAAACTGCTGCACAAGATCGGCGCGGTGCACACCACGCTGGAGATCGACTGGAACGGCGACTTCATCTCGTCGAGCCAGGTCTGGGCCACCGGCCGCGATCTCGCGCGCATCGGGCAGCTGTACCTTCAGGACGGCATGTGGGGGAATGAACGCCTCCTGCCGGAAGATTGGGTGGAGTTCGTCAGTACACCCGCCCCGGCGCAGCCTGCAGCGGGGGATGGCTATGGCGCGCAGTTCTGGCTGATGAACAAGTCGCCCGGCGTGCCGGCCGGCACGTTCTATGCTGCGGGCAACCGCGGCCAGTACATCGTGATCATCCCGGCACTGAATACCGTGGTTGTACGCCAGGGCTTCGACATCATCGGCGGCGCGCAGTTCGAGATCGACCGGTTCACGGCGGATGTCGTCACGGCGCTGAACGCCGCCGACGCCGAGCGCGTCGCAGAGCGGGCCGCCGCTGAGGCTGCTGCGGCCGAAGCCGAAGTGCGCCGCTCGACCCGCATTGGCCGGCTGAACTAGTCCGGTATCAGGGCGAGCCTGCCGCCGTTTCGGCGGCCGGCACATGCGTGATCGACAGTCCGAACAGATCGACAAGCTCTGCAAAATCGGGTGACTCGGCCATTCCCGTGTCGGCGCCTGCGCCAGTGAAGTCCGCGGCGCTCAGCGCGGTCTCCGGCTCGAACGCGATCTTGAACGTGCCGCCGGTATTGATGAACTGCGACAGGCTGGTGATCCAGGCGGTGGCCTGCGGCACTTCCTGCGAGACCGCGCCGGCGCCGAACATCACCATGCCGGAGGCAAACATGCGGACGGCTTCCGGCGTGGAGTTGGCAAAGTTGCCCAGCATCGGGTCGTCCTCGCCACTGAACTTGGCGACCTCGATGGTGAGCGCGGCGAGCGCGTTCAGCAGGCCGCCATCCGACAGGCTGTAATGGCCGCCGATGAAGGTGAACTGTTCGTCGAGCAGCGCCGAAAGGGCGGTCTGGTCCGGCGTCTTGCCGTCAACGCCGAAGACCGGGACAAGCTGCGCGTAGGTCGGCAAGCGAAGTTCAACCCGGGTTTCATCCGTGTAGAGACCGTCAGAGGTATTGTTGCTGGCGAGCTGGGCGCTGCCGGTTTCGCTGTCCCAGGTCAGCGAGAAGGCGCCGTCGCCGGACAATTTGCCGAGGCCCGTGCGCTCAAGGACGCCGATGATCTCTGCCACGGTCGGCTCGCCGCCCTCTTCCGGAGGCGCCGAGGGCTCGATCTCCTCGGCCCATTTCAGGATTTCCACGAGGTTCAGAGAGGCATCCTGATGCGTCACGCTGATGCGCTCCGGCAGGAACCAGGCGAACTTGTCCGCCGCAATGTCGAGACGGCCGATCTCGAACATCGGTTTGCCGCCGAGGCTCATCTCGGTGTCTGCCAGCGTGTAGGTGCCGAAGCTCCAGAGGTCTCGGGCCGTGATCGGAGGCAGCTCGCCGCGCTCGCCGTACTCGAGCAGGGACGCGAAGCGCAGGCCCGTCCAGGCCGAGTAGCCGGACCGGCCGGCCATCTCGACTGACCGCATCGAGGTCAGCGGGGCTGCGTCCAGCTCTGCCGCGTCCAGCCCTGCCGTGACATCCGGCACCGGGATCGAGCCCGAGAAGGTGACGCCCGTCTGGATCATCGAAGCAATGTCGCCGCGGTCATAGCCTTCGATCAGCTGGCGGTCATAGCTCGAAACGATTGTGCCGCTGGCGCCGGACTCGGTGAGGGTCTGGCTGATGTCGGCATCGATGAAGGCGGTGGACTCAAGCGAAAAGCTGCGTGCGAGCGCCGAGATCAGGCGGATGGCCGCCACGCCTTCCTCTTCGCCTTCGGTCTCCTCAAAGGTCCAGGGGTGCAAAGTCATGCCGCCGAGGATGACGCGGCCGACATTCATGGACGCATCGTCATAGCCGATATCCACGGTTTCGCCCGGGAGAATGGCTGCGGCAACCGCCTCATCAACGGCGTTGGTGTAATCCGTCAGGTCGAACTTGAGGCCGGACATCTCGATCCGGTCAAACAGGCGGAGGGTGGTGTCCAGCTGCTGGCCGTTCAGGCGCGCAATCAGCGCCTCGGTGTCGGCGTTCCAGACGAGCACTTCGTCGGCCGTGAAAAGAGTCGTGGGTTTGTCGCCGAGCAGTTCGAAGCGGAAACCGGTCAGGCGTGTCGGCGCTGTGAGCGTTTCCTGGGTCGCGAAGTCGTAGCTCAGCCGCGCCGAGCCCGCGAGGGCTGCGTTCAGGCTTTCCACATCAAGGTTCGAGGTGGATGTGGCGGGGCGCGCTTCCAGCCGGGCGAAGAGGGCGTCGGCGGCAGACTCGGCGGTCACCTGCGGCGGGGATTCCGGAACCGAGGGAAGCACCGGGGCAATCGCCAGCACGGAAGACAGGGCAAGCGCCCGGAAATTGGCAAGCCACGACATGTCTGAATCCCTCCACCTGTTCGGCCCGGTTTAGTGCGGGCCCGCCTCAGGGTTCAAGATATGAAATGCCGAAGGTGAACCGAAAGTGATCAGGCGCCCGGCCAGCTTCAGGGCGTGCCGAAACCAGACTGCGACAGCGCCTTCAGATTGGTGATCCTGCGCGTCTCCATCTGGTCCAGCGACTGCATCATCGCCGAACCTTTCAGGTTGAAGGCCAGCGAGTCGACATAGGTGCGCCCATCCGGCGCCGCCTTGCAGGCCACCTTCATGGTCAGCTTGTCGACCTTGGCGACCGGCATCGGCTTGAACGCCTTGGGCGAGGTCATTTCATAGGCGAGGATGGCGCCGTTTGCCTTGTCGATCGTCGCGGTGCCCTTGAGGTATTTGTAGGCGGCGGCCACCTCGCCCTTCTGCTTGCCGGGCAGCGGCGTGAAACTGTAGGTCGCGGCGGCGGCGGTTTCCGACACGCGCTTCGCATTCGCCGGGATGTTCTCGGCAAAGCTGCTGCACCAGATGTCGCCGGCCGTACTTTTCACCAGCTTGTCGGCTTTCTTGGCGGAGTCGCCCTTCAGCGTGGAGACTTCCGGCGCGAACTTCACGACGCGCTTGCCGTTGGGCTGGCTCTGGTCGACGGTCATGCGGAACTGGTCGTCGCCGTCATTGAAGTCGATATCATAGATATAGAGCGGGCCTTCCTTGGAGGCCGATTTCGCCTTTTCCAGCACGGCGTCCGCTGAGGCGGGCAGGGCAGCGGCAAGAACGAGCAGGCTGGCGGCAAGAAGGCGGTGCATGGGAGGTCTCCGGGAACGCGGAACAGAGGGAGTAGGTGTTTCCACCGGGGCAAAAAGGAAAGAGGGCAGGCGCAGCGTCTTGCGTTAGTTTAATGAGGCATCATGGCAGATACGCAGGGTCCTTCGTTCCGGTTGCCGCCCGCCTTCGAGGCGTGGTTTGCGGCGCGTGGCTGGGCGCCGCGTCCGCACCAGCTGGCACTGGCCGAGGCGTCGCTGTCGGGGGAAAGCGCCCTGCTGATCGCGCCGACGGGCGGAGGCAAAACGCTTGCGGGCTTCCTTGGCACCTTAATCGAACTGTCTGAACGCGGCGCAACGAACTCCGGCATTCCGGCGCTGCACACATTGTATGTGTCGCCCCTGAAGGCCCTCGCGGCAGATGTTCAACGCAACGTGATGACGCCGGTAAACGAGATGGGCCTGCCCATCCGCATCGAGACCCGCACCGGCGACACTGCCACGCATGTGCGCCAAAAGCAGCGCAAGACGCCCCCGGACATCCTGCTGACGACGCCGGAACAGCTCGCGCTGCTGATCGCGTCCGATCACGCAGCCGCCTTCTTCGCGGACCTGCGCTGCGTGATCATCGACGAGATCCACGCGCTGACGCCGTCGAAGCGCGGAGACCTGCTGTCGCTGGGGCTCGCGACCCTGGCCGAATGGGCGCCGGCCTGCCGCTTCCTCGGATTATCTGCGACCGTGCGCGAGCCGGAGGAGCTGGCTCAGTGGCTGGATGTACGTGGACGGACGGAACGTCCGCGCATCATCTCTGCCTCGGGCGGCGTCAAGGCCGACGTCGACATCCTCATCTCCCGTGAGCGCATCCCATGGTCCGGCCATTCCGGACGGTTCGCCGTCGCCGAAGTGTATGAGGCGATCAAGGCCGCGAAGATGACGCTCGTCTTCGTCAATACGCGCAGCCAGGCGGAGCTGATGTTCCAGGAGCTGTGGAACGCCAACGAGGACGGGCTGCCGATCGCGCTGCACCACGGTTCGCTCGTGCGCGAGCAGCGCCAACGCGTCGAGGCCGCGATGGCGGCGGGGTTGCTGAAAGCAGTGGTGTGCACATCCACGCTCGATCTCGGCATCGACTGGGGCGAAGTGGACCTCGTCATCCAGATGGGCGCGCCCAAGGGCGCCGCGCGCCTGATCCAGCGCATCGGCCGCGCCAATCACCGGATGGACGAGGCGAGCAAGGCCATCCTTGTACCGACAAACCGGTTTGAGGTGCTCGAATGCCGCGCCGCGGAGGCCGCAGTGGAAGCGGGCGAGATCGACGGCGAGGGCGTGCGCACCGGCGCGCTCGACATTCTCGCCCAGCACATCATGGGCCGCGCCTGCGGCGAGGGTTTCCGGCTGGACGAACTGTTCGACGAAATCCGCCGCGCCGCGCCCTATGCCTGGCTCGACTGGGAGACCTTCGAGCGGATCGTCGATTTCGTCGCGACCGGCGGCTACGCGCTGAAAACCTATGACCGCTTCCACCGGATCGTGCGGCGCAGCGACGGGCTTTGGGTGGCCCGCACGGCGCGCGACAAGCAGGCGCACCGGATGAATGTGGGCGCGATCGTCGAGGCGCCGATGCTGTCTGTAAGGCTTGCGAGCTTTGCGGCGAAGGCGGGCTTGCCGGCCAGCAGCGAGCAACGCGCCCTCCGCGCCGGCCGCAAGCTCGGCGAGATGGAGGAGTATTTCCTCAGCCTGCTGACACCCGGCGACACGTTCCTGTTCGGCGGCGAGATCCTGCGGCTGGTGGCAATTGACGGGACGGACGCGCTGGTGATGCGTGCGCAATCGGACTCGCCCGCCATCCCGACCTACAATGGCGGCAAGTTTCCGCTGACGACTTTCCTGGCAGACCGTGTACGGAAGATGATCCACGATCCCGCGCAGTGGACCGGCCTGCCGGATCCCGTCCGGGAATGGTTCGAGATCCAGCAGCTGCGCTCTGCCATTCCGCCGCCGGACCATCTGCTGGCCGAAACCTTCCCGCGCGGCGGGCGCCACTATCTCGTCTGCTACCCCTTCGAAGGGCGTCTCGCGCACCAGACGCTCGGCATGCTCGTCACGCGGCGGCTGGAGCGGATGGGCGCCAAGCCCGCTGGCTTCGTCGCCAGTGAATACGCGATGGCGGTCTGGGGTATGGAAGACATGCGCGGCCTGGACATGGACGCGGTGTTCCATCCGGACATGCTGGGCGATGACCTGGAAGAATGGCTCTCCGAAAGCGCGCTGATGAAGCGCACCTTTGCGCACTGCGCCATCATCTCGGGCCTGATCCACCGCAACCTTCCGGGTACGGAGAAGAATTCACGTCAGGTCACCTTCTCGACCGACCTCATCTACGACGTGCTGCGCAGCCACGAGCCGGACCATATCCTGCTGCAGACCGCGCGTCAGGACGCCGCCACCGGCCTGCTCGACGTGCGCCGCCTGTCCGACATGCTGGCCCGGATCGAAGGCCGCATCGTGCACAAGCCACTGGAGCGGATCAGCCCCTTTGCCGTGCCCGTCATGCTGGAAGTCGGCCGCGAACCGGTGTTCGGGGCCTCAGCCATGGAAGCCGTGCTGCGCGAAGCGGAAGAAGACCTCGTCCGCGACGCGATGGGCTAGCTACGAGGGATCAAAGAAGTGCACCGCCAGTTCGTCCGCGGACGGATTGGCCGCGCGCATCTCCGGGCTGTCGGAGCGGTAGACCTTTTCGGGATCACCGGAGACCGGAACCACCACCTCGCTTGCCGCATCCGGCGAGAGCCCCATCACCATGGCAAACTCGCAGGTCTCGCCGGGCTTTGCCGCCAGCGCGCCGCCCAGCCAATCAACCACTTCGCCGGCATTGTGGTTCTGGAACCCCATCAGCTCGAACGGGCCGCCATTGGCCGCTTCAACAGCTTCAAGGCTCGCGCCCACGTAAAGGCCGCCCGGGCCGATCCACTGGCTCTCCGCGCCGCCAGCACTGACATAGCGCGGGCCGCCGCTGGTCTTGTCCAGCCAGAACATCTCGGTGCGCATGGCCGGTTCATCCGGGAACAGCACGAGCGCCGTTTCCACGCTGTCGACCCAGGCGAGCTCTTCCTCCACAAGGTTTTCCGCCCCGAAGGTCTCCGCCAGCGACTCCCGCGTGGCATCCTGCCGGATGAAGCCGTCCGGGCCGCAGACCATTTTGGGCAGCAGCGAGACGGTTTCCGTCGCCGTCTCTTCCTCGGCGACCACCACCGGTTCAGCCTCCGGCGCGGCGGCGGGCGGTGCAGCGTCCTGGCAGGCGGCCAGCGTCAGCGCGCTGATTGAGGCGAGCATCACGATGCGAAATCTGGGTTGAGCCACGATCTGTTCCTCCGGGTGTCTTCGGTTGAAGCAGCAATAGAGCCGAGCGCTGCAGCCCTGTCCACCTTGGCCGCATTGCGGCGTTGACCCCGGCCCCGCATCGGGCCAGTTCTGTGCGCGATGACCACCGCCGCGACCCAGTCCGCACAGACCTTGCTCCACCTTGCCGGGGAGATGCTCTCGCCCTTGCCCGAGGGCGCGCTCTGGTGGGAGGCGCAGCGCGTGCTCGTCGTCTCCGACCTGCATTTGGAAAAGGGCTCGAACTACGCCGCCGCAGGCCAGATGCTTCCGCCTTATGACACCTCCGCCACGCTCGCGCGGGTCGAGAAACTCTGCGCGGCCTTGAAGCCCGAGACGGTGATCTCGCTCGGTGACAGCTTCCACGACCGCCGCTCGGAATCGCGCCTGCCGGCGGCCTATGCCGAACGTATCCGGGCGCTGACCGGCGCACATGACTGGATCTGGGTCGAGGGCAACCACGATCCCGATCCACCCGCCCATCTCGGCGGGCGCGCCGCCAAGGTGCTGCGCCTCGGCCCGCTGGTCTTCCGGCATGAGCCGACCGGCGAGGCGGGTGAGGTGGCGGGCCACCTTCATCCGGTCGCCAAGGTCGCCGGGCGCGGGCGTTCGGTGCGCCGGCGCTGCTTTGCGTCGGATGGCGCGCGGCTCGTGATGCCCGCCATGGGCGCCTTCGCGGGCGGGCTGAACGTGCTGCACGACGCGTTCCGGCCGGTCTTCCCCGAAGGCTGCATGGCCTTCGCCATTGGCGAAGCGCGCGTCTACGGCGTCTCTCACCGCCACCTCCTGCCGGATGGCGGGGCAGGCGGCAGCGGAACGTGGCGCTTCTGACCCCTGCGAACCCGTGCCACATCGCGCGGCGCGGGTTGATCTGCTAGCGGATGGTCCGAGGTAAGGACGCTGGCCCAATGCCCCCGCCCGCCAGCGCCCGTGACACCGAAACTCCTGACGACAATCAAAACCTACAGCTGGCCGCTGTTTGCGGCGGATGTATTTGCCGGCGTGACCGTCGCAATGGTCGCCCTGCCGCTCAGCCTTGCCATCGCGATTGCATCCGGCGCCGAGCCTGCGGCGGGCCTCGTCACCGCCATCGTCGCGGGCTTCCTGATCTCGCTGCTCGGCGGCAGCCGCGTGCAGATCGGCGGGCCGACCGGGGCCTTCATCGTCGTCGTCTACGGCGTCATCGCCCATCACGGTTTTGACGGGCTGGTCCTCGCCACGCTGATGGCGGGCGTGATCCTGCTGCTCGCGGGCGCACTGCGGGCGGGCAACCTGATCCAGTTCATCCCCGAAGCGGTCGTCAACGGCTTCACCATCGGCATCGCCATCATCATCGCGACCAGCCAGCTGAAGGACCTGTTCGGCCTCGAGATCGCGAACCTGCCGGCCGACTTCCTGCACAAGCTGCCCGCGCTCTGGGCCGGGCGGGAGACGCTGAACCTCTCCGCGCTGGGCATCGGCCTCGTCACGCTTGCCCTGATCGTCCTCTTCCGCCGCCTCGCGCCGAAATGGCCGGGCCTGATCGTTGCGGTCGGGCTGACCTCGGCCGCGGCCGCGCTGTTCGTGTTGCCGGTCGAAACTATCACCAGCCGCTTCGGCGCCTTGCCGGACCATCTGCCCATGCCCGCCCTGCCGGACATCTCGCTTGCCCGCCTCCAGGAATTGCTGCCCTCCGCCCTGATCATCGCCTTCCTCGCCGGCGTCGAGTCGCTGCTCTCCGCCATGGTGGCCGACCGGATGATCGAGGGCAAACATCGTCCGAATGCGGAGCTGATTGCGCAGGGCGCCGCCAATATCGGCTCCAGCCTGTTCGGCGGCCTCCCCGCCACCGGCGCCATCGCGCGCACGGCCACCAATGTGAAGGCCGGCGGCAAGACGCCCGTCGCGGGGCTCGTCCACGCGCTCGCCATCCTGCTGTTGATGCTGCTTGCCGGGCCGATCGTCGGCGCGCTCGCGCTGCCGGCACTGGCGGGTCTCCTGATCCTCACCGCCTGGAACATGAGCGAGCCGCACAAGTGGCGCGAGCACGCGAAGCTGCCCGTGGAAGACCGTTTGCTGCTCCTCCTCACACTCGTGCTGACGGTGGTAGCAGATCTCGCCGTGGCGATCGGCGTTGGTGTCGCGCTCGGCCTCGCCCTGCGCCTCCGGCGGCGTGCCGCGGGGCCTTCGGACTGGACACCGCCGGAGCGTTGACGATAGGGGAATATTCCTAGTATAGGAATACTTCCATATTTCTCGCGGGCCCGCCCATGCAGCACAAGGATATCTGGCGCGGGCTCGACCAGCTCGCCGCGTATCATGGTCTCTCCGCCTCCGGACTGGCGAAACGGGCGGGGCTCGACCCCACCAGTTTCAATCCCTCCAAGCGGGAAGGCGCCGACGGCCGCCCGCGCTGGCCGACGACCGAAAGCCTCGCCCGCGTGCTCGATGCGGTCGGCGCCGGCTTTGACGATTTCGCCGCGCTGGTCGAAGGCCGCCGCGGCGGCTCGGCCCCGCTGATCGGCTTTGCCCAGGCGGGGCAGGACGGCTTCTTCGACGATGCCGGCTTTCCCGTCGGCGCCGGCTGGGACGATGTGCGCTTCCCCGGTCTCGGCACCGAAACGGTCTACGCCCTGCAGATCAGCGGCGACTCGATGGAGCCCGCCTACCGCGCCGGAGACCGCATCATCGTCGCCCCCGGCGCCGAGGTGAAGCCCGGCGACCGCGTCGTCGCGAAAACCGCGCAGGGCGAAGTGATGGCAAAAGTCCTGGCCCGCAAGAATACCCGCATCATCGAACTCGCCTCGCTGAACCCCGACTATCCGTCCCGCGAATTCAAGCCTTCCGAAATCGCCTGGATCGCGCGTATCCTCTGGGCCAGTCAGTAATCCTCCCGAAAGACACTCCGATGGCAGACGATCCTCACGCCGGGCTCGACCCGCAGGACTGGCCCGCGTTCCGTGAGACCGCGCATGCGCTGCTCGACGCCGCGATGGACAAGATGCAGGCTGCCCGGGAGGGCAGGGTGTGGACGCCCTTTCCGCCCGAGATGAAGGCGGCGTTTGACCAGCCGCTGCCGGAGACTGGCCAGGACGAGGAGGCGCTCGCTGCCCAATTCGCCGCGCTCCTGCCTTACGGCGCCGGCAACACCCATCCGCGCTTCTTCGGCTGGGTGCACGGCTCCGGCACGCCGCAGAACCTGCTCGCCGAAATCACCGCCTCCGCCATCAACGCCAATGCCGGCGGGCGCGATCATGGCGCGATCTATGTCGAGCGGCAGGTGATCCGCTGGTGCCGCGAACTCTTCGGATTTCCGGAAACGGCCAGCGGTTTCATCGTCTCCGGCACCTCGCTCGCCACGGTCATCGCCCTGAAGGTCGCCCGCGACGTGCGCCTCAAATTTGCCAGCCGCAAGGGCGGCCTCGCAAACGCGCGCCTCGTCGGCTACGCCTCTGCCGAAGCCCATGCCTGCAATCCCCGCGCCTTCGACATTCTCGGCCTCGGCTCGGACGCGCTGCGCCGTATTCCCGTCAACGACCGGTACGAGATGGACACCGCCGCCCTGCGCGCGGCGATCTCCGCAGACCGCGCGGCGGGCCTGCAGCCTTTCCTTCTCATCGGCACGGCGGGCACCGTCAACACTGGCGCGACTGATCCGCTCACGGAGCTTACCGATATCGCCGCCGCCGAAAACCTGTGGTTCCATGTGGACGGCGCGTTCGGCGCACTTGGCTCCCTGGTGCCCGAGCTTGCCGCCCGCTTCGCCGCGATCGCGCGCGCGGATTCCCTCGCCTTCGATTTCCACAAATGGCTGCACGTGAACTATGACGCAGGCTGCGTGCTCGTGCGCGACGAGGCGCACCACCGCCACGCCTTCACCGACCGACCGGACTATCTCAAGGCCGCCACGCGCGGCCTCGCTGCGGGCAATCCCTGGCCGGTGGAATACGGGCCGGAACTTTCACGCGGCTTCCGTGCCCTGAAGGTCTGGTCCCAGATCGCCGGTTTCGGCACGCAGCGCCTTGGCGCGGCGATCGCGAAGAATTGTCAGCAGGCAGCGTATCTTGAGGAGAAGGTGGCCGCCGACCCCCGCTTCGAACTGATGGCGCCCGTCGCCCTTAACATCTGCTGCTTCCGGTACATCGGAGCAGGGCTCGGCGGCGCGGCGCTCGACGCACTGAACGAGGAGATCGTCATCCGTCTTCAGGAGCTCGGAATCGCTGCGCCCTCCACGACGCGCCTGAAGGGAGCAACGGTCATCCGCGTCAATCTCACGAATCACCGGACGCAGACCGCGGACCTTGACTTCCTCCTCGCCGAGATTGCCGGGCTCGGTGAAAGCACCGAAACCCGCCTGGCAGCAGCACAGGCTTAGCGCCAGCAATTACAATTCAAGCGGACGCTTGCGGCGCGAGTCCGGGCCGTGCCACAAGTGTCCATGGATTGGGGAAAGCTCAGATCATTTCACGCCGCCGCCGAAGCCGGCAGCCTGACGCTCGCCGGCGAGCGCCTTGGCATTTCGCAATCGGCGGTCTCCCGCCAGATCGCGGCGCTGGAGGAACAGCTGGGCGTGTCGCTGTTCCAGCGGCATGCGCGGGGCCTCGTGCTGACCGACAGTGGTCACACGCTGTTTCGCTCCACGTCGGACATGGCCTCGGCGGCCATGTCGGCCAACGCGGCCCTCAAGGACCAGCAGGAAACCCCGCAGGGCGAGCTGATCGTGTCGGCCCCCGTGGCCTTCGGCTCGGTCTGGCTGGTGCCCCGCCTCGGCGGCTTCGTGCGCCGCCACCCGGACCTGCATCTCGACCTGCGCCTCGATGACCAGCGCGAGTATGACCTGCTGAAGCTGGAGGCCGAATGCGCCATCCGGCTCTGGGCCGCCGACAAGGCGGACCTGATCCAGCGCAAGCTCGGCACGGTCGCCACAAACCTCTATGCCGCGCCGGAATACCTGAAGATCCACGGCGTGCCCCGCACCCCGCTGGACCTCGATAATCACCGGATCATCGCCTACGGCGACGATTCCTCGCCCTTGCAGGAGATGAGCTTCGCTTGCCGGGTAGGGCGCGATGACGCACCCCCCCGTCCGGCCACCCTCAAGGTGAACAACGTGTTTGCGATGATGCGGGCCGTGGATGCAGGGCTCGGCATTGCCGACGTGCCCGATTACATGGCCAGCGCGCTGCCCCGCCTGGTGCGGATCCTGCCCGAGATCACGGGGCCGGCATTCGACCTTTATTTCATATATCCCAGTGACTTGCGCCGTTCCAAACGGGTCGCCGCCTTCCGGGATTTCCTGACCACGGAGACCGAACCGCTGCGCAAGATGTCCATGCGTTAATGATCGTGGATTTTGCGTAATGCATGCGGATTTGCATGCGTGATCTGCTCTCGCGCATGTTGCAATGCAGCGTAACCCTCTTATGTAGGGCCTATGCGATGGGTCCTGCGCATATCCCGATCAATCCTTCGATTGGGCGTTTCCTCCCCCTAACAGGACCCCACTTTAGCCCGGCGCGTCGTAAGATGCTGCCGGGCTTTCTTTTTCCCCGCCCTCGAGAACGCCGCGTTTCTCCAGCTCGGCCACCGCAATATAGGCGGCGAGGGCCGAGACGACCGAGATAATGAACGAGCCTTCGAAGCCCTGCGCCCAGGCGGGCATGCCTTCGGCGGCGGCCTCGTCGAACAGGCTTACGGCCCAGGCCGGCACGCCATAGCCGAGGAAACTCAACGCTGCCCCCGTGAAGAGGGCGGCCAGCGCGGCCTTCTCCCGGCCATAGCCGGAATGCAGGCCGATCAGCAGGGCCACCATGATACCGGCCGATCCAAAAGAGGAGGCGATCTCGACCAGGCCCTTGATGGTCTCCCCCGAGGCCGCAATGCCATAGGCCAGCAGGCCGGCAAGCAGGGTCAGCGACCGGCCGAACATCAGCTTGCGCGGCTCGGGCAGGTTGCGCGCGATCGGGTCGATCAGGTTGCGGCTGGCGATGGCCGAGACGGCCAGCAGCGTTGTGTCCACGGTGGACAGGATCGCCGAGACAATCGCGCCCATCAGCAGGATGTACATGACGGGAGAGAGGTACTGCCGCGCCAGTTCCGGCAGGTAGCTGTCTGTCGAGGTAGCCTCAAAGCCGGCGGCGTGCCCGAGCAGCCCGATCATCAGCGGGATCGAGCCGAAAACGATGTAGAGACCCGCGGCAAGGAAACAGCCCTTGCGGGCAATGCTGGGGGACTTCGCCCCGAGGAAACGCGAGATGGCCTCCTGGGCCACGAGCGAGCCGAGGATCGGCACCATCCACGTATCGAGCGCCGAGAGCCACGACTCAGGGTTGCCCTCTTCGTCAGAGACCACCCACGTCAGCTGTTCCGGCTTGATCTCGGCGAAGGAGAAGTCCCCGGACGCGAGCAGCACGATCAGCAGCACGGTCAGGCCGATCATCATGACGGCGCCTTGCAGCATGTCCGTCATTGCATCGCCCAGCAGGCCGCCAATGGTCGTGTAGGCGATGATCAGCATGGCGCCGCCGAAGAGGGCGATGTTCAGGCTGATCGCGGCGGTCTCGGAAATGATCTGGCCCATGGCAAGCAGCTGCGCCGAGGCCCAGATGATCGAGGTGGGAATGGTCAGGATCGCAGCGGTGATCTCGGCGCGCTGGCCGAAGCGCTGTTCCATGAAATCGGGGAAGGTCATCACTTCCGCCGCCCGCAATTTGTAGGCGAGGAAGAGGGCCATCCCGATCAGGCAGATCGAATAGCCGAAGGGATCGGCGCGTCCGCCAGCGAGGCCCTCATCGGCGATGGCGCCCGAAGCGCCCATGACGGTTTCCGCCCCGAACCAGGTGGCGAAGACCGAGACGCCAACCATCAGCAGGCCAAAGCGCCGCCCGGCGACGAAGTAGTCGGCTTCGGAGTTGACGTATTTGCTGGCCCAGAGCGCGATTGCAAATTGCAGGATAATGTACGCCCCGAGCGCATAGATCATTCACCCGACTCCCCGTTGTCACAGCATTGTCATGTAGCGGAGCGTTAGAAGAATCTATCTGTCTTGCAAGCAGGATATCCTGAGAAGCGACGGGCGGGTTCCCGGTGCCCTTGCATTGGTCATGCCCGTATGATGTCCATCCGGTCCGCGCCAATCAGGGAGCCCTCGCCATGTCCTCACGCCGTCTCGTCGATCCGGAACTGCTGCCGTTCCTGGAGGCGTTCCCGACGCTGAACATCACGGCGGAAACCCTGCCGAAGATCCGCGAGATGCGCGGCGTGATGCTGGCGCAGCTGCCGCCCTTGCCGCAGTCGGTTCAGGCCGACGTGGTGCATGTGCCCGGCGCACCGGGCGATCCGGATGTCCGCGTGCGCACCTACCGCAGGAAGCAGGGCGCCGCCTCCCGCCCGGCGATCCTGCACCTCCACGGCGGCGGCTATATCCTCGGCACGCCGGATGCCTCCGCGCCGTTCTGCGCGCAATGGGCGGACGCCTTCGACGCGGTCGTCATCGCCCCGGCCTACCGGCTCGGGCCGGAAACCAGTTTCCCCGGCAATGTCGAGGACGCCTACGCGGCCCTCGCCTGGGCCGTGAAGAATGCCGCCGCGCTCGGCATCGACACCTCCCGCATCGCGGTGGCCGGCGAGAGTGCTGGCGGCGGCCTCGCGGCGGGCCTCGCCCTCCTCGTGCGCGACCGGGGCGAATACAGCTTCTGCCACCAGCAGCTGATCTTTCCGATGCTCGACGACCGCACCGCCGTGCGCAGGGATATCTCGCCGATGTACGGCGAATTCGTCTGGACCAATGCGTCCAACCATTTCGGCTGGCAGGCCTTGCTCGGCCAGCCACCCGGCAGCGACGGCGTCTCGCCCTATGCAGCCGCGGCGCGGGCGGAAAGCCTGAAAGGCCTGCCGCCCACCTATATCGCCACCGGCGCGCTTGATCTGTTCACGGAGGAAAACATCGACTACGCCAAGCGCCTCATGGCAGACGGCGTGCCGGTCGAGCTGCACGTCTATCCCGGCGCGCCGCACGGCTTCATGCAGCTGGCGAGCGCCCGCGTCTCGAAGACCTATGCGCGCGACGCGATGGCCGCCCTGGCGCGCGGCATCGGCGCAGCGAAACCTTAGACCGCCGCCCGCAGCATCCACGCCGTCTTCTCGGCAATCTGCGCGCGCTGGGTGCAGAGGTCGACGGTCACCGGGTCATGGTTCTTCTCGGCAATCTTGATGCCGGCCTTGGCGGCCTTGCTGACTGCTTCATGGCCCGCCGCCAGCTGGTTCACCATGTCGGCCGCATCCGGCACGCCATTGTCCGGCTTGATCGTCGCGGTCTGCAGCATCTCGCCGGACGAGCCCGGCGCAAAATGTCCGAGCGCCCGGATACGTTCCGCAATCAGGTCCAGCGCCAGCCAGAGTTCATTATACTGCACCATGAACATGTTGTGCAGCTCGTTGAAGCGCGGCCCGGTCACGTTCCAGTGGTAGCCGTGGGTCTTGGTGTAGAGCGCGTAGGTCTCGCCCAGCAGCGCCTTCAGCGCCTCCGCCGAGGATTTCCGGGCGGCGTCATCCAGTCCGATATCGATCGCCATGTCAGTCTCCTTGCAGGCCTGTGCCTGTGTGCCCTGAATATGGTCGCGCACCCTGCGGCGTTCAAATCCGTATCATCCGAGGGTGGTATAGGCCGCGTCTATGACAAGGCGGCGCAGAACCGCTGGATCCGCACCAGCGCTTCCTTCAGCGCCGCGTCGGACGTCGCATAGGAAATCCGGAACGTGCCCGGCAGGCCGAAAGCCTCGCCGAACACGATGGCGACCTTTTCCGCTTCCAGAAGTTCGCTGGCAAACGTCTTGTCCGTATCGATCACCGTGCCCGAAGGCGCCCGCTTGCCGATCACGCCCGCGCAGGACGGATAGACGTAAAACGCGCCTTCCGGCTTCGGGCAGATCAGCCCCTCGGCCTTGTTCAGCCCTTCGACCATGAAATTGCGCCGCGCCTGGTAGGCCGCGCGGAAGCCGGGAAGAAAGTCCTGCGTCCCGTTCAGCGCCTCGACGCTCGCCCACTGGCTCACCGAGCAGGGGTTCGAGGTCGACTGGTCCATCACTTTGCGCATCGCGCCGATCAGCTTCTCCGGACCCGCCGCATAGCCGATCCGCCAGCCGGTCATGGCATAGGCCTTGGACACGCCGTTCATCGTCAGCGTACGGTCATACAGCGCCGGCTCGACCTGCGCGATGGTCGAGTATTCGAACCCGTCATAGACAAGGTGTTCGTACATGTCGTCAGTCAGCACCCAGACATGTGGATGGCGCAGCAACACTTCCGCGAGCGCCTTCAGCTCGGCCCGCGTATACGCCGCCCCGGTCGGGTTCGACGGCGAGTTGAGGATCAGCCATTTCGTCTTCGGCGTGATCGCCGCTTCAAGCGCTTCCGGCGTCAGCTTGTAGTGCGAGTTGGCCCCGCAAATGATGGCGACCGGTTTCGCCCCCGCCAGCAGCACGATCTCCGGATAGCTCACCCAGTAAGGCGCCGGGATGATCACCTCGTCGCCGACGTTCAGCGTCGCGATCAGCGCATTGAACAGCACCGCCTTGCCGCCCGGCGAGACGTTCACCTGGGCGGGCTTGTAGGCGAGGCCATTCTCGCGCGCGAACTTGGTGCAGACCGCTTCCTTCAGCTCCGGAATGCCGTCCGAGGGCGTGTACTTGGTCTTGCCCTCGCGGATCGCGCGGATCGCGGCGTCCTTGATGTTCTCCGGCGTGTCGAAATCCGGCTCGCCCGCGCCGAGGCCGATCACGTCGAGGCCCTGCCGTTTCATCTCGTTCGCCTTGGTCGTCACGGCAATCGTGGCGGACGGCTTCACGCGGGAAATGGCTTCGGAAAGCTGGATGTCGGCGGCCATGGGGTCTTGTCCTTGGGCTTGGGGGAGGCGGCGCACGCATACCGGCGCGCCCGCCGCTCCGCAAGGCGCCGGGGCCGCCCCCGGGCGCGAAAGGTTTGGTTTCCCCCGGATTGAGACGGATTGATAAATTCTGATCGAAGAATTGGAGGAAAGGTAAAATAAATCCGGCAATCTGTTCATACGGGCGGGACGCTTCAGGCCGCTAGGCTGGCCCGGAGGTGCAAAATGTTGGCTGACATCGGGAAGGAAAGGATCGAATCCGCCCTCTCTGGCGTAGGACGTGACCTGAACGACTTGGTCGGCCAGGGGAAACGGTTTGTGGAAGGACTGGACACCACCGAGCAGCTGGTACTGATGGGCCTCGTCCTGATCGGCCTGTTCTATCTGGTGTTTGGCCATTTGCAGGGCGGCAGCGAGGACGAAAGGGCCGGCGGCCGCTTCGTCGGCATCATGTTCATGATGGTCGCCATGGCAGCCGGCCTCGGCTGGCTCGCCTCCGACTACGCGGCATAGCGCCCTTCCTGCCCGGCCCCGGCAGGGCTATCTGTCACCCATGAGCGAGAATCAGGCCGGCGCGCCGCCCCTTCGCGGCGTCGATGTCATCAAGGACAACCTCTCCCGGCTTCCGTCGAAGCCGGGCGTCTACCGCATGTTCGGGGACGCCGACGAAGTCCTGTATGTCGGCAAAGCCCGCGACCTGAAGGCCCGCGTCTCGAACTATGTCCGCCTCGGTGGCCACACCCAGCGCATCGCCCGGATGATCCTGCAGACGCGGCGGATGGAGTTCGTCACCACCGAAAGCGAGACCGAGGCGCTGCTGCTCGAGGCAAGCCTCGTCAAATCGCTGAAGCCCCGCTTCAACGTCCTGCTGCGCGACGACAAGTCGTTCCCCTACATCCTGATCCGCCGCGATCACGAGGCGCCGCAGATCAAGAAGTATCGCGGCTCGAAACAGGACGAGGGCGACTATTTCGGTCCCTTCGCCAGCGCCGGCGCCGTAATGCGCACGCTCGACACGCTGCAGAAAGCCTTCCTGCTGCGCACCTGCGAGGACAGCGTTTACTCTGCCCGCACGCGCCCCTGCATGCTGCACCAGATCAAGCGCTGCGCCGCGCCCTGCGTCGGCCTGATCTCCAAGGAAGACTATGAAGAGCTTGCGAACGAGGCGGCCGACTTCCTGCGCGGGAAGGGCGTAGGCTTGCAAAAGCGGCTCGCGACCGAAATGGAAGCCGCCGCCGAGGCGATGGAATTCGAGACCGCCGCGCGTCTGCGAGACCGTATCCGCGCCCTCGCGCATGTCCTCTCGACGCAGGACGTGAACCCGGACGGGATCGAAGAGGCGGACGTCTTCGCCATCGCGATGGACGGCGGCGTCTCCTGCGTGCAGGTCTTCTTCATCCGCGCCGGCCAGAACTGGGGCGCCACCGTCCACTTCCCGCGCCACGAACGTGATCAGGGGGCGGAGGAAATCCTCGCCGCCTTCCTCGTCCAGTTCTACGACAAGCGCCCGCCGCCGCGCCTCATCCTCGTCAACGAGTTGCCGGAACAGGCCGAGCTGATCGCCGAAGCGCTCAGCCTGAAAGCCGCGCGCAAGATCGAGCTTCGCAAACCGGAGCGCGGCGCTAAGCGCGACCTCCTCACGCAGGCCGAGCGCAACGCCGCCGAAGCGCTGACCCGCAAGCTGTCGGAGACCGCCAGCCAGGAACGCCTGCTGCTGGAAGTGCAGAAAGTGTTCGAGCTTCCGGAAGTCCCCGAACGGATCGAAGTCTACGACAACTCCCACATCCAGGGCACCAACGCCGTCGGCGGCATGGTCGTCGCGGGCCCGGAAGGCTTCCGCAAAGGCGCCTACCGCAAGTTCAACATCAAGGACACCGAGATCACGCCGGGCGACGATTTCGGCATGATGCGCGAAGTGATGCGCCGCCGCTTCGCCCGCGCCCTCAAGGAACGCGAAGCCGGGCAGGACCAGGACTGGCCGGACCTCGTGCTGATCGATGGCGGCCTCGGCCAGCTCAACGCCACCATCGAAACCCTCGCCGAACTGGG
This sequence comes from Caulobacterales bacterium, assembly GCA_038249555.1. Classification (GTDB taxonomy): domain Bacteria; phylum Pseudomonadota; class Alphaproteobacteria; order Caulobacterales; family Hyphomonadaceae; genus Hyphomonas. The sequence goes on from JBBSDJ010000035.1 coordinate 23,160, forward strand.
CCTGACCCCGGACGATGTTACCCTTGTCTCCATCGCCAAGGGCGTCGACCGCAATGCCGGCCGCGAGCAATTCTTCCGCCCCGGCCGCGCGCCCTTCAAGCTGCCGGAAAACGCGCCCGTTCTCTATTACCTCCAGCGTCTGCGCGACGAAGCCCACCGCTGGGCCATTGGCGCCCACCGCCAGAAACGCGCCGCCGAAGCCGCCCGCTCACCGCTCGACGAGATCGAAGGCATCGGCCCGACGCGCAAGAAAGCGCTGCTCCACCATTTCGGCTCCGCCCGCGGCGTCTCGCGCGCCAAGGTCGCCGACCTCATGCAGGTCGACGGCGTCAACGAAGCCCTAGCCATCCGCATCCACGGCCACTTCAACGGCGGGTGAGCTGTTAATGGCTCTTAACGTTATTGGGGCTTACGCCGGGGGACCGGATCACCTATATCCAAAGGGTCTTCGGACTATGGCGATAAATGCGCGTGTAATAAGCGGCTCGGACCCGGGGGCGGTACCCGGCAGCTCCACCAAAAGACGGCTCGTTTGGCCGTTTCCTGATGGGGCTGAAATAGTGTCGACGGACGTGTAAAGACGAGGCTTTCGCTCGCTTGAGCTGCGTTAGAAGCTCAAAAGCAAATAGTTGCAAACGACAACTTTGCTGAGGGCGAACTGCTCGCCGCGTAAGCG
>JBBSDJ010000036.1:0-23683 GCA_038249555.1 Caulobacterales bacterium
AAACCGCATCTTCACAGACTACGAGCAGATCGTCGCCCTCTGCTGCGAAGCTTGGGAAAAGCTCGCGCAGCGACCGTGGAAAATCATGTCCATCGGTCTGCGAGAATGGGCTCATGGATGACGATCAACGCAGGTTGGTATAAGTTCCCTGACGTTTGTTTTGCCCACAATCTCGCCAAAGCGACCCCTGCCAAAGGCTGGACGCCCTAACTATAATCCGCGATCCGGCAGAGCAGGGGGCCGCGGAACTCGAAGAAGCTGGCGCCGCGCACCCGGACGGTCTCGCCGGCGCGGATGCCGTTGGGCAGGTCCACAGCGGCCCGGCCCTCGAACTCGATCTCGGCGGCGGCTGTGCCGGCCCCGGTGACGAGGTTCGTCAGCCGCTGGCGGCGGTAGGAGAAGGCATTGCCGGAGACTTCTGCCACCTGCCGCATCATTGCCTTGCCATCGAGGCGCATGGACTGGCCGGCATTGGAGATGTTCTCGAACACGACATCATCGGTCACGCAGGCCAGCATCGCGTCGATGTCACGGTCATTATAGCTGGCGATATAACGGCGGATGATCTCGTCCAGCACGGCTTGCAGATCCCTTTTCGGCGCCCCGGATACCTGCCAGCCGGGGGCGTATTGCACAAGCCGCTTTAAGCCGGAGCCAGTTTGCGCCATAAGGCCCCAGACTGACCGGAAGAGGACTTGGAAATCATGGGTACGCGCATCGCTATCGTCGGCGCCACGGGCAATGTCGGGCGGGAGCTCTTCAACATTCTCGACGAACGCCTGTTCCCCGCAGACGAGGTCTATGCCATCGCCTCGCGCCGCTCGATCGGCAAGGAAGTCGCGTATGGCGACCGCACCCTGAAATGCCATGATCTCGAGCAGTTCGATTTCTCGAAAGTGGACGTCGTTCTGATGTCGGCGGGCGGCAAGGTGTCCAAGGAATGGTGCCCGAAGATCGCCGCCGCCGGCGCGATCGTGATCGACAACTCCTCCGCCTGGCGGATGGACAAGGACGTGCCGCTGGTCGTGCCGGAAGTGAACGCCGATGCCGTGATGGGCTACACCAAGAAACGCATCATCGCGAACCCCAACTGCTCGACCGCCCAGCTGGTCGTCGCGCTGAAGCCGCTGCACGACGCCGTCGGCATCAAGCGCGTCGTCGTCTCGACCTACCAGTCGGTCTCCGGCGCCGGCAAGGAAGCCATGGACGAGCTGTGGAACCAGACCAAGGGCATCTTCGTCAATGACGAGCCGGCCCCGGTCGTGTTCGAGAAGGAGATCGCGTTCAACGTGATCCCGAAGATCGGGTCCTTCCTGCCGGACGGGTACACGGACGAAGAAGCCAAGATGTGGAACGAGACCAAGAAGATGATCGACCCGGCGATCCAACTGTCGGTCACCTGCGTGCGCGTGCCGGTCTTTGTCGGCCACTCGGAAGCGGTCCATGTCGAACTCAACGGCCCGATGAGCGCGAAAGAGGCCCAGGCCCTGCTACGCGAAAGCCCCGGCATCATGCTGCTCGATGATCCGTCCAAGGACGTCTATGTAACGCCGAAGGAATGCGTCGGCGACTGGGCGACCTTCGTCAGCCGCGTCCGCAAGGATGTCAGCACCGAGAACGGCCTCGTCTTCTGGGTCGTCTCCGACAACCTGCGCAAGGGCGCCGCCCTCAACGCGGTGCAGATCGCCGAGGAGCTTCTCAATCGCGGCGTGATCAAGCCGGAAAAAGTCACCGCGCGCGCCTAAAGCCCCGAAAAATCGACCACTTCGAACCGGTGTTCCGTCGCTTCCACGAAGCGGCGGAAATCGGCTTGGGAGATCGCCGTCGTGCCGGTGTTCACCAGGGGGTGGAAGTTCACGGTCGCCGCCGCCGCCAGCACGGCGTCGACCAGGAAGCGCACGCGGCCCGCGCGATCATTCATCAGCGCGAAGGCTGTCACCGATCCGGGCACCACGCCCAGCACTTCGGTCATCAGCTCTGCCGGCCCGAAGGAGAGACGTTTCGTGCCGATCAGCTTGTGCAGCTGGTTGAGCTTGAGCTGATTGTAGGCCTCCGCCGCGATCAGGACGAGCGTGCCCTCGGCATCCCTCAGGAACAGGTTTTTGGTGTGCGCGCCCGGCATGTCGGCCTTCAGGGCGCCGGATTGTTCCACCGTGAACATCGCCTCGTGCCAGACGGTCGAATGGGCGATGCCGAGGCGGTCGAGATAGGCGAACAGGTCTTCAGGGCTTGCGGGCATGGCCTCCATTCGCCAAGACTTACCGTTCCCGTCAAGGACTTAAGGGCCCGCATCCCATGCGCCTCGAATGCTACAAGATCTACGATGTCGCCCCGACGATCGTCCCCGGCCGGTCGGACCGCGCCTGGATGGACGCCTTTGTGGATCGACATCCCTATCGCTGCCTGCCGCTGACCATGGCGAACTCCACGGGCTGGGAAATCCTCTGCCCGATGGACATCAAGATCCAGTGGAATGGCGGCCCGCGCATCGAGGACATTAACCTGATGACCACGGGCGATCCCTCCGCCATTGCGAGCTTTGCCGACAGCCATTTCATGCGCGGCATCGTCACCTTCCATACAGGCCACCTGTTCCGCACGCCGCCCGGCTGGGGCGTCTGGGTCACCGGTCCGCCGAACTGGCCGAAGGACGGTATCGCGCCGCTCACCGGTCTTGTGGAAACCGACTGGCTTCCGTTCCCGTTCACGATGAACTGGCAGATGACGCGCCCTGGCGAGGTGGTCTTCCGCAAGGGTGAGCCGTTCGCCTTCATCACGCTGATGGAACACAAGCGCCTCGAGGAGATCGAGCCGGAACGCAAGCTGATGAGCACCAACCCGGACCTCGTCGACGAATACAAAGCCTGGCGCGACAGCCGCGCCGACTTCAACACCCGCCTCAAAGACGGCGAGCAGACGGCGATCAAGGAACGCTGGCAGCGCCACTACATGAAGGGCGAGAAACCGACCGGCGACAAGGCGGAAGTGCACCAGACGAAGCGGAGGCTGAAGCCGCCGAAGGAGATCAAGTAGGGCGCCAGATGGTCCTCATCCCCGCCTTCGCCGGGATGAGCGGAAAAGGAAATCAGTTCTTCCCGAACTTCCGGTCGCGGCCGGCCATCAGGCGCAGGCGCAGGGCGTTCAGCTTGATGAAGCCTTCGGCGTCTTTCTGGTCGTAGGCGCCGTGGTCGTCTTCGAAGGTGACGATTTTCTCCGAGTACAGACTATAGGGCGAGCTGCGGCCGATCAGGTAGGCGGTGCCCTTGTAGAGCTTGATGGTCACTTCGCCGGTAACCCAGCGCTGCGAATGGTCTATGGCCGCCTGAAGCATCTCGCGCTCCGGGCTCCACCAGAAACCGTTATAAATCATCTCTGCATAGCGCGGCATCAACTCGTCCTTGAGGTGGCTCTGGCCGCGGTCGAGGGTGGCCTGTTCGATGCCGCGGTGGGCGACCAGAAGGATCGTGCCGCCGGGCGTTTCGTAGATGCCGCGCGACTTCATGCCGACGAAGCGGTTTTCCAGAAGGTCGAGCCGGCCGATGCCGTGTTTCTTGCCGTAGGCATTGAGGGCGGTCAGAAGGGTCGCGGGGCTCATCGCTTCGCCGTTGATGGAGACCGCATCGCCGCGCTCGAAGCCGATCTTGATTACTTCGGCCTGGTCCGGCGCGTCTTCCGGGGAAATCGTCCGCATGTGGACAAATTCCGGCGCCGGCTCGGCCGGGTTTTCCAGGACCTTGCCCTCGGAGGAGGAGTGGAGAAGGTTTGCGTCCACGGAGAAGGGGGCATCGCCGCGCTTGTCCTTGGCGATCTCGATGCCGTGTTCCTCGGCAAATTTGAGGAGATCGGTGCGCGATTTGAAGTTCCAGTCGCGCCAGGGGGCGATGACCTTGATGTCGGGGTTGAGGCCGTAATAGCCGAGTTCGAAGCGGACCTGGTCATTTCCCTTGCCGGTGGCGCCATGGCAGACGGCGTCGGCGCCGACCATGTCGGCAATCTCGATCTGGCGCTTGGCGATCAGCGGCCGGGCTATCGAGGTGCCGAGCAGGTAGACGCCCTCGTAGACGGCGTTGGCGCGGAACATCGGGAAGACGAAATCGCGGACGAATTCCTCGCGCACGTCCTCGATGAAGATGTTTTCCGGCTTCACGCCGGCGGCCAGCGCCTTCTTGCGGGCGGGCTCCAGCTCCTCGCCCTGACCCAGGTCGGCGGTGAAGGTGACGACTTCGCAGCCGAATTCGACCTGCAGCCATTTCAGGATGATCGAGGTGTCGAGGCCGCCCGAATAGGCAAGAACGACCTTTTTGGGCGCGGTGCGGGGCTTCGACATGGAGATTCCTGACGTGATTTTCGGCGGAGAGGGGAAAGTGTTGCCTTAAAGTCCCGCCCGCTGCCTGACAAGAAGGACAGGTTGGGTGATTCCTGTGGTTTACGGCGCCTTGAGCCGTTATAGTGAAATTGCTGGAACAGGGCGGCCTCGGTGGCCGCCAGCGACAAGGTGGCTGTCATGTTGAACGACCCGATGGACAGTGCGACCCGCCGCAACCCTGCGCTGCCGGAAAGCCTGCGCCAGGCGGTCCGCGAGGCTGAAGCCACCGGCCGCGCCGCCGAGGCGCGCGCCCAGTCGGCCATGCCGTTCCGCGCCCGTCTGCGCGCTCGCGACGCTGTGCGCCCGCAGCCGACGCTGTCGATCCTCACCCATTCCGGCCCGATTACCGCTGGCCCGGTCTCGCACAATGCCGTGTCCGAAGTGCGCCTGCTGCGCAAGCAGCCCGCGCCGGCGAAGCCCGTCAACAAGGCACCGCTCGTCCCGGTCGCGGCCACGGCGGGCGGCGTTGCCGTTCTTCCGCAGGCCGGAAAGCAGGGCGGCTCCGGCGATGACAGCGAAGATGCCCGCGCCGGTTTCTTCGGACGGATTAGCGATTTCTCGCAATTCGCCTTCGCTGGTCTCGCGGTGCTGGGCCTGGCAGGCCTGTCCGTCATGGCCGCCGAAAACGCCCTCGGCGCAAAGCCGGACACGGACACTGCCGAAGATGGCGCGACGGTCACTACGGCCAGCGTTTCGGCGGCCGCTGTCGAACAGGCGTCAGCGCCGGTGGGAACGGTTGCCACGCCCTGGTTCGATTATCGCGGCACGGCGGATCTGCTGAAGGCGCGCGTTGCCGAACTGCGCGCCGAGGAAGAGGCTGCTGTGCAGCTCGCCTCCGCCGAGGCGGACCGCGCGGCGGCCGCCGCCATCGCCAATGCTGAAGCCGCGCGCGTCGCCGCCGAACAGCCCGCTGCGACCACCGGTCCGGCGATCATCGACAACCGCGTCCGCGACCGGGTCGCTGCCGAAGAGGCGGCGCGCGCCGCTTCGGCGACGGTTGCTGCGCAGCTGAAAACGCAGGAAGCGGCGGCGGCAGCGAGAGTGGAAGCAGACCGTATCGCTGCCGAAGAGGCCGCCCGCGCGGCGGCTGCGGCCGCCGAGCAGCAACGGATCGCGCAAGCCGAAGCGCAGCGCGCTGCCGATGCGGAGGCCAAACGGCTCGCCGATCTTGCGGCGAAGAAACAGGCGGCCGACGCCGAAGCCAAACGCCTCGCACAGATCGAGGCCGACAAGGCCGCGAAGGCGGCCGAGGCGACACGCCTGGCAGACATCGAAGCGAAACGCGCTGCCGATGCGGAAGCCAAACGGCTTGCGTCGCTTGAGGCCAAGCGGGCGGCGGATGCGGCTGAAGCCACACGCCTCGCCACTCTCGAATCGCGCCGGCTTGCCGAAGCGGAAGCCGCGCGCCTGGCTACGGTGGCGGCTGTTGCCGCGACACCCGCCCCGCGCGTCTGGACCAACCCGCCGGGCCACGCCTCGCTGAAGCCGGAGCGTCCGGCTGCTACGCTGGTCGCCGCGGCGCCGGTGGAGCGCACGGCGCCGCCATCGCTCAGCACCGGTACGCCGGAAGTGCGCCAGCTCGCCAATATGCCGCGCCCGGTCGATGATTTCATCGCCGAACGCGCCGAATACACGGCGGGCCGCGCGCTGGATCCCGCAGCGCTGGACGTGCTGAAAACCGATTTCCTCAAGCTCGTCGAAGGCAGCGCCGACGGCACGCACCACGAATTGCTGACGCCGGACGGCCGTCCGCTGCTGATCCATTTCGAGCGCACGGTTCCGGTCGATCCGATGAAGGCCAGCATCCAGGCGATCGGCTATGCGCCGTTGACGGATGATTTCGTCACGCGCGCCTATCTGCAGCCGGTCGATGTCACGGTGTCGGTGATGTGCCGGGATGTGTCCTATGCCTTCCCGGGCCAGGAACGCGGCCGGTTTGCGGCCTGCGAAGGCGCTGACGGGACCTGGACGATGGCCCGCGCCTCGACCACGAACGGCAATCCGATCTAGCTGGCAGGAGCCTGTTTCGCCGGCCGCGCGCGTTTGACGCCCGTCTGCTTCGCCGCGCGTTCCAGCACATGGTGTTCGACCAGCCGGAAGTTGCGCTTGTGGGACCGGAAGAAGAAGTCAAACGCATCGCCCAGGATCGGAATGGCGCCCAGGCCCGCATCGGTGACGAGATTGACGAGGATCCGCGTGTGCACGTGCCAGGGCAGGCGCAGCCGCACCGAGGTCGCCAGCGCCGCGCCGCCCGTCACCAGCGTCACCGCGTCGCCAGCCACGGGTATGAGGCCGACCAGCGCGTCGGCGCCGAATTTCACGCCCATCACTTCAAACTGCGAATCGAGAAGCCGCGCGAGCGCGCGCAGCGCTTTCAGCTCTTCCTCCACGGTGCGCCCGCTTTCGAGGCGCACCTGCAGGAGGGCTTCATCGGCAACGGCGGTCTTTAGGCCCAAGCTTGCTCTCCTTAATCGCGGTCATGATTGCACACAAGAACAAAGCCTGCGACAGGACTTCGCCATGACGACCGGACCTGTTTACAAGTTGCTGACCGAAGTCGACTGGGCCCTGGCCGAAGCCTCGGGCACCACCGGCACGGCGCTGGATATCGCAGACGGATACGTTCATCTGTCCACCAACGCGCAAGTACGCGAAACGGCCCGGCGATATTATTCCGGTCAGGCGCGCGTGCGGCTCTTGCGGTTTGATCCCGCGGCGCTCGGCGATATCCGCTGGGAGACAAGCCGAGGCGGGGACCTTTTCCCGCACCTATATGGTGCGCTGGAGATTTCCAGGGCCACAGGTAGCTGGTGGCTGGTGCCGGGGCCGGACGGCGCGCCCGTCATTCCGAAGGACGTGTGATGCTGGCAGATCTTGGTGCATGGGCGATCCGCCTGCTGCCGCCCGAGGCGGCGCACAATGCAACGCTCCGCCTGCTGACGAAGGGCATCGGCGTGCCGGCGCGGGCGCCGGTGTTTCCGGCGAGCCTATCGGTGACGTTGCCCAAGTCCGGATTGAAGCTGGCCTCGCCGGTTGGGCTCGCCGCCGGGTTTGACAAGAATTGCGAAGTGCCGGACGCGATGGCGCGGTTCGGTTTCGGCTTTGTCGAATGCGGCACGGTGACGCCGAAGCCGCAGGCGGGCAATCCGAAGCCGCGCCTGTTCCGGCTGGAAGAAGACCGCGCGGTGATCAACCGGATGGGCTTCAACAATTACGGGCTCGACTATTTCGTCCGCCGGCTCGCGAAATGCGCGCCCGGCGTGCCGGTGGGCGCGAATGTCGGCGCCAACAAGGATTCGGAAGACCGTACGCAGGACTATGTCACCGGCATCGAGGCGGTGGCGCCGCATGCGGACTATATCACGATCAATATCTCCTCGCCGAACACGCCGGGCCTGCGCGGCCTGCAGGACAAGGCTTCGCTGACCGCGCTGCTGACGCGTTGCGGCGCGGCGGACCGGAAAGGCAAGCCGGTCTTCCTGAAAGTGGCGCCGGACCTTGATGCCGAGGCGATAGCCGACATCTGCGGCGTGGTGCGCGGGGAAGGGGCCTGGCTGTCGGGCCTCATCATCTCCAACACGACCCTGGCGCGGCCGTCCACACTGCAGGACGAGCAGAAAACGCAGGCGGGCGGGCTTTCGGGCGCGCCTCTTTTTCATCCGTCCACGGCGGTGCTGACGCGGTTTGCCCGCGAGCTGCGGGGCGAGTTCGACCTTGTTGGCGCCGGGGGCATTGCGTCAGGCGCGGATGCTTACCGCAAGCTGTGCGCCGGGGCGCATGCCGTGCAGCTTTATTCGATGCTGGTCTATGAAGGCCCCGGCCTTGCCGCGCGGATTGCCGGCGAGCTCGACGCCGCGCGGGTGAAGGACGGCTTCGCCTCCATCGCCGAGGCGACTGGTAAGGATCTCTAGAGCAGGCGATCTGATGAAATCAGATCGCCTGCTCTAGACTTTTTGAGTTGTCGCAGATTCTTGCGCTCAACCGGTGCCCACTTGAGCGGAATTTGCTTTAGCCGATCGAATCCACGCGCACGGCGACGCAGCCATCTACGGCGGTCATCGCGATGTAGGTGTACTTCACGTTCCGGGCACTGACGAATTCCTGCCAGGCCTTGTACTCATGGTGGCGCCAGCTAGGATAGTTGAAGTACTCGTCAAACATCACCACCGATCCCGGCACGAGGCGATCACCCGCAAGGTCGAGGATGATCTTCGTGCCGCCATAGAGGTCGCAGTCGACGTGCAGCAGGCTGATCGGGCCGGGATAGGCGGCGAGGAAGCCGGGCAGCGTCTTGTCGAACCAGCCGACATGCAGCGTCACGTTGGAGGGCACTTCGGGAAGCTGCTGCTTCTGGGAAAAGGCGCCGCGGCGTTCGAGGTGGCCGGTCCAGTCTTCGGGCAAGCCTTCGAAACTGTCGAAGCCGTGCACATGGGCTTTCGTGCGCGAGGCAATCTGCCGGATCGAATTGCCGCCGGCAACGCCGAACTCGAGGAACAGGCCGGCGGGCGGGGCGCGTTCCATCAGGAAGGCGATATAGGCCGGGTAGCTCTCGAAGATCATCGCCTCGGGCATGTTGGCTTGGGCATAGTCTGCCGCTTCGTTCAGGGCGCGCAGCTGCAGCTGGTAAAGGAGGTTGCGGCCATAGTTCTTGTAGATGATGCGCCGCATCAACCGCTGCACCAGCGTGCGTTTCTGTTTGGTCGGCGGCGTACGGGCCATGGGGCGCTCCGGTCTTGGCGAAGCGCCCTCTTTAGCGAGCGGTCTGCCGCGCGGCAATCACTAGAGCACAACGACCTGACGGGCGACGGTGCCCTTGTTGTTCTTGAGGTTCTGCATCGCGCCGGTGATGCCGTCGAGTCCGATCCGGTCCGAGATCAGGTCGTCGAGGTGAAGCTTGCCCTGCCGGTAGAGATCGACGAAGCGCGGGAAGTCGATACGGAACCGGTTCGAGCCCATCACGGCACCTTGCAGGCGCTTCTCGGTGACGAGGAGTTCGATGCCGGGAATCTCGATGTTCACGCCCGGCGAGATCATGCCTATGATGGTGGCGACGCCGCGCGGGCGGAGCATGTGATAGGCCATCTCGGCGGTCTGCTTGCTGCCGACGCATTCGAAGGAATAGTGCACGCCGCCCTTGGTGAGTTCCTTGACCTGCTCGATGGCATTGCCGTTCTTAGGATTGACCGTGTCGGTGGCGCCGAAGCGGGTGGCGAGTTGCAGTTTCTCCGGTGAGAGGTCGACCGCGATGATGCGCGAGGCGCCCGCAATGGCCGCGCCGTTGATCGCCGCGAGGCCGACGCCGCCGCAGCCGATGACAGCGACGGTGGAGCCCGGCTCGACCTTGGCAGAGTGGAAGACGGAGCCGACACCGGTGATCACGCCGCAGCCGATGAGGCAGGCGCGGTCCAGCGGCATGTCCTTGTCGATGGCGCAGAGGGCATTCTCATGGACGAGGATCTGCTCGGCGAAGGACGATAGGTTCAGGAACTGGCCGACCTTTTCCTTGCCGATGGAGAGGCGCGGGGCTTCATCCGGGCGGCGCTTAAACTGGTCTCCATTGACCGTATGGCAGACCGACATGTGGCCGGTCATGCAGTATTCGCAGACGCCGCAGAAGGGCGAGAGGATGGAGATGACATGGTCGCCGGGCTTCACGGCCGAGACCATTGAGCCGACCTGCTCGACGACGCCGGCGCTTTCATGGCCTAGGATGACCGGCATCTCGGTCGGGAAATTGCCGTCCCAGAAATGCACGTCCGAGTGGCAGACGCCGATCGCCTTCAGGCGCACGAGCACTTCGCGCGGACCGGGCTTGGAGATGGTGACGTCCTCGATCGACAGAGGCTTGTTGGCCTCCCGCATCACGGCAGCTTTCATGGCGTGTTTCCTCCGGTTTTCTGGCCGCCTGTTTTCAGGCTGTTGCGGCAAGTGTCGCGCAAGGTGGGGGCATTGACCAGAGTGACGCTGCGTTATCCGGCCATCGCTTTCAGGGCGGCGCGGGTCGCGTCATCCGCCGGAAACAGGAGCTCGAGGCGCAGGTCGCGGATGGTGACGTCTTCGCTGGTGCCGAAATGGGCGATGGTGGAGAGGAAACTCAGCTGGCCGCCGGGCACGTTGATGATCAGCGGCACGAGCGGGCGGCGGGGCGCGCCGCCGGGCAGGGGGTGGCGCAGGCTGGCGGCGTCGAGAGCGGTCAGGAGATCGCGCAGAACCGGATCGCCTGCCGCTTCGAGGGCTTCGAGAGCGATACGGCCGCGCATCTCGTGGACGACTTCGGGGAGGTTCGCGATCATCGCTTCGGCGACAGGATTGTCCGTCAGTATACGGACGAGGCTGATCTCGCCGGTCTCCGCTTGTAGCGGCGTGAGCAAGGCGGCGGCGGTGGCATTGGTGCCACGTACGCGCCAGTGCCGGTCGCACAGGATGGCGGGCCAGGGTGCGTGCCGGTCTATCATTTCCTTCAGTACGGCGCGGAAGGGGCCGAGTGCGTCGGAGTCAAGCGGCGAGGCCGGGAAGACGGCGGCATAGCCGGCCGCCTGCAGCAGCGCGTTCTGGCTGCCGAGCGGAAGCATCAGGCCTTCGGAGATCTGCAGCACCATCTCGCGGCTCGGTTTGGCGCGGCCGGTTTCAAGGAAGGAGAGATGGCGGGCGGAGACATCGCAATCGAGGGCGAGGTCCAGCTGGCTCATCCGCCGCGCGGCGCGGAATCGGCGCAGGAGGGCGGCGAAGGCATCGCTTTCAGCGGCGGGAAGGGCAGGGTCACGCAGGCTCATGAGTGCATGCTCGCAGGCACGCGCGCGCGAGTCCATGACCTCGCAGGTAATTGCGCAGCTTACGCCCACCGGGCGAGGATGCGGCAACATCAAGACAGGAGAGACACATGACCCGGATTTGGAAAACATGGATCACCCTCTGGTGCTGGGGAGTCATTCTCTTCGGCGCGGTGCTGGCGACGGCGGGGCTTCCGGCCACGGAGGGTATCGCGGGCCTTGCGTTCAGCCTGATCGGCGGCGCGGAGGTGAGCGCGGGCTATTTTGATCCGCCGGGCATGCGGTTTTCGGTGGCCCTGATGGGTGCCGTGACGCTCGGCTGGGGCTTCACCATCCTCTTCCTGCTGCCAGCGATCCATGCGGCCGGCGCACCGGCCTGGCGGGGACTGACGGCAGCGATGCTGATCTGGTTCGTGATCGACAGCGCGTTTTCAGTCGCGACCGGTTTTGCGCTCAACGCGGTGTCGAACACCGTGCTGGTGATCCTGCTCATGGCGCCGCTGCTGGCGAGCGGCGCGCTCAAATCCGCTCACTGATCCCCAGGCCAAGGAGACCTGACATGACGATAACCCAGATGTCTGCCGCAGAAACGGTGCATGCCTTCCTCAATGCCGTCACCGCCTTCGACTATGACGCGGCGATGACGTTGATCGCGGAAGACTGCGAATACGAGAACATGCCGATGGGCCAGGCCATTGGCCCGGCCGGGGTGCGCGGGGTGCTGGAGCCGTTCTTCTCGCCGACGCTGGAGAACGAGTTCCTGATCCTCCGTGAGCTGACGAACGGCGATACGGTATTCACCGAGCGGCTTGACCGCCATCGCCTCGCCACCGGCTGGGTCGAGCTGCCGGTGGCGGGCGTCTGGGTAGTCGAGGACGGGCTGATCACCATTTGGCGCGAGTATTTTGACGCCGCGACGATCCTCTCGAAATGGCCCGCGCCTTAGCGGATCAGTAGGTCGGGGGCGGGATGAGCCCGAGGGCGCGGCCCATGACGTGGAAGAGCTCGTTCTGCTCGATCACGCCGGTGACGAGATTTGCGCCCGGACCGGAGGCGAGGGCGGCCACGTCCTCGCCGGCATGGGTCTCCGAGCCGAGCGGCACGAGGGCCGGTTGGCGGAAATCCGGCGCCTGGGTGTCGACGCTGGTCAGGTCCTCGCGGCCGCAAGCGAGAATGTCCTTGCCGTCCTTGTCCTTGCCGGTCACGCGGCAAGCGCCGGGACCGTTGGCATAGCCCAGCGTCGTGTACGGAAGGCCGTCAGCCCCCATGGAGCCGCCTTCGCCGCCCATTCCGGAGACCGAAAGGCCGAGGATCGGGTTGTTCCGCTGCGCGTAGCCCGCAATCGACAGCGTATGCGAATGGTCGGCGGTGACGATGATCAATGTCTCTTCGGGATTGGTCATTTCGAGCGCAGTGGCGATAGCGAGATCGAAGGCCATCGTGTCTTCGAGCGCGCGGATGGCGTTGCCGCCATGGTGCGCGTGGTCGATGCGGCCGCCTTCGACCATCAGGACATAGCCGTCCTCGTCCTGCGACAGGCGCGTGATCGCGGCGCGGGTCATGTCGGCGATGTGGGGCTCGCCCGCCGCGTCGGCTTCGCGGTCGAGTTCGTATTGCATGTGGGACGGCTCGAACAGGCCGAGCAGCTTGACGCCCGACGTGAAGTCGGTCGCCTCGAAGCCGGCCTTGTCGAAGACGAACTTGTGGTCAGGCGACTTGGCGGCCCATTCTTCGGTGAGGTTGCGGCCATCGGCGCGGTCGCCGGTCTTGCCGTCATATTCCGGGTCCGGTGTTTCCTTGGTGAGAAATTTCGAGCGACCGCCGCCGAGGAGAATGTCGAAGCTGCCTTCCGGCCATTCGATCAGCTGGCGGGCAATATCCTTGCAGGTGTCCGAGGAGGCGCCCTTCATGTCACTGTCGGCTTCCCAGTCGCGCAGCGGCACCTTGGCGTAGGTGGAGGCGGGCGTCGCGTGGGTAATGCGGGCGGTCGAGACGAGGCCGGTGGATAAGCCTGCACGGGCGGCGAGTTCGAACAGCGTGTCAACTTCAGTACCCGGAACACTGGCGCAGTTGCCATAGCTGACACGTCTGTCCACGCCGAGGACGCCCGAGAGGGTCTTGACGCCGCTGACCATGGCGACAGCGGTGCCGGCCGAGTCGGCGATCTGGAAATTGTGGCTGTAGGTCTTGGAGAGCGCCGAATACTGCAGGTCGTCCATCGCGAGGTGGTGGCTTTCGCCGTCTTCGCCGGCTGACTGGCCGGCATAGATGCGGGCGGCGGTGATGGTGGAAATGCCCATGCCGTCGCCGATGAAGAGGATGACGTTCTTGGCGGGCTTTGCGCCGCGCGCCGCGATGCGGGCGTCCACAGCGGCGGCGGCGCTGGTGTAGTAGGCGTCGGCGGACTGGACCGGCAGTGCGGCCTCGCGGGCCGGGGTGAAGTCTGCGTCTGCTTGCGGCGCGGCGGCTTCGGGCGGGGTGGCGCAAGCTGCGAGAACGGCAAGGCTGGCGGCGAGGGCGGCAAGGGATGGGCGCATGGAACGGCTCCGGTCAGAATCTGTCCTGACGCCATAGCCCAGCTTTGTGACACTTGCGACCCGTCACGCGGCAGGCGGTGGGCGGGTCCGCTGTTTCTGCTGGGCGAGCGAGACGGCGACAAGGATGGCGGCGGCGCCGGCGGCCTGGATGGTGGTCAGCGGTTCCTTGAACAGCGACCAGGAGATCGCGGCGGCGACGACCGGCTGGGCTAGGACAAGGATGCCGGCGACGGCGGTGTCGGTGGAGCCGAGGCCGGAGATGATGAGGCCCTGCCCGGCGACCTGCACCACGATGGCGAGGGCGAGCGGCACGAGGAAACCGGCGGGCGTTTTCGGCATGAAATCCTCGCCCGAAAACAAAACGACGAAGAAGGCGAGGGCGGTTTCGAAAACGCTGAGCCAGAACATTGCTTCAAGCCCGCCGAGCGTGCGGCGGGCGAGTTTTGAGAACAACATGTAGAAGGAAACGAAGACGGCCGCGGCCAGCGCAAAGAGATCGCCGCGCAGCGCGCCGGGATGGGTGCCGTCGCCGCCTAGGGACAGCGCTGCGGCGCCGAGGATAGCGAGACCGGCGGCGAGCGCCCAGTTGAGGCCGGGCCGCTCCTTTAAGAAGGCCCAGGCGGCGAGGCCGACGAGGACGTTGCCGAGATTGACGATGAAGGTGGCGTTCGAGACGCTCGTCATCGTCAGGGCCCAGTGCCAGAGCGCCATGTCGAGCGTGAAGAAGACCGCGGCGAGGAAGACGGCGATGTTGGGTTTCGCAGGCAGGCGGCGGTCGACCGCGAGGACGAGGATCAGCAGCATCGGCACGGCAAAGAGGTAGCGCCAGAAGGCGATGGCCTGGGGCCCGAGTTCATCGAGGCCGAGGCGCAGGCCGATCGGCGCGAAGCCGAGCGCGATGCCGCCGCCGAGCACCATCAGCGGTCCGAGCCAGGGGCGCGGCTGGAGGACGGGGCGAGGCTGGGGAACGGCGTTGGTCATGCGGCGCGGGTCATCGCGCGAATATCGTCCGGCGTCATCCCTTCTTTGCGGTAGTCGGCGAGGCTTTTGTCGCCGAAGCGTTTGGAGAGTTTCTTGCCGTCCGGACCCAGGATCAGCGGATGGAAGCGGTAGACGGGCGAGGGCCAGCCCATCAGCGCCTGAAGCAGGACGTGGATGGCAGTCACCTGGCGCAGATCTTCGCCGCGGATGATATGGGTGATCGCTTGCAGCGCATCATCATGGCAGCAGGCGAGGTGGTAGCTGGTGGGCGTGTCCTTGCGGGCAAGGACGACATCGCCGAACCGGTCCGGCCCGGCGGGAACGGGGCGGGGGCCGGTGGGGGTCCATTCGGTGTAGACCAGGTCGCGGTATACCGGGCCGAGGGCATCCCGGGCCGCCGCCAGCGACAGGCGCCAGGCGTAGGGCGCGTTGTGGGTGAGGCGTTCGGCCTCTTCGGCAGAGCCGAGTGGATGGCTGACGAGGCCGCCTTCGTCCGGGTCGGCCCCGGCGGGCAGGCGGGCGGCGATCTCGCGGCGGGTGAGAAAGCAGCGATAAACCAGTCCCCTGGCGCGAAGGGCGTTGAGAACTGTGCTATAGTCCGCGAAATGGTCTGACTGGCGGCGCACCTCGCCGCTCCACTCCACTCCCAGCCAGGCAAGGTCTTCCAGAAGGGAAGCCTCGAACTCCGGGCGGCAGCGCGTCTGGTCGATATCCTCGATCCGGAGCCGCACTTCCCCGCCCTCAGCCCGGGCCGCGTCCCAGACTGCAAAGGCGGAGGCGGCATGCCCAAGATGCAGGCGGCCGGTGGGGGAAGGGGCGAAGCGGGTGCGCAAGACGGGTAGGGTCCTGAGAATACAGAGTTTCACTGTTGCAAGGATTTGGTAAGAAACGTATCGCCTTGGGGCATTAGAGGGTAGCTGAGATGTTGATTGCCGGTTGGCTTGAGACAGCTGACAAGTGGTTGAAAACCAACGTGCCGGGCGCCGAATGGCTTGCCCTGTTCGGCGCTGCCGTGGCCGTGCTGGGCGCGCTTTACCTTGTCTACAAGCTGCTGCGGGGCCTGGGCCGCTTTGCCAGCGCCGTCTCGAATGGCAGCCGCGCGGCCCGCGCCAAGGCCAGCAAAACCCCCGGTTTCCGCATCCTTCTGGCCCGTCCGGCCGGCTCTGCCAGCGGGCGGACCGCCAAATGGCTCGGCGGCGCATTGACGCGCCATCTGCCGGTTTTCTCGTTCGGCGCGCCTTTTTCGCTGGTCCCGATGGGCCCGATCAAGGGTGGCCTCGGCACGGCCTCGGTGTCTCAGGCGCGCAAGCGCATGGCCAAGGCCGATGCAGACCTGTTCGTCTGGGCCAGCCGTCAGGGCAAGGGCGAGCGCGGCCTTGAAGTCCATGGTCTCAGTCGCGGCGGCGGACTCTCGCCGGCGGACGCGCGCCTGTTCACCATTGCGCTGCCGGGCGCGCGCAAGGCGCAAACCGAAGATGTGGCGCGCCTCGCCGCCTACCTGATCGCCAAGCACCTGCAGCCGGCCCTGTCTGACCCGCAGGCCTTCCGCGTCGAGAAGATCCGCGACCTGGCCGGCGAACTCGACAGCGTGCTGGCAAATGACCTGCCGGTCTCGCAAACCCTCCGCAACGAGATCGAAGCCGATTTCTGCGCCGCGGGTGTGCGCGTGGCTGAGGAACTCGGCGAACTGTCTGCGCTCGACAAGGTCATCGCGATGCGGCGCCAGCACCTCGAGGCAGCGACACTGACGGCGGATACCGGACGCATCATCCAGGCGAAACTGGAACTGGGCCGCGCGCTGATCGTGCGGGCCGAGAAGCAGTTCGATCAGGTGGTGGTCAAGGAAGCCATCAGCCATTTGGCGCAAGCCGTCGAAGGCCTGCGCGGCGACCCGGTGATCCAGCGCGCACAATCAGCCTCGGACGCGCTGTTCAAGGCGCAGGCGATGATCGAGTCGCGCAAGCGGTTCTCGCTGAACTTCGGGTCGTAGGGCCCCGCACATCGCTCAGCGCGGTTTTACCCATCCTTCGACTTCGCTCACGATGAGCGGTTCGGCTTGGCAGACCTGTTTCAGCCAGCTTTCACTTGTGGCAGCGGGCAGCTGACGCCGGTGCCGCCGATGCCGCAATAGCCGTTCGGGTTCTTGGCGAGGTATTGCTGGTGATAGTCTTCCGCGAGGAAGACTTCGCCGCGGGGGCCGAGTTCGGTCGTGACCGGGGCGCGGTGGCCGTTGGCGGCGAGTTCGGCATTGTAGGCGGCGATCATCTCGCGCGCAGTGCGTTCCTGATCCGGCGATGTGAAATAGAGGGCCGAGCGGTACTGCGTGCCGACATCATTGCCTTGGCGCATGCCCTGGGTCGGGTCATGGCTCTCAAGGAACAGCTTCATCAGGTCCGCGAAGGTCACTTCGGCGGGGTTGAAGATTACCTCGACGATCTCGGTATGGCCGGTGCCGCCGGAGCAGACTTCTTCATAGGTCGGATTGGGTGTGATCCCGCCAGCATAGCCGACACGGGTCAGCCAGACGCCTTTGGTCTGCCAGAAGATGCGCTCGGCGCCCCAGAAGCAGCCGAGGCCGAAGACGGCGGTCTCGTAGCCGGCCGGGGCGTCGGCTTGGATCGGGAGGCCGTTGACGAAATGGGCCGCGGCGGTCGGGATCGGCTTGGTGCTGCCGGGCAGGGCGGTGTCACGGGTCGGCAGGGCGGCGGGCTGGCGGGAGAAGAACATCGGCTTGGAGTCCCTTGTTGTGACCGCAGATATGGGCACGAACGGCCAAAGCGGCAATCACAAGCTTGCGAGGGACCCCGTCATCCGTTATCTGCTCGCCCTTCGCCGCCTGCGGCGTACGGAGAGGTGGCCGAGTGGTCGATGGCGCACGCCTGGAAAGTGTGTAGACGTTAACGCGTCTCCAGGGTTCGAATCCCTGTCTCTCCGCCATCCAGTATTGTTTTCATTGATATTTTTATTAAAAATTGGCTCCTAGTGCATTCGCTAGTGCATTCGTGTTTTTTGGACCGTCCACTTTTTCCCTTCAATGAGGCGCGATCCGGTTCTGCAAAGCATCCCAAGTGTTTCGCATCGACACGGACCGTTTCGTTGCAGCACCTGGGTCTCTTGCGCGCACGATCGCCAGCTCCATTGGCGATAAGTTGCGGGCACGAGCGCGGATCGTCTTGAGGCGCTTACTCGCTGCGAAGAAGCACCGGCCTTCGGAAATCGACACAACGAAGCGAGCCCGATTGCGACCGGGTCAAAATGGCGGGCGTGTTTCAAA
Organism: Caulobacterales bacterium; assembly: GCA_038249555.1. Taxonomy (GTDB): domain Bacteria; phylum Pseudomonadota; class Alphaproteobacteria; order Caulobacterales; family Hyphomonadaceae; genus Hyphomonas. The sequence goes on from JBBSDJ010000036.1 coordinate 17,929, forward strand.
CTGTTTCGCCGCGATGCGATGCCTCAGAACGAAGTCTTCCAATATGGGGACCGATCGTCCGCTATCGCGCCGGACGGACAAACTTCCCGCTGGAAATGCGCGAGTAATCCAAACTGCCGAACGGCAGCAATCCGGGCGATGGCAGACGGAGTCTCGTTTACGCCATCAGGCAATTCATCGCCGGAACTGGTCATAGGCCGCCGGTCGCCGAATGATGGATTAGGGGCAAACTCTCGACCTGATTGCGGGACCAATCGGGGCTCAGGTCACAGATTAAGCGCCCGATGATCCAGGCACCGCTGGCAACAGCTTCGCCAGCGCGGCGCCCAATTCTTGCTCGCTATACGGCTTCTTTAGCACCGGTCGATCGCCAAAGCGTTCAGCAAGTCTGTCGTCGCTATAGCCGGTCGAGAAAACAAAAGGGATGTTGTGAAGCGCAAGCGCGTCGGCGATGGCATAGCTCGTCTGTCCGTTCAGATTCACATCGAGCATCGCGAGATCGAAGCGCTCGCCATCGACGAGTACCAAAGCGCTATCGACCGTCCCGGCGGAGGATATGGTCGCACACCCCAGATCGGCAAGCATGCCCTCGATGTTGAGGAGGATCATCATTTCGTCCTCGACAACCAGCACGCGTCGCCCGAACAACGGTCTATTCATCGGCTATCCTTCGAGGAACGAGAACATCAATCGTACACTCTACCCCCCCAGGCAGATACGCGAGTTTCACCTTTCCCTCGAGTTCGTGCGCCAGCCCGCGTTCGATTACCTGCGAGCCGAACCCCTTGTTCGCGGGGGGCACGACAACCGGGCCATCCATTTCGCGCCAGGTGAGCATCAGCCTTTCCCCGGCGGGCTGCGTTTCGGTCGTCCAAGCAATCCGGATCTTCCCGACATCGTTTGAAAAGGCGCCATACTTGACCGCATTGGTCGCCAGTTCGTGAAAGGCGATGCCAAACGCCAATGTTGCTTTGGGCGACAGGCGGATATTCGGGCCATCGATCGCGATGCGCGCCGCTTCGCCGCTCACGGCAAAGGGCTTGAGCGCCGCATCGATCAAGGTGCCTAAGTCGACGCCTTCCCAGTTCTGATTGCTGAGCAGATCGTGGGACCGCGACAGCGCGAAGATGCGAGACTCGATCGACTCGCGAATGGCCGCCGGCTCGGTGTTTGACCGCAACGACTGGTGCACGATCGACTGCACCGTCGAAAGCGTATTCTTTACCCGGTGGTTGAGTTCGTCGATCAGCATCTCGGAATGCGCTTGCTTCTCGCGGTGCGCGCTCTGGTCGACAAGCGAGATGAAATGCTGCTCGACCTTCCCCGTTTCATCGCAAACCGGGCTGATAAACAGTGACGCCCAGAAATCGCTGCCGTTCTTGCGTTGGAAGCAAATCTCCGGATCGCTCTCGGCGCGTCCCGAGAACGCGGCCTCGATCTCGGCCACCGCCTCCGACCCGGTGCCGCGCGTCATCAGCGCCATGAAGCTGACCCCCAGCACCTCGTCGCGTGCGAAGCCGGTCAAGGCGAGAAAGGCCTGATTGGCGAATACGATCCGGTTGTCGGCGTTTTTGGCGTTTGTGAACAGCATCGCCATGCGCGTTTTTTCGGCGGCGACGACGAAGGGCCCAAGCTGATCGCGAAACTCTTCGACATCGGCTTCAGCCGTCTCCTGTTCATCAGGAGTGCTGCTGTTTCCTGCCATTCGCTGAGTAGCCAGTGCTGATTAGCCTGCGGCTCGCATGGGCCGTTTCATTGAGCCTACAACGTACCGATAGCCAACTGGTTCCCGTTATCGGCAACCGCTGGCGAAAGAGGTGCTGACCTGACCCTGGAAAATCGGGCCAAAGTCTCCTTGACGACCGACACTTTGGACGAGAGCGAATGTCGCCATACGGCCAGGTCAGCTCCGATGATCGATTTTGGCGTCTGGCAGTGTCGCTTCAATCCTGTCGTTCAGTCGTAGCAGCAGCGCCGGGCGGGCGTTCGCCGATTGTGTTGAAAAAGTCCCAAAAAGCAGAAAAATCAACCATTACGTCCGTATGCGGATGGAAATTAGCATTGTAATCATTTGGTTTTATTGTTCCGCATTCGCAATAAAATTGCGAACTTCGACATTTTCAACACAATCCGCCGATTCCGGCCATAGGCGCTCGCTGGTGAATGCCCGCGGCCTCGACCGGCGCTTCCGGTTTCATTCGATGGGCGAAGTTGATCAGCCGCCTGGTCAGCGAAGCGGGCGCAAGGGGCCTATGTAAGCAGCGCGCTCTCAGATGCCTTGATGGCGGCCGTCAAAGCTACCCGGATGATCACCGAGCAGGAACACCTCGCCAGCGCCGAGGATCACGCAGCCGCTCCACCAGGGCAAGAGATGACCTCTCGCATCCACCGGGGCCCGCTCGGCAAGGTGCTTTGCATTGACTGACACCCTGCTGCCATCTGCGCAAACCGTTCTTCAACACCCTTCCAGTGGCTCTCGGCTCACCAGCAGCTGGCGCATCGAGCGCTCCACCTCTTCAATGCGGAACGGTTTTGAGAGGATCGGCGTGCGGGCAAGATGCATCGGAATGATGGTATCTTGACTATATCCCGTACTGAATAGAAACGGGATGTGCCGCGATGAGAGCATGTCGGCAACGTCCCATGACATCTCTCCATTCAAGTTGACGTCAAGCAACGCCGCGTCGAATGTTTCTGTACAGGCAAGCAAAAGTGCGTCGTCCAGACGCGTTGCTGGCCCGACAATCTCCCAGCCCAGGTGTTTGCACATTTCCTCGATCATTAGGACGACCATGAACGAATCCTCGACGACCAGTATTCTGGGGTTTGCAGGCAATGCGGCTGAAGCGCTTCCGGTGGTTGGCGGCTCATTCTGTACGATGGGTGTGAGGCCAGTTTCGACCAGGGACGATTTTGGCAGGATGATCTCGCACACCACACCGCTCGGCACATAATGAATCCTCGCCTCGCCCCCGGTCTCAAGCGCCAACGCGCGCTCAATCAGGTTAGACCCGAATCCGCGCCGCGTCGGCGGCTCGACCGGCGGTCCACCGGTTTCCGTCCATGATATATTCAGCCCGCCGTCTTCGCGAAGGTCCCAGCTCACAGCCACATGTCCGGTGATCCGGGTGAAGGCGCCAAACTTCGCAGCGTTGGTCGCAAGTTCGTGCAGGGTGAGCGACAAAGCCAACGCTGATTTCGGGCTGAGCACGGCATCGATTCCGCTCAGCGAGACACCGCCGTTTCCCTGACCATAGGCATCCAGTTCCTCGCGCAGCAATCCGTCGACCGAAACGCCTGTCCAGCGGCTTTGTGTCAGAAGACTGTGCGCCTTGGCCATCGACTGAATGCGCTTGTCGAGCCCTTCCACAAAAACTGTGAGCGATTCCGCGCTGCGGCTGGATTGAGTAACAAGGGCCTGAATGTTCGCGAGCGTGTTCTTCACGCGGTGGTCAAGTTCCGCCATAAGGAGCTTGTCGCGGTCATGGGCCTTCGCCCGTTCCCGGGATGCCGCTTCGATACGGCCCAGCACCACTTGCAGCAGGGACACCCTGAGGTCGAAGGCTGCATCGGTTTCAGCCGGTGTCCAGGGCAGCGCGCGATTGCGTACGGTTTGCTTCCAGACCTCGAAAGATTTGCGCGGTGAAAGACTTTCACCGTCGAGCGTCATCGTCATCGGTTTGGCCGGGTCGCCGGCCCAGAGCGCGGTTTCGACAAGTTCCGGACGGAACCAGAGAATGAAATCCGAGGGATCGCGCGAGACGGCAATGACCAAAAGCCCCGAGGCAACGTTGGCAAAAGCCTTAGCGGGGGCGTAGATTTCACTGAGGCGGTCGGTCTCGAAGACGCCTTCGGTTTCGCTCATGTGAGACGTCAGCCATTCTGTAAGGGCCATTATCTGCTGACCGGTTGGCGTGGTTCCAAGAAATGTGATGCTTCCCTCGACGCGCACCGCGACGCCGCCGCCGCGAGCGCCATCGAGTGCGATGTCGCCGCTATTAATGTAATCGAGCAGGTTCGGGGTCTGCTGCGTCAGTCCGTAGGCATAATCCTCGACACCGGAGAGATTGAGCATCAACTCCTGCAGAATCTTGCGGCTGGCCAGACGCGCTTCGAACTGTTCGCTATTCTCACGGGCCTCGATCTGTAGCGAGAACATCGAGCCGAACAGTTCGCACACGGCGCGCAAGTGGCGGGGCAGGCGGCGCGAGCTGTCGTGGTGACACGCGATCAGACCCCAGAGCTTTCCTGCGACGATGATCGAGATCGACATCGACGCGTCGATGCCCATGTTGCGCAGATACTCCCGGTGGACGGGTGAGACATCGCGCAGAATGGCATGGCTCATGTCGAGCGGCGCGCCGCTGCGCGGATTCAGAACCGGCATGAGCGGCGCTGGATCGTAGTCGACCTCAGTGATCAGGCGCAGCCAGCTCTTGAGGTATAGAGCGCGCGCTTGCTGGGGAATGTCGGCCGCCGGATAGTGGAGATCGAGGAACGGCGCGAGTTCGGGCTTCCGGCTTTCTGCGATGACCCAGCCCGATCCATCGGCCATGAAACGATAGATCATCACGCGGTCATACTGCGCCACGCGCCGCACGCTCGCTGTTGCCAGTTGGCAAAGTGCCTTAAGCGAGATCGATTCACCGAACCCTTCGACCATGAGCTGCACGGCGGAGAGCGGATCAGTGAAGTAAGGGTCGCTTGTTTCGGCGGCCTCGAATTCAAGCACCAGCAGGCCGCCCGAACGGTGAACGCTGGCATCGAGCGGGCAATCGGCGATGACCCGCAGAACCGGATCCAGAAAGTGGCGAGGCTTAACCAGATCGGCCTCCTTGCAGAGCACGTGGAGCAGGTTGATTTGACTTTTCGAAAAGAGGGCGTCGACGGGCCGGTCGAGCAGATCTCCGATCGAAACGCCCAATAAGCCCATCGTGTCGCCAGCTGCCTGCAGCACACGGAGCGTTTCGCATTCGAGAACCAGCATGGCGCCATGCGGAAGGATTGCGCCCGGAATATGGATCGGTTCGCGGTCGCAGTTCGTAAGATCGGCGCGTTCGCGCTCAATAATCGGTCTATCCATTTGCGGAGTCCCATCCCTCGAGCCACTGCTCAAACATTGCGAAGGTTTCAGTTGCGCCTTGGATCACGGCCGCCCGCGAAGACGGCTCGTCAGGAGAAGCAGAAAGGTCCGCGAGGTAGTTGCGCCACACGCGCCCCGTTGCTGCGCCGTGTCCCATGAAAAACAGCCGGCCTGCCGTGACGCCGGCGCCGAGCAAGCCGTCTAGCTGGCGTGCCAGACTCTGGCCGCCAAGCGCCGATCCTTCGACAACATACTGCGCTCCGAGAAGATATCCTGGCGAAATCTGTTCCGGAAAAAACGGGCAACATGGAAATGTGGAACACATTTCCCGGTCATCGCCGAAGACGGCCAGATCGGCTTCGAGCCACCCTGTTCGCCGGGCGGTTATGCCCTTGAGGGCCTCGAAGGGACGGTGAAAACCGTATAGTCTGCGCAATAGGGGAACATAGTCCTCGCCGCGGATTGTTCCAGCCTGCACAGCGGCCAGCCCCCGGTGGCCGTGGAGCCTTTCATGCACGTCGCAGGTCGCTGCCCGCAAAAGAGCTAGCAGCGAAGGTTGTGATGGATCCTTGCCGTTCAAGCCCGAGATTACAGGACCAGCCTGCAAAAAGCTCACGGGTTCTCCGGATGGATTTGATCCGCTCGTCAAACAGATGCCGATGAACAGCCGAA
>JBBSDJ010000037.1:0-22325 GCA_038249555.1 Caulobacterales bacterium
CTGGTTTGGCCTGCCCTGCACCCTGATTGTCTACGGCTTCGCAACGCTGGAAATCACCCGGCGCCAAGCCTGGCTGTTTCCGGCGGCCATAGGGGCGCTGTGCGCGACCATCATCAGCCTGCTGTACAACCTAGGCAGCGAAAGCCCGTTCGACGACAGGCTCGGCGCCACCATCATGTCTGCCGCGATCGGCGCGCTGGCGATGCTGGCGGTCCTCTGGCTCGGCTGGCTCGGCGGACAGGCACGGCCGGACGCCGTACGTGCGACGGAAGGGCCGCTTGGGAACGTACACGCCGCCTTTGCGCGGGTCGGCGACTGGTCGTTTTCGCTCTATCTAAGCCACCAGATGGTGCTGGCGCCGATGCGGCTGATCTTCAACACGGCTGAAGAACACGAAATCCTTCCGGTCGTCTTCCGCCTCGGCCACCCGGGGCCGCTCGACAATATCGCCCTGATCGTGACGTCCCTGACCGCCAGCCTGATCGTGGCATGGCTGTCTTACCGCTTTCTGGAGCGCCCGATCAGCCATGGCTTCGGGCATCTGCGCCGCGCGGTGTTCCGCCGCCGCCAGGACGTGGCGGCGGCGCTCTGACCGCTACTCCGCCGCGACGCGCTCGGGCTCCGGCGCGGTCCACTTCAGCACGGGCTTGCGGGCCGCCCGCGTCTCGTCGAGGCGCCTGGCCGGCGCAAGGTAAGGCGCGCCTTTCAGCGTCTCGTCGCCCTGCGCCGCGCGGCGCGCGATGGACTCCAGCGCATCACAGAACCGGTCGAGCTCGGCCTTCGACTCTGTTTCCGTCGGCTCGATCAGCATCGCGCCGTGCACGACCAGCGGGAAATACATCGTCATCGGATGATAGCCCTCGTCGATCAGCGCCTTGGCGATGTCGATGGTCTCGATTCCGTCTGCCGTAAAGGCATCGGAGAACAGCGCCTCGTGCATGCAGAAGCCGTCGAAGGCCGGCGTCATAACATGCTTGAGGCGGGCCTGAACATAGTTCGCGTTCAGCACGGCGTCTTCGGCGACCTGCTTGAGGCCGTCCGCGCCATGGCTGAGCATATATGTCAGCGCCCGGACGAACATGCCCATCTGACCATGGAACGCCACCATGCGGCCAAAGCTCTCGCTGGCCTCGCCGTCCACTTGTTCCACAAGCCGGAAGAGGCCGTCCTCATCCTTGGTCACAAAAGGCACCGGCGCGTAGGGCGCGAGGGCCTGCGAAAACACGGTCGGGCCGGAGCCGGGACCGCCGCCGCCGTGCGGCGTGGAGAAGGTCTTGTGCAGGTTGATGTGCATCGCATCGACACCGAGATCGCCCGGACGCACCCGGCCGACGATGGCGTTGAAGTTCGCGCCGTCGCAATAGAAATAGCCGCCCGCCTTGTGGATCAGGTCGGCGATCTCCTTGATGTCGGTCTCGAACAGGCCGCAGGTGTTCGGGTTGGTCAGCATGATTCCGGCGATATCGTCGGTGCGGGCAAGCTTGGATTTCAGGTCTTCCATGTCGACCCGGCCGCGCTTGTCGGCCTTGATCTCGTCCACGATGAAGCCGCATTGCACAGCCGTCGCCGGGTTTGTTCCGTGGGCGGACTCTGGCACCAGCACGCGCTTGCGGGTCTCGCCCTCGCCGCGCGCGATCAACGCCTGGCGGATGGCCAGCATGCCGCACAGCTCGCCATGCGCGCCGGCCTTCGGGCTCATCGCCACCGACGGCATACCCGTCAGCGTCTTCAGCCAGGTGGCCAGCTCATCGATCAGCTCCAGCGCACCCTGCACGGTGGCCTGCGGCTGCAGCGGATGGATATCCGCAAAGCCCGGCAGGCGCGCCATCTTCTCGTTGAGGCGCGGATTGTGCTTCATCGTGCACGACCCGAGCGGGAAGAGACCGAGATCGATCGCGTAGTTCTTCTGCGACAGGCGCATGTAGTGGCGCACGGCCTGCGGCTCGGAAAGACCGGCAAGACCCGTACCCACCTTCCGCTTCACGCCGCCGAGACGGTTCTTCGTGCCCTTGGGCTTTGGCAGGTCCACACCGGTCGTCTCGGGCGTACCGATCTCGAACAGAAGATCCTCACGCTGCAGAAGCCCGCGCGAGCCGGACACGGTTTCGAAGTTTGTACCGGAGGCAGAGGCCGGCGCGGTGGGGCGCCCCTGAGTATTCATGCCCATCAGATGATCTCCTTCAGCGCGGCCGCATAGGCGGCAATATCTTCCGTCGTCGTACATTCCGTCGCGGCGACGAGAATGACATCCCCGAGATGATCCTTGGGGAACAGGCGCGAGGCCCGCACGCCGCCGACCACGCCGGCTTCATCCAGCATCGCCAGCACCGCTTCGGCATCGACCGGGGTGCGGATGGCAAACTCGTTGAAGAAGCGCGGTGTCAGTACCTCGACGCCCTTCAGCGCGCCGAGCGTATCGGCCAGTTCACACGCGGCTTCGTGGTTCAGCTCGGCGAGCTGCTTCAGGCCTTTCCCGCCCAGCAGCGTCATGTGCGAGGTGAACGCCAGCGCGCAGAGGCCGGAGTTGGTGCAGATGTTCGAGGTCGCCTTGTCGCGGCGGATATGCTGCTCGCGCGTCGAGAGCGTCAGCACGAAGCCGCGGTTTCCGTCCGCGTCCACCGTTTCACCGCACAGGCGTCCCGGCATCTGGCGCACCAATTTTTCCTTGCACGCAAACAAGCCGACATACGGCCCGCCAAAGTTCAGCCCGTTGCCGATCGACTGGCCTTCGCCCGCCGCGATGTCGGCGCCCATCTCGCCCGGCGGCGTCACAAGCCCGAGGCTCACGGCCTCTGTAAACACCGAAACCAGCAGCGCGCCTTTGTCGTGCGCAGTTTTCGCCACGCCCGAGAGGTCGCTCACCGTGCCGAACACGTTCGGGCTCTGGCCGATCACGCAAGCCGTTTCTCCGTCCACGGATTTTGCAAGCTCACCCTCGCCGTCGATGGCGACAGGCAGCTGCACCACCGTCAGGCCCTGCGCCTCGCACAGCAGGCGCGTCGCCGCCGCATAGTGCGGATGCAGGCCGCCCGAGAGGATGACCTTTCTCCGCTTGGTCACGCGCGCCGCCATCACAGCGGCCTCTGCGCAAGAGGTCGAGCCGTCGTACATCGAGGCGTTGGCCACATCCATCGCGGTGAGCGCCGCCACCTGCGTCTGGAATTCGAACAGCGTCTGCAGCGTGCCCTGCGCGATTTCCGGCTGGTAGGGCGTATAGGTCGTCAGGAATTCCGAGCGCTGGATGATCATGTCCACCGTGGCGGGCACATGATGCTTGTAGGCGCCCGCGCCGACGAAGAACGGGCCCGAAGAGGCGGAACGGTTCTTCGCCGCCAGCTTCGTCATGTGCCGCTCCACGGCGAGCTCGCCCTGATGGTCCGGCAGGCCGGCAATCTTGGCCTTCAGGCGCGCGGCCTTGGGAACATCCGCATAGAAATCATCGGCGGACTTGGCGCCAATCGTGGCGAGCATGCTCGCGCGGTCTTCGGGGGTAAGTGGGAGGTAACGCATCGGATCTCAGAGCCCTTCGCAGAAGGCCGCATAGGCCGCTTCGTCCATCAGGCCCGAAAGCTCACCCGCATCGGCCAGCTTCACGCGCACGAACCAGGCCTCGCCCTGGGCCGCTTCGTTCACCTTCTCGGGCGCCTCCGTCAGCGCGCTGTTGACCTCCAGCACAGAGCCCGACACCGGCGCATAGACGTCGGAGGCCGCCTTGACGCTCTCGACCACCGCGAAATCATCGCCGCGCGCAAACTTCGCGCCCGTCTCCGGCAGCTCGACATAGACGACATCGCCGAGCTGTCCGGCCGCGTAGGTCGTGATGCCGACGGTGCCGGTATCGCCGTCAACGCGGATCCATTCATGGTCCTTGGTATAGTAAGTGGTCATCAGGGTTTCTCCTTGAACGGACTAACGTTTGTAACGGGCGGGAATGAAGGGCAGGCTGGCAATCTCGGCGGGACGGGCCTTGCCGCGCACCATCAGGTCAATCTTCGTGCCGGGCGCGGCATGAGCGGCGGCCACATAGCCCATCGTCACGGGCGCATCGTAGCTCGGCCCGAAGCCGCCGGACGTCACCACGCCCACCGCTTCGCTGCCCACGAAAATCTCTGTGCCCTCGCGCGCCGGGGCCCGCTCCAGCGGCCGGATGCCGACACGCTTGCGCGCCGGGCCCTCCTTCAGCTCACGGAGGATACGCGCCGCGCCCGGAAAGTCGCCCGCCTCGCGGCGGCGCTTCTGGATCACCCAGCCAAGATCCGCCTCGACCGGCGAGATATCCGGCGCAAGATCATGCCCATAGAGGCAGAGCCCCGCTTCCAGCCGCAGCGAGTCCCGCGCGCCGAGGCCAATCGGCCGCACGCAGGGATCATCCAGCAGGAGGCCCGCGAGTTCCGTTCCGGCTGCCGCGCGGCCCCAGACTTCAAACCCGTCCTCGCCCGTATAGCCGCAGCGCGACACCACAAACGTCTCGCCGCTCAGCTCCAGCCGCCGGCATTCCATGAATTTCAACGCGGCACAGTCCGGGAAGTAAGCCGACAGCACCTTCTCCGCCTTCGGCCCCTGTAGCGCGAACAGCACGCCGTCATCGGCGCGCGTCAGCACGGCCTTGCCCGCCAGCGCCGTCTCGAAGATGCCCCAGTCCTGATCCTTCATCGCGCCGTTGACGACGATGTAGAGCTCGCCCTGGCGATCCTCCTCATACGGACGGGTGATGATCAGGTCGTCGAGGATGCCGCCCTCGGCGTTCAGCAGCACGGTGAGCCGCGCCTGCCCGGGCTTCAGCCCCTTGATGTCGGACGGCACCAGCGTCTCGATCAGCACCGAAATCTCCTCATGCGCCGCCGGATCGCGCCGCATGCCGGAGGCGAGCGTAAGGAAACTCGGCCCCATGTGCGAAACATCGAACAGTCCGGCTTCGCTGCGCGTCCAGAGGTGCTCCTCCTTCACACCGTCCGGAAACTGCACTGGCATTTCGTAGCCGGCAAACGGCACGAGCTTCGCGCCATACTGCACATGCAGAGGATGAAGCGCAGTGCGCCGCAGGGTTTCCGTGTTCGTATCCGCCATGGCGCCATCCCGACAAGCAGACGAGGGCAGCGCAAGGCTGCACGTTCGTCGCCCCCGCTGTCCTTGGCGCCTGAGAGATTCCGCCGGTCATCGACCGGGCTTGCTCCTTCGGCGAGGCCCTCTAGAGGCCTCTTTCCAGCGTGTTGATTCTCTTCCGGCCCTTTTGCCTGAGCGATTCCGGGGCGGTTGCGCCTTCGGCGGCGGCTACCGAATGCCGCTCTCTCCCGGAAGAGAATTCATAGCTGGCAGCTATCCCGGATTCTCGGGGGCCGCAAGGGCGCGGCGGGTCAAACTTCCCTGAACGCCCCGGCTGCATAAGTCGTGAGCGTTGCCATCGCGGCGCGCCACGGAAACGGGCCATAGCTAATCCGGCGCACGCCAGCCGCCGCCAGCGCGCCGAACCCGTCCGCCTCCGGCCCAGCCATCACGTTGACGGGCAACGGGCTCGCCGCGCAGACCTGCCGGATCAAGGCGAGATCGCGCAGTCCTGGCACGAAGAAGCTGTTCGCTCCGGCCGCAGCACAGGTCTGGCCGCGGGCGATCACCTCATCGAGACACGCCGCATGGTCCGCCGGTTCTGCAAGCAGGCAGATGTCCGTGCGGGCATTGATCCAGAACCCCGGCAGCACGCTGTCCGCTGCCGCCCGCGCCGCCCTCAGGCGCGCTGACGCGTCCGCCAGCGGCCGCAGCCGTTCGCCATCGCCGGCCGGATAGCCATCTTCCAGGTTCATGCCCACCGCGCCCGTGGCCACCAGCCGCCGCATGGTCTCTGCCACGCCTTCCGGCGTTGCCGCATACCCTGCCTCGAAATCGACTGACACCGGCAGGTCGACCGATGCCGCAATCCGCGCCGCATGCGCCAGCACCACATCCTGGGGCACCGTCTCGCCATCCCCGAACCCCAGCGCTCCGCCGACCGAGGCGCTCCCGGTCGCCAGCGCCGCCGCGCCCGCCGCCGCCACCGTGCGCGCCGAGCCCAGATCCCAGATATTCACCAGCACCAGCGGCGTCTCGCCCGCGTGCAGCTGGCTGAACCGTTTCAGTTTGTCTGCCTGTGTGGCTATGGGGCGCTCCTCCGTTCCGGTCTCTACATCCTATACTGCAAGCGGTCCCGCGACCCGATTCTTGCGCGTCACGTCCCCGCCGGCTTCGTCCCGCCAAACCAGCTCTGCACCACGCCCCAGGCGCTGCGCGACCCCGCGAGTGCCTTCTCCGTCGCGCGAGAGGCGTGCGAGGTCAGCCCGCCGACGCGCTTCAGCAGATCGCCGATCACGGAGCCCGATTCCTGCTTCACTTCCCGCAGCGCCTCCGCCGAAATGGCCCTCGCCTGCCCGGCCGACCAGCCCTTGAAGCTGCGGCAGCGGCGCTTGGCGAGATAGCCGAGCTTCAGCGTCATCATTGCATTGATGCCGCCGTCCATCACCGGCCCGGCGATCAGCCCGCCCATCCGGCCCAGCAGGCCGCCGATCACATCCCCGGTGATCTCACTGACATCCTCCAGCGCCCGCGAGGCCACCACGATGGCGGCCACGTCCCGCAAAATGCGCAGGCTGCCCATCAGGTGCGGCCGCCCGAAATAGATGCGCGACACGCGCGCCACGAGGTTCGCGTTGCGCCACAGCACGATGAACGCATCCAGCGTGCCGTTCATCGACACCGCCGTTGCGACCCCGACGCCGACCGCCTCGGCATGGATGATCGCCTCGGCCTTATTGTCGAGAGGCGCCAGAAGCGCCTCGATGGTCGTGCGTTCGAACACTTCCAGCTCCAGCGAGAGGGCCAGCGCCTCCGCCGCCGACACCTTGCCCGCCCGCGCCAGCAGGCCCCAAGCCTTGGCGATGCCCTGCTCGATGGCCGGCCGCTCGCCTTGCGTCAGCGGATTGGCCTGCAGCATCTGCAGGTAGCGGATGTCATACCGGATGCGCGCCGCCAGCGCCTCCGGCTGCGGCGCCTTCGCATCGATCAGGAGGGTGGGCGGCTTGGCCGCCACCGGCATCGACAGATACGCCGCGAGCGGACGCCCGACCAGCACCGCCAGCAATCCCGCCAGCACGGCGACATAGGCATAGCCCAGCACCGGATGCACATCGTCAAACAGCCGGTAGAACAGGAAGCCCTGACCAATCACCACCAGGAACGCTACCACGATGAGTGCCGACACCGACCACTTCACCACCCGCCACCCCTGCGCCCATTGCACGGCGAGTTCCCACTGCGCCGCGTCCTTCACCGGCGCAGCCGGCCCCGCAATCGCCTTGGCCATGGCACATCTCCTTAGTGTGTGGTTCGTCCACCCCTCCTCAGGTGGGAACATGGCGGCTCAGAGGCAACCAGCGAACTGGCGCCCGCGTTGGATCGAAACCAGCCGGGCGCGTTGAGTGAACCAAGGACCTGCCCAGGAGACCTGGCCCACTCGCCCCCGGCACACGAGGTTCGGGGCCTGCCGCCAGCTAAGAGCTCTCGACGGAGCCATCTTTCAGCGTGACACGCCTTGTGCAGCGTGCGGCGACCTGCTCGTCGTGTGTGCAGATGAGGAATGTCGCCTTGTCCTCCCGGTTCACTTCGCGCATCAGGTCGAGAACCTGCTCGGCCGCAACCCGGTCGAGACTTCCCGTCGGTTCGTCGGCAAGTATCAGTTCGGGTTTGTTCATCAGCGCACGCGCAATGGCGACGCGCTGCTTCTGCCCGCCGGAAAGCCGGGTAGCTTGAAAATCCATACGGTCAGCCAGGCCAACCCGCGCGAGCAGTTCTCGCGCTCTGCGGCGCATGGCGGGGCTGATGGCGCCCGCGGGCGCGGCAGCCGGGAAGGCCACATTCTCGGTGGCTGTGAAATCGGGTAGCAGGTGGTGGAACTGGAAAATGAAACCGAGCCGCCGGTTGCGAAACTGTGCGCGCTCCAGATCGGGCAGTCCTTCCACGCGTTGGCCCGCGATTGAAAGTGTCCCTGCGGTCGGTTTGAGCAGCAGTCCGACGATGGACAGCAGTGTCGACTTTCCCGATCCGGAAGCGCCCAGCAGGGCGGCCAGTTCGCCATGCTCCAGGGTGAGGTCGACGCCCTTCAGCACTTCGGTGAGTTCGTCGCCATTGCGAAACGTCATGCCGATCCCGCGCGCCTCGAGAAGCGCGCTCATTGCTGGATGGCCTCCAGCGGGTCCAGCCGCGCGGCCGACCCGGCAGGGATGACCGAAGCCAGGACGGCGCCAATCGTCGTGAGCAGGAAGACGGCGACGTAGCCGCCTTCCCGGGGCGCAATCGGAAGCGCCATGGTTCCATCCGGCTTGGTAAGCGTCTCCAGCCAGGAGCAGAGGGCAAACCCGCTGGCACAGCCGATGCCGGCGCCCACCATGCCGATCAGCAAACCCTGCAGCACGAACACGGCAGCGATGAACGAGCCGGATACGCCGAACGCGCGCATGATCCCGATCTCGCCGCGCCGGCGGTTGGCAGACAGGCTGAGGGCGCTGGCGATACCGATCAGGACCGATATCAGCGAGAAGGCCTGGATCAGCGTGCCGGTCTGAGACTGCGCATCGAGAGCGCCTTCGAGACTGGCGTTTTTCTGCTGCCAGGATGTCGCGCGAAGGCCCGTTGCCTCATGCAGGAACGCTGCAACTTCCCGGGCGTTGCCGGGATCGTAGAGCTTGACCTCAATGTTCGTGATCCCCTCCGGCAGAAGGAAGAGATGACGTGCGGTCTGGAGGGAGAGATAGGCGACCCGCTCATCAAGGCTTTGCAGGCCCGTCTGGAAAACACCGCGGACGATCAGCAGCCTGTCGATGCCGCGATCTGTCCTCAGGAGCACCGGCTGACCCGCTGAAAGGCCAAGGTTTTCCGCCAGCCGCGAACCAATCAGGATGCCATCCGCACCAAGGCTGGCATCACCGCTGATGATCTCTGTACTGATCGATGAAATCGCATCGATATTGGCCGGGTCGAGCGCGGTGACGGCAACCGGCGATACCGCCTCGCCTTTCACAAGGAATGCACTCCCGGAAATCTGCGGGCTGATGGCCGACACAGCGGGATGACTGCGCAGCAGGGAGACCGTTGATGTCCAGTCACGAATTTGCCGGCGCTGAAACGTCGAGATGATCGCCACCGGCGCCGACGCGGCATCCGGATTCGGCAGAACACGTGCAATCCGGGTTTCCGGCTCAAGGGTAATGTGAGCGCTGTTGGCTGTCACGTCATCGGTCAGACGCGTGGCCAGCCCCCCGATCAGAGCCGTAATGAAAACAAACGCCATGACCCCAAGCGTGACGCCCGATATCAGAAGGGCCGTCTGGGCGGGATTGGAAAACAGGTAGCGGCGGGCAACCGTAAAGGCGAACATGGGCTCAAGGTCCCTGCGGCGGCGCCGGCGGCAACACGCGCTCACGCACCCGCGCAGACGGGCTGGTTTCAGCCGGCGTGAGTACCACCCGGTCTTCGCCGGTCAGGCCGCTTTCGACGATCGCATTCAGCGACGGCCAATCCGCAATCTGCACAGCGCGGACCTGGACGCGTCCCTCACGGTCTACCACGTAGACCTTCGGCTGCGTCGCTGCATCGAGAACGGTCTGGCGCGGCACCGAGATTCCGGCCTCCAGGACGTCGACAACGATCGTGATATCCACGGACCGGCCCAGGGGGATGTCCATGACTTCGTTGGGGACAAACTTGACGAGACGTCCGCCGGTGGCGGCGTCCACGCGCGGCGAAATTTCGAGGAGCCGCGCTCCGAAGACACGGTCCGATCCCGACAGGGCGGCGCGTGCGGACATGCCGGGCTGCAGGACATCGGCATAGGCTTCATCAACATCCGCCTGAAGTTCAATGCCCCCTACCGAGCCCACCTGGAAGAGGGTCGTCTCCGCCGAAATGACCTGCCCATTGTCAATCGGCCGTACAAGGACGATCCCCGCCATCGGCGCCCGGATTGTGAACTCATTGTTCCGGGCGGCTATGGACGCCCTTTCGGCCGTCGCGGCTTCGAGGTCCGCCTCGGCCACCTGAAGGACGGCGCGCGCCTCATCAAGCGCCGCTTGCGAGGCTACCCCCCGGTCCGTGAGCGTGCGGGTCCTGTTGAAGACCAGCTTGGCGCGGTTCACTTCGGCCTTCGCCGCACGTTCGCGCGCGATGAAGGCCTCAGCTTCGGCCCGCTCTGCCGAGGCGCGAATGGTCGCGAGCGCATCCCCTGCCTCGACGAGATCTCCATCATCGCGGAACAGTTCCACAACCTGCCCGGGGTTTGGGGACCTGACATCCAGTAGATTCTCGGGGCGGACGCGGCCCACGACAGAGAGTGTCTTCTCAAGCAAGCGGGGCTCTACTTCCAGGATATACACTTCTGGCGGTCGCGTGAACCACCACCCCACCAGCCCGGCAAATGCCCCGACAATGATCGCGCCCGCTAGCAGGCGTTGCCGCCGCTTCTGCGCCGCAAGCGCATCGTTCGCCGGTTCAAGAGGGCCGGGCGCCGGCAGCACGACCGGCTTTTCGGAGCCCGCTTCGTCCGTCATGGGAGGCGACTTGCAGAACGCTGGCGCATTTGGACATGGCCCCGGCAGGAAAGTTCGGCGCAGCGATCGCTGCGCCCAGCGCGGCGGCGCTGCACGCGAGCTTTAGCACTCATTCTCCGATCCAATAGGACTCTTCGCTTGGTGCGCGAACCCAAGTCCGGTGTCGCTCTCCCCGCGGCGGCCGCGAACCCGCCGGGCGAGCGCTCTCTCTAGGTAAATTCCGCAGGCCGCTTGAGCGGCTTCACCCGCCCATATCAGACCCGCAGGCTGCCGCATCGGCTTCATCGCGAGAAGACCTTGTGGACGCGTTTCCATGCAGGGTCGCTGCGCGGCATTTAGGGCGGATTGAGCAAGGCAAACTCCGCCATCGCGAAACACGGCGCCCCCGCATGCCGGATTCCGGCCTGCGGCCTCTATCCGACCCAGGAGTCGCGAAGTGGCTCGATACTTGATACTCCGCCAGTTCAGCGCACAAGCCGCAGTTCGATCCGCTTCAACTCGCGCAGAAGGGCGAGATGGTTCATGCGCATCCAGAACCAGATTTTCAGCAGGCCGACGGCGATCATCGCAAACAGGAAAATCGCCAGCCAGAACACCATCATCCGCGGCTCGGTCGCGCCATACATCTGGAAGCCGGCCCAGACGGCGATTGCGAAGCAGGCAAAGCTCAGTACGAAGGCAAAGCCGGTCCAGAATTTCATCGGCCCGGAAAAGGTCGAGCCGAGCTGGCCGAACAGGCTTTCGCCCTCTTCGAGATTGCGCAGGAATGCTTCGTCTTCCGCCGACAGGCTTTCTTTCAGCCGGGTTTCAAAATTGGTCATGTCAGGTCTCCTTCCAGAAGGTCCTTCAGGTGTTGGCGCGCATGAAAGAGGCGCGATTTGGCCGTGCCCACGGGAACGCCCGTGGCAGCGGCGGTTTCGGCAAGGGTCAGCCCCTCGCTGAAATACAGAATGGCGGCGATCCGGTGCTCGGCGCTCAGCTGGCCGAGCGCGGCCACTATCTCGTGGCGCAGCGGCGCCCGTGCGGCCTCGGACGGCTCCGGCGCGGCCTCAGCCGGCGCAAACCGGGCCCGCCGCGCGCTCAGCCCCCGGATCCGGTCGGCGCATTTGCGGCTCAGGATTCCGTACGCCCAGGCCGGAAACATTTCGGGTTCAGACAGGCGCACCCAGCCCCGGCAGATACCGCCCCAGGCCTCCTGCACCGCCTCGCGCGCCTCCTCGTTGTCCCCCAGCATCCGCCTTGCCGCCCGCATGAGGCGCGGCTGCCACCGGGCCGCGAGCCGCTCCGCCGCCCGCGCATCCCCCGCCCGCACCAGCGTCACCAGCAGCGCGTCATAAACCCGGTCCGTTTCACTGAGAGCCATCGGCGCGCCTCATCTTTCAGAGGGATAGTCGCGCCGGAAAGCTAAAAGGTTCAACCGCGAAAGCAAAACCGCTTTGCGTTCCGCAGTTCGGATAAAGGCAGCAGGCCGGAATCCGGCGCCCCGATCAAGACATCGATTTCTTCAGGCCGCGCCGCTGGCTCAGGCCGCCGCAGCCGCCGGGGTTTTCTGGTTGATGAACAGGTCGCGGAGGAATGTGCGCCCGGCCAGCAGGAAGAACAGGCCCGCGAAGGCGAACAGGCAGGTCGCGGCGACGCTCGCCCATTGTACGCCGTGGGCGCGGGCATCGCGGCAAGCTTCGATCAGGGCCGCCGACAAGGAGGCGTCGGTGACGCTGCATGTCGCGCTGATCTGACCGGCGACCGGGCTTGCGGCAATCCAGTTCGTGGTGACGGCGTCGGCGACGAGGCCGAGCGCCGGCGGGCCGATGCCGTATCCGATCAGGTTGACGACGAAAAGAAGGATCGCGATCGATGTCGCGCGGACGCGCAGGCTGACCACCGCCTGGGCAATGTTGTACTGCGCGCCCAGATAAAAATATTGCAGCACGCTGGCGACCATCAGCAGGATGAGCATCACGGTACTGTCGCCCACGAGGAACGCGGCGGCGTAGAGCGGCGCGCACACGAGGAAGGCAAGGCCCGGCACCCAGGTCGCCGCTGTCGCAGATTTCCTGGAAGCCTGCTGGGTAAGGTATCCGCCCAGGAAAGCGCCCAGCGTTCCGGCAAGGCCCACAGGGGCCATGAACATCAGCGCGGTCTGGGAAGGCGTGAAGCCGTGCGAGAACACGACGTGCTGAGGCTGCAGGCCGACAAGAGCGTATCCCGCGAAGGCGGCGAGCGTGGCACCGGCTGTCATCACCCAGAAGGTGCGTTTGGAGAAGATCTCCTTGAGCGCGTCGGGGAAGCTGACGCGCTCCACTTTCGGGGTACCCGGAGGATCGGAATAGCCTCTCGGCGGCTCCTTGACCGTCAGCAGGAAGATGATGCCGACGAGAATGCCGGGCGCGCCGACAAAGATGAAGGCTTCGCGCCAGGTGAAGACTTCGAGGATGAAACCGCCGAACACCTGCGCCAGAACGCCGCCTGCGGTCACCCCCATGGCATAGATCCCCAGCGCCGTGGGGCGCGCCGACGGGGCATAATAGTCGCTGATCATGGAGTTGGCGGGCGGCGTGCAGCCCGCCTCGCCAATGCCGACGAGCATTCGGGCCAACAGAAGGGTCACGAACCCGACCGTAAAGCCGCACAGCACCGTTGCCAGTGACCAGAGGATCACGCAGACCCCGATAATCAGCTTACGGCTGACTTTTTCGGAGAGGTTGGCGATGGGAATGCCCAGAATGGTATAGAACAGCGCAAACCCGATTCCGGACAGCAGGCCGAACTCGAACTGCGAAAGCTGGAATTCGTTGATGATCGGCACACCCACGACACTGATCAGGATGCGGTCGATGAAATTGAACGTGTAGACGAGGGTCAGCGATCCCAGCACGTAGGTCCGGTAACTGAAGCTGCCATAGCTCGAGCCCGCAAGGTTCATCGCCTCGCCTTCAGGGCGCGCTGCGCCAGCAATCGTGTTACTCATACATTTCGACCCCAGAGGTGTTGTGCGCGGACCGTCCGGATACGGAGCGCTATGCGCGCCCCTTCGCCAGACGTGAACGAGACAAAACGGCGTTCACGAAAACCCAGCCATCAGCCCCAGCATCCGGAAACCGTGTGTGGCGCGATGATCATTTTTTTGTTTGGCGGCACGATCAATGACCGCGAAATAAAGAACAGTACAAAAAAAGATGGGAGCCCATAGGCTCGGGCTATCGGATCAAATGCAGCCAGCACCCGGCTGAATGCAGCCGCAGATCACATCCGCTCCGGCACTGTGATGCCGAGCAGGTCCAGCCCTGTCTCCAGCTGGTGGCGCACGGCGTCGGCCAGGGCGAGGCGGCTGGCGCGATTGGCGGCGTCCGGCTCGGAGGCAATCGGCAGCGCGCCGTAGAAGGCGCTGAAAGCCTGCGCGAGGCTGTAGAGGTGTTCGCACAGGATGTGCGGCATGCGTTTCTCGCGCGAGCCGAGCAGCGCCGCGCCGAAGCCGTCGAGTTGCAGGACCAGCGCGCGCTCGGTCTCTTCGTGCACGGCCACGGCGCCCGGCAGGTGGCCCGCGTCCGCCGCTTTCCGCAGCACGGATTTCACCCGAACGGCCGCATACAGAAGGTATGGGCCCGTCTTGCCTTCGAAGCTCGTGAACCGGTCGAGATCGAACAAATAGTTCGTCATCCGCGTGTTCATCAGGTCCGAGAAACGCAGCGCCGCCACGGCGACCTGCCGGGCCACCGCGAGGCGCTCGTCCTCGCCCATGTCCTCCGGCAGCTTGCCCGCCGCGTCGATCTTCTTCGTCGCCTCGTCCAGCGCCATGCTGTTGAGGTCTGCCAGCCGCAGCACGCCGCCTTCGCGCGTCTTGAACGGTTTGCCGTCCGGCCCGTTGACCGTGCCGAAGCCGATATGTTCGAGCCGCGATTCCTCGATCAGCCCCAAGAGGCCCGCCGCGCGGTAAACCTGCTCGAAGTGCAGCGCCTGCCGCTGGTCCACCACGTAGAGCATCCGCTCCGGCTTGGGGCTAAGCGCCTCCATCCGGTCCTCGATCGTGGCAAGGTCGGTCGTGTGATAGCCTGTGCCGCCGCGGCTGTTGACCAGCATGACCGGCGGCATTTCCTTCTTGTCGCTTTCCTTCGCGACGTGGACGATCCACGCTCCGTCGCTCTGCTCGGCGAGGCCTGCCGCCTTGAACCGCTCGACCAGGCCCGGGATCAGGTGATCGACATCGCTCTCGCCCTTCCAGAGGTCGAACGAGACATTCAGGAAGCCGTAATCGATCTTCAGAGCTTCGACCGACACATTGATGAAATGCCTGAGCAGCGCGCGGTAGCCCGCGCGGCCCGCCTGCATCTCGGCGACCGCGCGCTGCGAGCGCTCGGTGCGCGCCTCGTCGGCCTTCGCCTTGTTTGAGGCCTGCGGATAGAGGCGGCCGAGATCCTCGATCGTGACCGGGGACTCTTTCGGATAAGGACCCGTGAACGCGGCGTCGAAATAGATCAGCCCCGGCTGCTCGTCCTCGAGCTCGGTGACGAGGTGGCCCATCTGCAGGCCCCAGTCGCCGAGGTGCACGTCCGAGATCACCGTATCGCCGAGGAAGCGCAGGAGCCGCTGCAGCGTATCGCCGATCACCGCCGAGCGCAGGTGGCCGACATGCATGGGCTTGGCGACGTTCGCGCCGCCGAAATCGATCACGGTCACCTGCCGGTCGGGCGCGAACTCGCCGCCGGCCATCGCATCGCCGCGCACAGCCTCGGCCCGCGCCGACAGCGCGGCGTCCGAGACGCGCAGATTGATGAAGCCTGGGCCCGCCACGTCCGCCGAAAGCACGAGGGGATGCGCCTTCAGCGCTTCGGCAATCCCTGTCGCGATCTCGCGCGGGTTGCGCCCGGCCGCCTTTGCCGCCGCCATCGCGCCGTTGCACTGGAAATCTGCGAGTTCCGGCTTGTCACTGCGGCGCACCTCGCCGTGCCGCGCCTCAAGGCCCACGGCTTCGAACGCGGCGCCCGCGGCGGCCGACAGCTCCTTCGCCAGGCTCGCCATGGGTCTAGTTGCCTGCGTCCAGGCGGAAGCGGTTGCCCGCGCGGTTGAATTCGAGCTGCTCGGCCGTCAGGTCAAACCCGACGACGATCTCGAAGTTGACGCCCGAGATCGATTCGTCGGCCCGGGGAATCGTGATCCGGTTCACCAGCTCGGTCTTGCCGGCCACCGTATCGCGGCCAAACTCGGCCTCGGTGGTGAAGTATTCCTTCGCCAGAACCTTGCCGTTGCGACGGGTCACCGCCACGAAATACGGATAGTTGGCCGAATCGCCGGCCGCCTGCGGGCCTTTGCCGAAGGCAAAGTCGATCTCGACCTCGGCGACCAGCGGCTGCTGCCCGGTATACCGGCAGAACAGGCGCACATCAGTGATCTCGCCGGTAAAGGCGATGTCGGAATAGAGCTTGCCGCCGGCATCGGCGAACTTCACGTACCGGGAGGCGTCATACAGCGAGCCGATCACCGGGCACGGGCCCGAGTTCGGCGTCGAATCGAGCGACTGGGCCAGACGGTTGGTGGAGCCACAGCCGGCAAGCAGGGCGGCCAGGACGAGAGGGGCAATTTTCAGCATGCGTCTGCGTGTCCATATTGGCCTTATGAAAGGCGTGGCCATCTGATAGCTTGCCCGTGTTAAAGGCCAACGCGCCCGCACGCAACTTGTCAGGCGCAGGAGAATTCAGTCCCAAATGACCCCCAAACGCCCCCTTACCCTCCGCCTCGCGGCCCCCCGGGGCTTCTGCGCGGGCGTCGACCGCGCCATCCAGATCGTCGAGGAATCCCTGCAGAAATGGGGCGCCCCGGTCTATGTGCGCCATGAGATCGTGCACAACCGCCACGTGGTGGAGCGCCTGGAAGCCCTCGGCGCCGTCTTCGTCGAGGAGCTGGACGACTGCCCGGATGACCGCCCGGTCATCTTCTCGGCGCACGGCGTGCCCAAATCGGTGCCTGCCGAGGCGAGCCGGCGCAACATGATCTACCTCGACGCCACCTGCCCCCTCGTCTCCAAGGTGCATATCGAGGCCGAGCGCCACTTCCAGAACCAGCGCGAGATCGTCCTCATCGGCCATGCCGGACACCCCGAAGTGATCGGCACGATGGGCCAGCTCCCCGAAGGGACGGTCACCCTGATCGAGACCGTCAACGACGCGCTCGCCTACGCCCCGAAAAACCCGGCCAACCTCGCCTTCCTCACCCAGACCACCCTCAGCGTGGACGACACCGCCGAAATCGTCGCCGCCCTGCAGGCGCGCTTCCCCGGCATCTCGACGCCGCACAAGGAAGACATCTGCTACGCCACCACCAACCGCCAGGAGGCTGTGAAGGTTCTCGCCCCCGGCGCGGGCCTCGTGCTGGTGATCGGTGCACGGACGAGTTCAAACTCCGTCCGCCTCGTCGAGGTCGCCCTGCGCGCCGGCGCGGCGGACGCGCGGCTGATCGCCAGCGCCGACGACATCGACTGGTCCTGGTTCGACGGCGTCGGGGTGCTCGGCCTCACCGCCGGCGCCAGCGCCCCCGAAGACCTCGTGCAAGGCGTCATCGACGCCTGCCGGGCGCGCTTCGACGTGACGATGGAAACCGTGAAGACGGCGGACGAAACCGTGACTTTCAAACTGCCGCGGGTGCTGGCGGGGTAGTTTGCAGCGTCCTTTGACCACCGGGCGCTAACCTTTGCCGGCGCCTGTCTGCGCCGCTATCTGCTCGCTCTCGCGCGCGGCCTCGTGCAGCCGCCGCTGCGTGTGCGGGTGCCCGCCCCCGGCCACTGATCCGGCCTGGATCCCGGCACCGGCTGGCGCTTCCCGGCCTACGTAATTCCCCTCATCCTGAGGCGGCGCAACGCGCGCATACTCTTACCCATGGCCAGGGAGGGCACGCGCGTGACCGGGGACCCAATATCGCCGGCGCCCTTGCGCCTGCCGCAGATCAACGCCGTGCCGCTGACCGCGCCGCTCGACTGGCTGGCCGCGGGCTGGCGGGATTTCTGCGCCGCGCCGGGCGTGTCGCTCGCCTACGGCCTCGTGCTCGCCGCGATCAGCGCCGGCATCTTCTGGGCGCTTTATTCCACCGGATCGGCCAGCTGGTTTTTCGTGCTGCTCGGCGGGTTCCTGATCCTCGGCCCGGTGCTCGGCATGGGCCTCTACGCCGCCGCCCGCGCCCTCGCGGAGGGCCGCCGCCCGGGCCTCTGGGAGGTCATCTGGGTCCGCGACGCCGCCCGCCGGGACGGGCTGCTGCTCGGCCTGCTGCTCGTCTTCCTCTATTTCCTGTGGACCCGCATCGCGCAGGTGATCTACGCGCTGTCGACCTGGCAGGTGCACAAGACGCGGAGCGATTTCCTCGCCTTCGTCGTGCTGGAGCCGGCCGGCCAGATGATGATCCTCACCGGCCTCGTCACCGGCGGGTTCGTCGCCTTCTGCAACTATTCCCTCGCCTCGGTCGCCGCGCCGATGCTGCTCGACCGGCGCTATGACGTGTTCATGGCGATGGCCACCAGCGTGCGCGCCGTGAACCGCAATTTCTATCCGATGCTGCTCTGGGCCTTCCTGATCGTGGGGCTGACGGTGATCGGCATCAGCCTGGCCTTCATCGGCCTCGCGGTCGTCTTCCCGGTGATCGGCATGGCCAGCTGGCACGCCTACAGGGCCCTCACGCGCGAGGCCTGAGGCGGACTCGGTCGCCGCGGCGCGCCGTGCTAATCTCCCCCCGGCGGCGGGAGGAGGCCGCTTCGCATGCTGACCCACGCCAAGGCCATCACTTTCGTGCTGACGCCCGACCACAAACGCGCCGCTGCCTGGTACCGCGACGTGCTGGGGCTGACGCATGTGTCGACGGACGATTTCGCGGCCGTGTTCGATCTTGCGGGCACCACGCTGCGCCTGACGACCGTGCCCGGCTTCACCGCCGGGGCGCATACCGTGATCGGCTGGGCCGTGCCGGACATCCGCGCCGCGATGGCGCCCCTCAAGGCGAAGGGCGCCGAGTTCCTCGTCTATCCGGGCTTCGGCCAGGACGCGGACGGCGTCTGGTCTGCCCCGGGCGGCGGCGCGAAGGTCTGCTGGTTCAATGATCCGGACGGCAACAATCTCAGCCTTACCGAGATGCCCTGACCCGTTTATCGCGCGCCCGGCATCTGCCATAAGGCGCGCAATGACCGTTCGCATTGCCGCCTTCTACAAGTTCTTCCGCTTCCCGGATTACGCGGAGCGCCGCCAGGCCCTGGCGCGGCGCTTCTGCGGCCTTGGCATCAAGGGCACGCTGCTGCTGGCCGAGGAGGGCGTGAACGGCACGATTGCCGGCAGCGCCGAGGCCATCGACGCCGCCCTCGCCGAGCTTCGCGCCCTGCCCGGCGCCGAAGGCCTCGAAGCGAAGTTTTCCGAAGCGGCCGACATGCCCTTCGCCCGCCTGAAGGTGCGCCTGAAGCGCGAGATCGTCACCATGGGCGTGCCGGGCACCGATCCCAACAGCCTCGTCGGCACCTATGTGAAGCCGCAGGACTGGAACGCGCTGCTCGCCGATCCGGACACGGTGCTGATCGACACCCGCAACGATTACGAAACCGCCCTCGGCACGTTCGAAGGCGCGATTGATCCGCAGACGGAAAGCTTCCGGGCCTTCCCCGCCTGGTTCCGGGACTTCCGCGCCCGGCTGGACGCCGAAGGCCGCAAACCGAAGATCGCCATGTTCTGCACCGGCGGCATCCGCTGCGAAAAAGCCACCAGCTTCGTCAAGGCCGAAGGTATCGACGATGTTTTTCACCTCGAGGGCGGCATCCTCAAATACCTCGAAACCGTGCCCGAGCCTGAAACGAAATGGCGCGGCGAATGCTACGTCTTTGACGAGCGCGTCTCGGTCCGCCACGATCTCACGCCCGGAGACCACATCCTCTGCCACGCCTGCGGCCGCCCCGTCTCGCCGGAGGGCCGTCAGCACAAGGACTATGTCGAGGGCATCTCCTGCGCGGCCTGCATCGGCGAGATGACCGATGACCAGCGCGCCCGCTTTGCCGAACGCCAGCGCCAGATCGACCTCGCCAGGGCCCGCGGCGAAAAACACATGGCGCCCGCGCCGCGCGATCCGTGACGATCCTCTATTCCTTCCGCCGCTGCCCGTATGCCATGCGCGCCCGGATGGCCCTCGCCGCCTCGGACCTGCCCGTCCGCGTCCGGGAAGTCCTCCTGCGCGACAAGCCGCCCGAAATGCTCGCCGCCAACCCCAAGGGCACCGTCCCCGTCCTTGTGCGGACGGATGGCGGTATCCTAGACGAGAGCCTCGACATCATGCACTGGGCCCTCGCGCAGAACGACCCCGAAGGCTGGCTCCGCGCCGAGCCGGCCGAAACCGCGCGCCTGATCGCGCAGAATGACGGCCCCTTCAAGCACGCGCTCGACCGCTACAAGTATGCGGGTCGCCACAAGACCGATAGCGCCGCGCACCGCGGCGCCGCGATGGAAATCCTTGCCGGTCTCGCCGCACGCCTCGAGGCAAACGGCGGCCAGCTTCTCGGCCCCGCGCCGACGCTGGCCGACATCGCGATCTTCCCCTTCGTTCGCCAGTTCGCCGCCACAGATGAAGTCTTCTGGGAAAACCACGCGCCCGCCAACGTGCAAGCCTGGCTTGCCGGCCATGTCGCGAGCCCGCGCTTCGCGGCGATCATGACGAAGTTTCCGCGCTGGCAAACCGGCGCCGAGGAACCGCTGCTTACCGCGCGCTGATCGCCGCGCGTACGTCTTCGAGCGGAAACAGCGGACCGGGATCCAGGTTGCGCCGGAGGGGCACGCCGCCGCAATCCGGCTGCATCCGGTCGTCCAGCGCCGCATGCGTGACCAGTGCCTCCGGCGGCAGGCTGTAGCGCGCCGCGATGTCCGCGACGAGCGCATTCAACGCTGCAATTTGAGCCTCCGGAAACGGCTCGATGCCGTCGCCCCGGTTGACCAGTTCGATGCCGATCGACCGCCGGTTCACCTGCGTCATGATCCCGCCAAAGCTGACATGGCCGGCCGTGCGCAGTTCCGGCCGCTGCTGCGCGATGTCGCCGTCGCGGCCGATCGCATAGTGGATGCTCTTGCCGCCTTCGCCGAGGAACCAGTCACGCCAGAAGACGGCGTTGCCATTCGCGGGCGTGAAGAAAACCGCGCCGTCCCGGCAGGTCGGCCCACCGATGGAATGCACCACGATCAGGTCAATGTCCTCTGCCGAACGCGCCTCGCCGCCGTGCGGGAAATCTTCCGGAAGCCGGTCGATCACGAGGCTGGCCGCCGGGGCGGGCTGGTCAACCGTCTCCGGCGGTTTTGCTGGCAAGTCTGGCGGCGGCGCGGGCCCCGGCTCGGAGACAGGCGCAGGCACCGCCGTGCAGGCGGACACCATCAGCGCCGCCGCGCCGCACAGGAGCCTGACGAAAACCATGCGCGCCCTCACGCTGACCGAGACGCCATCTTGGCCCGGGATTCCGGCAATTTGATGCCGCGCGGCCTGCCGCCCCGGCCCGGCTTTTGCCCCTTGCAAAATCCGGCACCGCGCGTAAAAGCGCGGCTTCCCGGCCCCGGGCGCCTCGCGGCACCTGCGGCAAGAGATGGCATCGGAGTGTGGCTCAGCCTGGTAGAGCACTAGCTTCGGGAGCTAGGGGTCGGAGGTTCGAATCCTCTCACTCCGACCATCTTTTCTAATCCCGGCAGCCGTTCTGCGTTCACCTGGAAAACCGGTATCCGTGGATCGTCATGTCGATGGTCTCGCCCGGCGGCAGCGGCTGCCAGGTTCCGCACCAACCGGGCGCCCGGCATCGCCAGAGCTCGGTGAGCGGAAACATCGGAATGGAATCGGGCGGAAAGCGCAGGTCCTGCGGCGCGCCCTCCTGCTGGGCCCATTGGGCGACCGTCTTGCGCCGCACGACAAGCTTGTCGCTCCACCCGTCGGTCAGGCTGCGGACCGACATGGTCACCCGGCCGGGCCGGCGCTCGATGGTGTAGCGCACGCGGTGGCCTGCGAGATCCTTGTCGACCGACCGCATGCGGAAGCCGCCTGCGCCATTGTGCAGATTGTATTCGAGGCGCCCGTCCATGTACTCGAAGTCGAACTCGTGCCCGCCTTCCCGGCTCCCCTCGGAATAGATCCAGAGCGGCGCATACACGACGCCCGGCCAGACTTCGGAAATCGTGGCTTCCACCACGTACTTGCCCTGCGTCTTGCGCAGGCGGCGCTCGCCTTCCCACTTGATGGCAGAGCCCCACGTCTCCGTCAGGCGCTGCACCACCGATCCATCCGGCTGCGGCTCGACGGCGGCGAACCGGAACTCGAACCCATCAGGAAACTTTGCTGGCTGGTGGCCCTCGATCGGATGATAGACCTGGTCGTAGTTCCTGAATTCCACCGGTGCCGTCGGAAACGTTGTCAGCGCGATTTGCCCGGCGCCCCCGGCGCAGCCAAACAGGAACGCAGCCAGGAACAGCCCCGCCGCCAGCCGGCAGCGCTTGGTGCCATGTTCTCGCATCCAGTTCAGTGATCCGGCCAAGCGAATTGCCCTTTTCTGCGATCTCAGCGCGATGCCTTCCGGATCACCAGCTTGAGCCCGGACCAGACCGCATCGATGGGGCCGACCTTCACATCAACAAATCCCCTCGGCAAGGCAATCCGGCGGGTTCCGTCCTCAGTAATATCCGAAGCAATCCTCGCCGCCGTCTTCGGCCCGCCCATCCAGGCCGTGTCCGTGGGCGCGAGAAATCGGCCTCAGCCCTTCAGCGCCGTGCGGACCGCCTC
>JBBSDJ010000038.1:0-22016 GCA_038249555.1 Caulobacterales bacterium
GAACGCGTAGACCATCCGGCTCCAGCCGGCGCGGTCGAACTCGAAAGCGTTGCCCTTCGGGTCGATGTCGGACCAGTCGGCCGCGCGCGAGGCCGACGCCGCCATCCGGCCCCCGCGCTGGGCCACGACCCGGGCGCCATAACCGTTGAGGGCGCGCTCCAACAGCAGGCAGAGGCGGGCTGTCGGGTTCTCTTCGACGAGCAGCGCGAGGGTCTTGATCGCGGCCACCCAGTCGGCCGAGTCCATCGCGATCTCGGCCATCAGGATGCGGCTTTCGCGGTGGTTCGGATTGGAGTCCGCGAGGCCCTTCAGACGGGCGGCGATGTTGAAGCGGGAATCCTGCGGGATCAGCCGGCGGGAAAGTTGCGCGAGCGCCGGGTGCGGCCGCGCTTTCCAGCCGAGTTCGAGCACGCCCTGCGCGGCCTTGACCTTGCCATCGGTCATCAGGAAGCGCGCGCCATGATAGGCGGCGGGCGGAAAATCGGGGGCCGAGCGGATCGCTTCGCCGAGCGTCTTCTGCGCCACCTGTTTCTCCGTATGCGGAAGGCCCACGGCTTTCGCAGTGTGCAATACGGCGCGGCGGCGCTTGACGCTGATGCCTTCGATCAGGGCGCGTTTCTCGCCCAACGTGAGTGTCTCGATGGCCTTGTCCCAGTCGCCCTTGGAGACCTGCAGGTCGAACAGGGAATTGAACGGCCAATCGGCGTCGGACTTGAGGGCGAGCGCTTCGCGGGCGCGGTTCTCGGCCGTCAGCTGGTCACCGCGCTCGGAGGCAGCGGTCGCCGAGCCGCGCAGGCCCGCCAGCTGGCCGCCGGGCAGGCGGGTCAGAAGGCCCCAGGCGCGCTCGGCGCCGGCCCAGTCTTCGTTGGCTTCGGCGGCGCGCGCTTCGAGAAGGAGTTTCAGCCGCTCGTCCTCCGCATGGCGCATCGCGCGGCGGGCCAGTTTCAGCGCGGCTTTGGAATCGCCGCCTTCTGCCGCCAGCAGGCCTTCGGCGAGAGCGGCGTTGGCCTTGCGGGTGCGGGCAAGGCGGCGGGCTTTCGAGATACGGCCCGGCAGGACCAGCAGGGCGGTCGCCAGCCACCAGCCGAGGGCGAGGACGCCGCCGAGGACGACGACGCCAATCGCCGCCACGCCGGAATGCACGGCAACGATTTCATTGCCGACCGGGAAGGTCACCTCGCCCGGCAGGCTGAGCGCAAGCGCGGCCAGCACGGCGCCGGCCGAGACGAGAAGGATAACGGCGATGAACAGGAAAAAGCGGCCCATGGTCCGTCAGTTCCCCCCTTCCACAAGGCTGAGGCGGACGTCTTCCATCGCCTCTTCAAGCGTGATGCGGCGGTTTGCGCGCCGGGTCCAGTCTTCGGCCGCGCGCGCGGCATTGGCATCCAGCGCGTTGAGGGCCTTCACGCTGCCGGCAAGGTCACCGGCATCGAGGGCAGCGGCGGCGGCGTCGAGCGTCTTGGCGGTCGCCGAATGCTTGCCGTTGGCCGGGCGCACGCTGACGGCGTCGCCGAACATCTTGTCGACCCAGGAGAGCTGGGCGGACGTTGTCTCGGGCGTCGCGGCGGCGAGCACAGCGGCGCGCACTTTCGGGAACTCGGCCTGCAGGGCCGTCAGCGCGGTGACGCCGGAAATGTAGGGGGCGAGACGTTTGATGGACTCATTACCGGGCGCCGCGTTGCGCAAGGCGCGGTAGTCGGCTTCGAAACCGGTGCCGCGCCGGGTGGCGGCCTCGATGGCGGAGAGGGCAAGGGCGGCTTCGGCGCGGTTGCCGCTCTGCTCGATCGCGGCGCTCGTTTGCGCGGCGGCGGCCTGCGTGGACGCCTCGAGGCTGGCGAGGCGCGAGGTCAGCGCCGCCACTTCACCGCCGGTCGAAACGGTCATGGTTGGGGCGCGGCCTTCGAGCGCGTCGAGCCGGGCGGTGACCGCCGCCAGGGCTGCAGGATCGCCGCCGGCCGCGATGGCCTGGTCGAGGCGGCGGGAGACCGTATCGAGTTCGCGGATCAGGCCCGCGAGTTCGGCGGAGGCGGCAGCGGGCTCGGAGAGTTTCTGGTCGATGGCGGCCTGCAGGGCGATCACTTCGCCGAGGCGGCTCTCGAGCCGCTTCTGCGCGGCGGCGAGGTCCGTGGTAGAATTCGGGCGCACATAATCGGCGCCGTAGATCCCGGCGAGCGCGCCGATCAGGGCGGCCAGCACAGCGGCGCCGCCCAGCGCGATCCAGCCGGGGCCCGGACGCGCCGCCTTGTCCGCGCCGGCGGGGGCCGGTTCGAACTGGGCATCAATCGGACCGTTCACGGGGTCCTCGTCGCGGAAAGGATCAGTGGTCATGGCGCCTATATGGGCAGCTTCAGGTTTCAAAAGAGTGTGGCACAGCGGCGATTCAAGGGCAAAGCGCGGCGGCGGCCCGTTGCAGCGCGTCCAACAGGCTGTCCTCGTTCGGCCGGGCGGCAATCCAGTGGCCCCGGCTGGCCGCATTTTGAAGCGGCGCAAGAGCGGCTTCGGAAATGGCGACAAGGCCGGCGTTCGCAAGCTGCGGGCGGCTGGCGGCGACGGCGCTCGCGGCCTTGGCGGAGTGGAGAAGCAGGATGACGGGGCGCAGGCCGGCGAGGGCCTCAAGGGCTTCGGCGCTCAGCGACGTGGCCGCTTCGGTACGATACGGCGCGCTGAAACGGGCCTCGAGGCCGCCGCTCTTGAGCGCCGCCACGAGTTCGCCAGCCGCCGCTTCGTTGGCGATGTGGAGCAGGGGGCCATCCGGATGAGAGGCCAGAATGAGGCGTGCGAGATCCTCCGCATTGCCATCGCCTTCGATGAAAGTGGCAAACCCGGCTTCGCGCGCCGCATCAGCGGTCGAGGGGCCGACGCACCAGGCAGTGAGGTCCGGCGGGAGTTCAGCGCCGCGAACGGCGCGCACGCCATTGGCGCTGGTGAAGATGAGGTGGCGAACGCCGGCGAGATCACCTGGAGCAAACCCGGTTTCGGTGATCGACAGCATCGGCGAGAGGAGGGGCGCGAAGCCGAGACGCGTGAGATTCTCCGCCGTGTCGCGGGCGCCGGGCAGCGTCCGCGTCACGATGACGGGAAGGCTCACCGCCAATCTCCCTACTCTGCCCCGAAGGCGGGCAGCTTACCTTCGGCGGACTCGAGAATGCCATTCGCGACAGTGCGGCCAAGTTCGGCCAGTTGGGCCATCGACGCGCTCCTGCTGGCGGTGCCGGTCGCGGTCCAGCGCTGGTCGCCTTTCGGGCTCAGCACTTCGCCGTCGAGGCGCCAGGTGTCACCGTCATCGAAAAGGTGCGCCGCGATCGGCGTGCGGCAGCTGCCGTCCAGCACGGCGAGGAAAGTGCGCTCGGCGGTGGCGGCGGCTTCGCTGATGGCAACATTGAGTTTTGCGAGCACCGCACGCAGCGCGTCATCCGCATCGTCGCGGCTGACCACGCCGATGATGCCTTGGGCGGCGGCGGGCAGCATGTCGGTGACCGGGATCGGCGTCGCCATGTGATCATAGCCAAGCCGGCGCAGGCCTGCCATCGCAAGAAAGGTGGCGTCGGCCTGGCCTTCTTCCAGCTTGCGCATGCGGGTCTGCACGTTGCCCCGGAAGGTGACGACCTGAAGGTCCGGCCGCAGGGCAAGCGCCTGCGCTTCGCGGCGCAGGGAGGCGGTGCCGAGACGGGCGCCTTGCGGCAGCTCGCGCAGGGATTTGGCGCTGTGCGAGACGAAGCCGTCACGCGGATCCTCGCGTTCGGGGAAAGCGACGAACACCTGGCCGTCGGGCAGGAGGGAGGGCACGTCCTTCAGGCTGTGCACGGCGATGTCGATTTCGCCGAGGCTGAGCGATTCGTCGAGTTCGCGCGTGAACAGGCCCTTGCCGCCGGAATTGATCAGGCGTTCGGAGGTCAGCTTGTCGCCGGTGGTCGTGAAGGTCACGATCTCCGCTTCGATGCCGCCGCCGGACGCGGCCTTCAGGCTGGCCGCAATCTGGTGGGCCTGCGCGAGCGCGAGAGGCGAGCCTCGGGTGCCGAGGCGGATGGAGCGAGGGGCGGAGGCGGATTTTTTATCGGTCATGGTGTGTGCTTAGCGGGGGATTCCCGAATTGCCAATTCAGCCCGGATTGACGCCGCGGCCGGTGAGGGTTACGGGAATTTATCGTTAAACGGAAAGTCCGTTTTCAGGAGACCCCCGATGTTCCGCACCGCCGTTTCGGCCCTTGCCCTGATTGCCGCCCTCGGCGCCTGCGCGCCAAACCCCAACACCGACGCCCTGAACAAGCAGGCCGCCGCCGAAAGCCAGGAGGCCGTCAGCGCCAAGCTGAACGCCTGGTTCGACACCAAGTATGAAGAGCAGCTGCAGTTCAGCCCGATCCAGCTGACCTTCCTGGGCCGCAAGGACAAGAACGACCAGATCGACTGCTTCACCTATGCCTGCGCCGATGAGCAGCTGGCCTGGCTGAAAGCCGCGACCGACGAGCTGAAAGCGACGTACGACTATGACAGCCTGTCGCCCGCCGACCAGGATTCCTATGATCTCTGGGTCTACCAGTATGAGCGCGCCGCCGCGAGCGTCGCCTATCGCGGCAACGGGTTCATCTTCGACCAGATGAACGGCGTGCAGAGCTTTGCGCCGACCTTCCTGATGCAGTTCCACACGGTGGACGAAGAGGCCGATGCGCGCGCCTATGTGAACCGTATCTCGGCCGCAGCGACCGCGCTGCAGGACGCGCTGGCCATCACCAGGCAGAACGCGGTCAATGGTGTGCATGCGCCGAAATTTGCCTATGAAGGCGTGATCGACCAGTCGCAGAAGATCATCACCGGTGCTCCGTTCACGAATGGTCCGGACTCGGCGATCTGGGCCGACTTCAAGGGCGACGTGCAGAAGCTGGTCGAAGGTGGAAAGATGACGCCGGAAGCTGCGGCGGCGTTGACGGCGGAAGCCGAGACGGCCCTCAAGGGTCCGTTCCTGACCTTCTACAAGGACCTGATCGCCTTCTGCACCGCCGACATGGCGAACTCGCCGGACCCGGCTGGCCCGCAAGGCGCCAACCTGCAGCCGAACGGCGAGGCCTATTACAACTTCATGCTGGCGGGGCAGACGACGACCTCGATGACCGCCGACGAGATCCACAACCTGGGTCTTGAAGAAGTGACCCGCATCCAGGCTGAAATGGAAGCCATCAAGACCGAAGTGGGCTTCGCCGGCACGCTGCCGGAATTCTTCAAGAGCATCCGCGACGATAAGGACAACGAGCAGCACTATTATCCGGATACGGATGAAGGCCGCGAGGCGTACATCGCGGACGCCACGGCCGCGATCAACAATATCAAGACCAAGCTGCCGGAATATTTCGGCATCCTGCCGAAGGCTGACCTCGTGGTGAAGCGCGTCGAAGCGTTCCGCGAACAGCCGGGCGCCGCCCAGCACTATTATCCGGGCACGCCGGATGGCTCCCGCCCGGGTATCTATTACGCCCACCTGTCGGACATGAAGGCGATGCCGAAGGGCGAGCTGGAAGTGATCGCCTATCATGAAGGCCTGCCGGGCCACCACATGCAGATCTCGATCGCGCAGGAGCTGACCAGCGTGCCGAAATTCCGCACGCAGGCGGGCTTCACGGCCTATTCGGAAGGCTGGGGTCTCTATTCGGAGAAGCTTGCGTCCGAAATGCCGGGCACGTTTGAAGATCCGTACTCGGACTTCGGCCGCCTCGGCTCGGAAATCTGGCGCGCCATCCGTCTCGTGGTCGACACCGGCCTGCACTCGAAAGGCTGGACGGAAGAGCAGGCGGTGCAGTACTTCCTCGCCAACTCCGCCATCACCGAGGCGCAGGCGCGCTCGGAAGTGCAGCGCTACATCGTGATGCCGGGCCAGGCGACGGCTTACAAGATCGGCATGATCCACATCCAGCAGCTGCGCGCGAAAGCGGAAAGCCAGCTGGGTGACAAGTTCGACATCCGCGCCTTCCACGACACGGTGCTCGGCGGCGGCGCCCTGCCGCTCGACGTGCTGACCCGGAAAGTCGACCAGTGGATCGGGATGGTAAAAGCCGCGCCAGCGGAATAAGTCTTTCGCTGTTTAAACAGAGCCCTTCCCGGACACGGGGAGGGCTTTTTTGTTTTGGGGTACGGGAAGGCCTTTTCCCCGCGTGACCCCTTGCCTCGCTGCGCCTTCCGCATACGGTTTGCGCGATCAAAGGACACGCTCCCATGCATCTGAAATTTGCGCCCGAGACCGAGTCGTTCCGCGCCCATGTGCGCAGCTGGTTCGAGACTGAGTTCCCGAAGGACATCATCGCGAAGTACAAGGCGGGCACACCGCTGACGACGGCGGATGTGCGCCGGTCCGAGATGGCGCTCGGCGCGAAGGGCTGGCTCGCGTCCGCCTGGCCGAAGGAATATGGCGGGCCGGGCTGGGGGCTCGAGGAGCAATACGTGTTCGACGAGGAGCTCGAGCGCGCGGGCGTGCCGACGGTGACGCCGATGGGCGTGATCTATGTCGGGCCGGTGCTCTACACCTTCGGGTCGAAGGCCCAGAAGGAACAATGGCTGCCGGGCATCCGCGACGGCTCGGTCGGCTGGGCGCAGGGCTACTCGGAGCCAGGCGCGGGATCAGACCTCGCGAGCCTCGAATTTTCCGCCGTGCTGAAGGACGGCGTCTACACGCTCAACGGCCACAAGATCTGGACGTCGGCCGCCCAGCATGCCGACTGGATATTCCTCCTTGCCCGGACGAGCCGGGGCGAGAAGAAGCAGGAAGGCATCAGCTTCATCTGCTGCCCGCTGGACGCGCCGGGCGTGACGGTGAAACCGATCATTTCCATCGACGGGGCGCATGCGCTCAACGAAGTGCTGTTCGATGAAGTTCTGGTGCCTGAGGCTTACCGGATCGGCGAGGAAGGCAAGGGCTGGACCTATTCGCAATACCTACTCGGTTTCGAGCGCACCTCGTATGCGCGCATCGGCGGCAAGCGGGCGATGCTGCGGCACGTGCGGGCGCTCGCCTCGGCGATGCCGGAAGGCGCCAATGAGCGGCTGATCGATGATGCCGGATTCGCCGGGCGGCTGACGCAGGCGGAGATCGCCGTGGACGGGCTTGAGATGACGGTCTTCCGGATCCTCTCGGCGCAGGTCTCCGGCGGCTCGGTGGGCGACGCATCCTCGACCGTGAAGATCCTCGCGACCGAGACGCACCAGGCGATCACGGAATTGTTCCTCGACGCGGCGGGATCCTTCGTGGGACACCGCGCCCCGTCCGCCGGCAGTGCGCCGCGGGATGTGGCAAGCTATTTCGGCGGGCGCGCGCAATCGATCTATGGCGGCACAAATGAAATCCAGAAGAACATCATCGCCCGCAAGGTTCTGGGGCTCTAGGCCATGAAACTGTTCGGCATTCCGGGCGCGCCGCTGGCGCTGACGCTGGCGGGCATGGCGCCGTTCGCGGCGGGCGCGGGTGTGATGTGGGCCGCGCAGGCCGATCCCGTGCTGCAGGCGCAGGCGGGGCTGACGCTGC
Organism: Caulobacterales bacterium; assembly: GCA_038249555.1. Taxonomy (GTDB): domain Bacteria; phylum Pseudomonadota; class Alphaproteobacteria; order Caulobacterales; family Hyphomonadaceae; genus Hyphomonas. Next base: position 7,504 of record JBBSDJ010000038.1, read on the forward strand.
TGGTCTACGGCGCGGTGATCCTGTCCTTCGTCGGCGGCCTCCGCTGGGGCGCGGAAATCTCGGCCGGCGAGACGCCGCGCTGGCCGGTGTTGGGACTGTCCGTACTCGGATCACTCGCCGGCTGGGGGCTGGTACTCTACGGCGTGCTGGGCGCGCTGGACTGGAAGGTGTTTGCGGCCGCCGCCGGAGCGCATCTGCTGCACGGGGTGTGGGATACCGGCGCGGCGGGCCTGCCGGCCTGGATGCGCCGGCTGAGGGCGGTCGGCACGTTCGGCGCGGCCGCAGCGCTGCTGGCGGGCGGGGCGGTCTACTTCGCCTGAAAGCTGCGGAAGGTCAGCCCGGCGGCAGCAAAGCTGATGCCCGCGAGAATGAGCGAGATCACCCCGTTCCAGCCGGCCATCGACAGGCCGATGAAATGGAAGGGCGCGGCGTTGCAGGCGGCAATCTTCATCGGCTGGTCGAGGCCGCCGGAGAGATCGCCCACGTCCAGCGGATTGACCCCGCCCGCCGAGCACCCCGTCGGCGGCGGGAAAATCTGCCACTCGACGCCCGCATGATAGGCCGCGACGACCACGCCGACGCCGAACACGAGGCCGATCAGCACGTTGAGCGCGACGAGGAAGCGCCGCTTGGGCACGAAGCGCCAGATGGCCAGGCCGGTGGCGGTCATGAAGATCAGCGCCCAGTAGACTTCCCGCTGGCGCAGGCAGAGCGGGCAGGGCGGCAGGCCGCCGAACGTCTCGAACGCATGCGCCGCCGCGAGGATCAGGGCCGAGGCCGTGAGCGCGAGGACCGGCCAGCGCCAGCCGGTGAGCAGGTTGGTCAACGATGTCATGGCGCCATTGTGCCGCTGCAGGCCCGGCCCGCAATGCGGCGGAGCGTCACCCGCCATCCGGCAATTGACAGGGACAGCCCCCCTGCGGCAGGAACCGGGCTCTGCAACAGGCCCCTGTGGTGAAATGGTAGACGCGGCGGATTCAAAATCCGCTTCCGCAAGGAGTGCTGGTTCAAGTCCGGCCAGGGGCACCACTCCAGATTGATCCCGTATCGCTGCGCTCACATGGACCCTGCTCAGGGCTGCGGGCCGCGATCCCAACTTAACATTGGCGGCGGGTACCCCTAAGCTGGGCTGGACGCTTTCGGGGGCAGGATGACACCGCAGGAATTTATCGAGAAGTGGCGCCGGGTTGAACTGAAGGAGCGCACCGCGTCTCAGTCCCACTTCATCGACCTGTGCCGCCTGCTGGGCATGGCCTACCCCGTGGCGGCTCACCGAGGATGAAATCCTCGCGCGGCTGTTTCGGCTGAACCATGAACGGGCGGCGGCGCAGGCGGGGTGAGGCGAGGCCAAGTTGACGCCCGGCCTGTGCAACAAGATCCGCCTCCTCAGAAAACGAAATCCGCGGACGACCCAGGCGCCTGAAAGATTTCTCCGCAAAACTTGCGCCACACCCCTCCGGCCGGAGGTATACTCGGCCTCACGCCCGCGCACCGTCAAACCATAGCAAGGTCGGATAGAGGCCAAAGGCCGAAATCCGGCATCCTCAAGAGAGGACGGGAAACAAACGATACGAAGTGATAAAAAATGAGAATCAATGAGAAAAATTCGACACGGGGACTGCACGGCCTGCAACAGGATGAGGCAGTGTGTGAGCGCAGCGGGGAGACTTGCGCCTACACAAAACCGGGCTGAGGCAGAATATAACCCATCCCCGTCAAGCCGTTATGAAATCCGCCCCCGATCCTTGCGCAACACCTCCGTCCACGGATCTATGAAAAACAGGGCCGAAAAACCCTCAACGCCCCTGTCATGAAGGGTCGTTGTCTCTTGCCCGGTCCAAAAGCCTACCAGCCGAACGTGACGCCCGCGCGGCCGCCTTCGGAGCCTTTGGCCGTGCCGGCGGCGGCGCCGACGTTGAGCCAGATGTTGGGGGCCACCTTTGCGACGACGGAGCCGGAAAAGCCTTGCTGTCCGTTGTAGGTCGCCATGTTGAAGGACAGGGCGACATTCATGTCGGGCGGCATCAGGGTGCCGCCCATGGCCAGGGCGATGGCCGTGCCGGCATCGGCGCGCTTCTGGCCTTGCAGCAGCGCGGTGATGTTGGTCTCGAGCGCGGTGGTGCGGCTGTCGAGCGCGAACAGTGTGTCGGGGCCGAAATCGGACGCGGCGAGGTTTCCGGCGGCGTCTGAGGTGACGAAACGGGTGCTGCCCGATTGCGCGGCGCGGCTGGCGCTGCTGGCAAGGCCGGCCATCGTGTAGGTGGACTGGGCCGATCCCAGCGAGACCTGATCGGCGCGCGTCGCGACGCTTCCGTTGCCGATCGCCACGCTGTTGTCCGCGCTGGCGACGGAGCCGCTGCCGATCGCGATGGCACCGGTGGAGGTGGCCTGCGCAGTGTTGCCCATGGCGAGTGTGGAGCTGCCCGAAGCCACCGACCCGTTGCCGAGGGCGAGCGCGGCCGAACCGGTGGCCGTGTTGCCAGCGCCGATAGCGACAGCGCCCTGACCGGACGCCGTGTTGTCATCGCCGATTGCCGAAGCGCCGTTTCCGGAAGCGGTGTTGGCATAGCCGACGGACACCGACTTGCCGCCGCTCGCCGCAGCCTTCGTGCCGATCGCGACGGCATTCTGGCTGCTGGCGAGCGCCTGGTTGCCGAGCGTCACCGAGTGGCCTGCGTCCGGGCCACCAGCGGCAGAGCCAGTGAGGTTCAGCACGATATCCGACAGCGCGTCGAAGTCCGTTCTCAGAGTGCTGGTTGCCGCGAGCGCGGACGTGGCGGTCGTCTGCGCCTGGTGCGCGGCTGTCAGCGCCGTGGTGGCGGTGGCCTCGGCAGAAGTGGCGGTTGATAGGGCTGCCTGAGCGGTCGATTGCGCGGTCTGCGCGGAGGCAGCCGCGCCGTCCGCGGTGGTCTGCGCACCCTCGGCGGTGGCCTGCGCCTGCGATGCCTCATCAAGTGAAGCGGCAGCGGCGACCTGGGCCGCAGAGGCTTGTGCGGCGGCATCGCTCGCGGCCGATTGCGCCGCCCCTGCCGACACAAGGGCGGCCGCGCTTGTGGTTTGGGCTTGACCCGCCGATGTCTGCGCCGCCGCCGAGTTGGCAACCGCTACAGCGGCCAGCGCCTGGGCGTCGCTAGACTTGGTGTTGGCCGCATTGGCCGCGGAAAGTGCCGATGCGGATGTGGTGTTGGCGCTGGCGGCCAGGGCGGACGCCGAATTGGACGCCGCGAGGGCGGAGTTGGAGGTGCTCTGCGCAGACGCGGCTGCGTTGAAAGCTGCCGCGGCGGTCGACGTCGCGGCCTCCGACTGATCCAGCGCCGCCTGCAATTGCTTGACGTTGACCGCGTCGTAATCTTCCACACCCGATGCCACGTTGGTGACCTGGCGGCGCTCACCTGTCGAGGCATTGCCGACAGATACTTCGCCTACGGAGGTTTCCGGTTCTCTCAGACCGGCGCCGACGATTTCCTTTTCGGTCACCCGGTCGGCGACAGAGTTGCTGCCGAGGGCGACGCTGTTGTCGGCCTTTGCAACCGCGCCGGCGCCGAGCGCTGTCGAATTGGCGCCGTCCGCAGAGGCCGAAGCGCCGCAGGCCGTGGTGTTTTCACCGCCGGGCTTCGCCGCTGGATCGCAGTCGATGCTCTCTGCAAAGGCAGGAGACAGGGTGCAGACACCCAGGGCGATGACGATCGCCGCTACGCGCGACGGCCGGAGAAAACTCGGGCTGAACATTTTGATACCGATCTGGACAGAGGCTTTATGCTTTTGAGGGTAGCCTAGTGCACGGTCGTTAAAAAACTGCATTGAAGGTGCCAGAATCGTCTCGGCGTTCTCCCTGATCAATGTCAGTCTGCGGCCCGGAAATGCGCGCGCATCCCTCTAGCCGCCGCCGGGGACTGCCCCGTGTCCAGAAGAGCGGAAAACGGGCAGCGGCAGAAGTCGCCGCCGCCCATTGATGTGAAAGATATCAGCTTATTCCGGGGCGTCTTCGGTGGCTTCTTCCACGGCGTCGCCGACGGCGTCGATGGGGTCGGTGTTTTCATTGCCGGTGACTTCGTCGATGGCTTCGCCGGTATTCTCGAGCAGGCCGTCATCAGTGTCGATTTCGCCGGTGACGGTTTCCTCGATGGCGGAGTCCATCTCTTCGCCCTGCTTTTCGGCGCTGCCGCCGCAGGCTGCGAGGGCGAAGGCGCCGAGGAGAAGGGGGGCGAGAGTTTTAAGGGTGCGCATGTCGGTTCCTTTCAGGAAGGGCGGGACGCCCCGGTCACGTTGACCCCTGCCCATCCGGATTGCAACCAAATGCCGGTCTCGCGCGCTTGTATGCGCCGGGAAAGGCGCAAGCGGTGTCGATCAACCGCCGGCAACGCCCAGTTTCAGGCGGTTGCAGTATTTCCACACAGGTCCGACGGTCATCATGAACGGTTCTTCCGGCAATTCGAATACCGGCGCGATGGTGCTGATCGCGGTGCTCCTGTCGGGGACGGCGATCTACCTGCTGCAGGGGATCATCACGCCGTTGCTGCTGGCGGTGTTCCTGCTGGTGATGGTGGCGGACATGGCGGGCACGCTGCACCGCTGGGTGCCGAAAGTGCCGCTGGCGCTGTGGACGGGCATCTCGGTGTTGATCATCGCGGTGGCCTTTGTGGTGCTGACGCTTTTCCTCATCGACAATCTGACCGGCCTGATCGCCGGGGGCGGGAATTATAACGCCAAGCTGAACGCGGTGCTGCGGGCCGCGGGCGACCTGTTCGGGGTCCGCGCGACACCAAGCTTCGAGAGCCTGATGGATTCGGTGCAGACGCCGGAAGTCGCCGGCGCGGTGGTCTCCTGGCTGCAGGGCGGATTGTCGGCGGCCGCGTTTGTGCTGATCTATCTGGGTTTCCTGCTGGTCTCGCAGCGCAGCTTTTCGGCAAAGCTCACGATCCTGAAGCCTACGGGCGAAGGCGCGCTGGATGTCGACCAGATCATTGCGCGCATCCAGAAGGCGGTGACCGGGTATGTCAGTGTACAGACGACGACGGGATTGATGATTGCGGTGGCGTCCTGGGCGGTGATGGCACTGATCGGCCTGCCGCAGCCGATCTTCTGGGCCTTCCTGATCTTCGTGGCGAGCTATGTGCCGATTGTCGGCGGAGTGGTCGCGATCTTCGTGCCGGCGCTGTTCAGTGTGATGGTGTTCGAGGGGTTTGGCCGGCCGCTGATCCTGCTTTCATCGCTGCTGGTGATCGGCTTCGTCGTCGGCAACATCATCCAGCCGCGCATGCAGGGCGTGGGGCTGAACCTGGATCCGGTGGTGGTGCTCCTGTCGCTCGCCTTCTGGGGCGTGCTGCTCGGGGCGACGGGGGCGTTCCTCTCGACGCCGCTGACGGTGGCGGCGATGGCAATCCTGGCCGAATTCAAGACAACCCGCTGGCTGGCCGTGCTGCTGTCGAATGACGGCAACCCCTATCCGACGAAGCCGCGGCGTATCGTTCGGCGCACGCGCGTGCCGGTCTGAACTGGCGCAACTGAGTTTGGCGGTTGATCGCTCCCCGCGTCCGTTGGATGTTCGCGGCGAAGGGCAGGGCCATCCGCATGATAATCGCGCCGTCACCGACGATCGGCCGTATCGGTCACGAGGGTGAGCCGATTGTCGTCATCGATGGCTTCAGCTCCAATCCGGCTGCGCTGGTCGAGGACGCCGCGTCGCGCGCGTTCACGCCGCTGGGGCCGCACTATCCGGGCGTGCGCGCGCCGCTGCCAGGCAAGTATCTCGCCGAGCGGATGGACCTTCTGCAGCGGCTGCTGGCGGACGTGTTCGGGCTGCGCGATGGCGCAAACCTGCTGGAGTGCAATTTCTCGCTGGTGACGGCGGCGCCGGAGTCTCTCGGGCTGACGCAGCGCCTGCCGCATTTCGATGCGGCAGATCCGGGGCGGATCGCGGTGCTGCATTACCTGTGCGGGCCTGAGGGGGGCGGGACAGGGTTCTACCGGCACCGCAGCACCGGGTTCGAGACGGTGAGCCCGTCGCGGATGGAAGACTATTCCGGCATGCTGGAAGCGGAGCTGGCCCAGCGCGGCGACCCAGAGCCGGGCTACATGCGGGGAGACACGGCACTGTTCGAGCAGACCTACCGGGTCGAGGCGGCGTTCAACCGGCTGGTCATCTACCGCGGCTGGACGCTGCATACCGGGCTGATCCCTGCGGGCCATCCGCTGCCGGCCGATCCGCGCAGCGGGCGGCTGACGGTCAATACATTCCTTCAGGCGCAGTGAAGCCCGAAAGTGGGTAGTCTGCTTCGGCGATGTAGCGCGAGGGGCCGCCGTCGCGCTTCTGGCTGGAATAGAGATGGAAGGCGCCGGCCTGCCAGGGCTCGCTGCTGCAGGCCTGATGACGCTCGGTCCAGGCGCGGGCGTCCTCAAGCGGCGTGGCGTGGCAATAGGCGAGCGTCACGTGCGGCGTGAAGGGCCTGCGTTCCAGCGGGATCGACAGGCGGCGGGCGGCGCGCTCGCAGGCCGAGGCGAGGCCGCGCAGCTCGTCGCTCTCGCGTACGCGGGCCCAGACGGCGGTTGGCTCGCGGCGGCCGAACCACCCGGCGCCTTCCAGGCTGAGCGTGGGCGCGGGCGCTTCGATTTCGCCGAGGAGTTCGTCAAGGTCGCGCGCCTGCGTGTGGCGCAGCTCGCCGAAGAAGCAGAGCGTGACGTGGAAGTTCTCCTCCGGCCGCCAACGGGCGCCGGCAAGGTCCTTCTGGAGTTTGCGAAGCGGCCGGGAAATCTCCGGCGGCAGGGGCAGAGCGGCGAAGAGGCGAAGCATGGGAGAGGTTTTTCACGCCGGCGCGCAAAAGAAAACCCGGCCGTTCCGGGCCGGGTTTTGGACTTGCCGTTTCAGACGTGGTCAGCTGGCGAGATGGTCCAGCCTGCCGAAATGCTCGGCGAGCAGATAGTAGAAGGCGACGCGGCATTTCTGGCCGCCTTCGGCTTTCATCTGGTCGCAGATTTCCGCGATCCCGGCGTCGAGCTCTTTCTGATTGAGCGCGAGGCCGAGCTTGGTTCGGCACCATTTATCGCGGATCCGGTCGAGTTCGCCATCATCACTGCAGGCGACGACCCGGCTGTCCTTGTTACGCAGGGCAATCCCCAAATGCCCTACGATCTTTTCAGCGGCTGTCTTATTGTACCCTTTTGCATATTTCTTGATGTTTTCGGCATACGCCGACGCGTCAGCCATGGTCTTCCCCTTTAAGTCGTGGCTTGTTTTACTGCGAGCGGTAGAAGCCGCAGTTGCGCGGGAGTTTATGGTCCGGCCTACCCAAGTCAACAGTGACTAGCTGTTCACTGGATCCGGCATTTGTGGCCGCTCAGCGACCATTCAGGCCGGTCATGCAAGTATTTGAACTCCTTGAACCTATATTTTTGTAATCAAATATTAATCGAGAGCTGCATTTGCGAAAGCGGCGAAATCTCCAGCAAGGCGGAACCTGGAGATGCAAAACCCGAGGCTCATCCACTATAGATTCTGGTGCGCGCAGGACCGAGTGCCCCCCACATCTCGTCCAAACGGCGCCCCGTGGGTGTCCGCGATCATGGAAAGGGTTCAACAACCGATGAATGACTTCAACCGGACTTTCGGAGGGATGGACGCCCAGGCGGCCGACACATCTGTGAATGCAGGTCTCAGGACCTTCATGCTTGGCGTCTACCAGAAGCTTGCGCTGGGTCTCGCACTCGCGGGCGGCCTTGCGTTCATCGTCGGCTCGAACATGTTCCAGCTGACTCAAGTCAACAGTGACTAGCCGTTCACTTCGCCGGGCTTTTTGCCGCCAATTGCGAGGCTTAACGCTTTCTGAATGAAAGGCATTTGTGCAAGCAGCCTTTGCTGCTGTAATCCAATTTTAATGTGGTGATCTGCTCGCGAAAACGGCAAAATTCCTGCTGGCATAAGAACTTGCGGGTGCAAGTCAGGGGTTTGCGTCAAGGGACGTTCTATTGCACGCGCCGCAGAGTGCCCCCATATATTTGCAAACCGGCGTCCGGTGGGCGTCCGTAAACACTGAAAGGGTTCACTAACCGATGAATGACTTCAACCGGACTTTCGGAGGGATCGACGCACGGTCTGCCGACACCTCCGTCAACGTGGGCCTGCGCACCTTTATGCTGGGGGTCTACCAGAAGCTTGCCCTCGGTATTGCGCTGGCAGGCGCCTTGGCCTTCGTCGTCGGCTCCAACATGGTGCCTGCGCTGACGCAGCTTGTGCTGTTCTCGCCGCTGCGCCTGGTCATCCAGTTTGCACCTCTCGTGCTGATCCTCGGCTCGGCCTTCCTGATGAAGCGCCCGTCGCCGCTGGCCACCGGCATCGTATACTGGACCATTGTGTCCTTGCTCGGCCTCAGCCTGTCGATCTGGGTCTACCTGTCGCTGGCCGGAACCGGCGCTGAAACGCGCGCGGGCCGCGGGATCTCGCCGACCTTGTACACGATGGCGAAAGCCTTCCTGCTGACCTCGTCGGCCTTCGGCGCCCTCAGCCTGTTCGGCTACATGACCAAGACGAACCTCAAGCCGATCGGCGTGTTCGCCGTGTTCGCGCTCTGGGGCATCGTGGGCGTGAGCCTGCTCAGCCTGCTGTTCCCGCCGTCGGGCTTCCTGGAAGTCGCGATCATGGTCGGCGTGCTGGCTGTCTCGGGCATCCTGATTGCCTTCGACACGCAGAACCTGAAGGAAGGCTACTTCCAGAATGAGGGGGACACCCGCTCGCTCGCGGTGATGACGAACTGGGGCGCCCTCGGCTTCTTCATCTCGTTCTACAACATCTTCACGATCCTGATGTCGATGCTGTCCAGCAACGACTGACGGTCAGGCCACTCCTGAACCTGCGCGCCCCGTGAGCCCTGCTCACGGGGCGTTTGCTTGTCCGCCGCATTGCACCCGGGCGCGGCCTCGGGTAGGGGTCCCGCGACATCGTTCCCAGGCCCATTCCGAGGAGACCCCAAATGGCCCGCAACAGAATTGCCCTAATTGGTTCCGGCATGATCGGCGGCACGCTCGCTCATGTGTGCGCGCGCGAAGAACTCGGCGACGTGATCCTGTTCGACATCGCGGAAGGCCTGCCGCAGGGCAAGGGTCTCGACATCGCGGAATCGACGCCGGTTTACGGCGCCTCGGTCGGCCTCAAGGGCGTCAATGACTATGCCGGTATCGCCGGCGCCGACGTCTGCATCGTCACGGCCGGTGTGCCGCGTAAGCCGGGCATGAGCCGCGACGACCTCCTCGGCATCAACCTGAAGGTCATGAAAGCCGTGGGCGAGGGCATCAAGGCGCACGCGCCGAACGCCTTCGTCATCTGCATCACCAACCCGCTCGACGCGATGGTCTGGGCGTTGCGCGAATTCTCCGGCCTGCCGCACTCGAAAGTGGTCGGCATGGCGGGCGTGCTGGACTCGTCACGCTTTGCCTACTTCCTGTCCGAGAAGACCGGCGTGTCGGTGGCCGACATCCATGCCTGGACGCTGGCCGGTCATGGCGATGACATGGTGCCGATGGTGCGCCACTCAACCGTCGGCGGACTGCCTTTGCCGGAGCTGGTGAAGCAGGGCTGGATGACGCAAGCCGAGCTGGACGCGATCGTGGACCGCACGCGCAAGGGCGGCGGCGAGATCGTCAACCTGCTGAAGACCGGTTCGGCCTATTATGCGCCTGCCGAGAGCGCCATCGCGATGGCGAAATCCTATCTTTCCGATCAGAAGCGCGTGTTGCCGGTGGCTTCCTATTGCCGCGGCGAGTTCGGCGTGAAGGACATGTATGTCGGTGTGCCGACGATGATCGGAGCCGGCGGCGCCGAGCGGATCGTCGAGTTCGATCTGAACGCCGACGAGAAAGCGATGTTCGAAAAGTCGGTCGCGTCCGTCCAGGGTCTGATCGAGGCCTGCAAGGCTATCGATACGTCGCTGGCCTAGGCGCTGCACGACATGGCCATAGGTCCGGTCATCGAAACGCAGCGCCTGATCCTGCGTCCTCCGTTGGCGGAGGATTTCGACGGGTTCTGCGAGTTGATGGCGGACGAGACTTCGGCGAAATTCATCGGTGGTGTGCAACCGACGGAAGTGGTCTGGCGCACGCTGTGCGTCATGGCCGGTGCCTGGACGATCAACGGTTTCTCGATGTTCTCGGTCATCGAAAAGGAGACCGGGCGCTGGGTTGGCCGGCTCGGGCCCTGGCAGCCGGCCGGCTGGCCCGGTACGGAAGTCGGCTGGGGGCTGCTGACCTCGGCTCAGGGCAGGGGATACGCCCTTGAAGGTGCGTCTGCAGCGATGGACTATGCCGTCGACATCCTGGGCTGGACCGAGATCATCCACACCATTGACGAGAAGAATACGTCGTCGATCAAGGTGGCGCAGCGGCTGGGGTCGGCCTACCTGCGCAAGGCGGTGGCGCCGCCGCCCTTCAAGGATACGATCTGGGACGTATACGGACAAACGGCGGACGCCTGGCGCACCCGCCGCAAGAGCTAGGCGTTAGCAGAAATCGTCCGGAAAGGTAGTGGGACCGGCCCGGATGCGCAGGGCAAACCGGGCCGGTCCGTCACTCAACAATCATCGTCACGATCGTCGATTTCGAGCTCCAGCACATGGCCGCTCTGGCCGTGGATGTCGATCTCGGTCTCGCTGCGATCATAGGTGCAGCCTTCGAGTTCCCATTTCCCGTCGTCGCGCTCGATTTCCTGGGCCACGTTCATGCCGTTGTCCCGGGCGATGTCGATCGCTTCGGCGCGGCTGATGCGGAAGCCGCCGCGATAATCATCGTCATCGGCGAATGCGATGGGGGCAGGGGCGGCGATGGCAAATCCAATGAAGGCCATGGCAAGGGCGCGTTTCATGTGTTTCTCCTTGTTGCGGGTCTGTTTTCTAGCACGCGGGCGCGTTTATCCTGCGGGGCTGGCAGGCAAGATGCCGATGGCGCCTGAACTGAATTTGAATACCCCGTTCAGGTAGAGGGAAGAGAGGCTGGGCATGGCAAGCGATGTCATCAATGCGGCAGTTCCTGAAGATCGGGGAATGCGGGTGCGGCTCGCGCTCGATGTGACGCTTGAATCACTGAAGCTGGCGCGCCGCGAGGCGGAAGGCGCCGCGCACGATCCAGCTCGGCTCCGCTGGGCGGCGCTCGGAATGGTCAGTACACTGCAGGGTGCATTAGTCGCGGCGCTGTCCGGATACGAGACGGCGACCGTCGACGCTGTGCTGAACCCGTCGCAATCGGAGCGGATTGCGCCCGTGGCTTTCCTGCTGCGCAGGGCGCGGTCGAGCGAATACCTGAACGTGCCAGAGCGGGTGGAACTTTCCGGCAGCCGGCAACGCGCGCTCGAACGGATGATCGATGTGCGCAATGCAGCGGTGCACGCGCTCTCGGTGGAGATTCCGGCAACGTTCGCGCGCGACATGCGCGTGGCGGCCGGATTGGTCGGTCATCTTGTTTTGGAAGCGCCGGCGTTTGATCCTGAGCCTGTGCGCGTAGTGTCAGCGCTCATAGCAGACGAGCTGCGAGCGCTGGACGCCGCGCTGCAGGAAACGCCCGCCGATTAACGTCAAAGTGACGCCTGTCGGGCAAAGCTTCACCGATGCGCCGCGTCTCATCCCTGTTTGCCTGCCTGCTGCTGGTGCCGCTGATCGCTGCAGCGCCCGACACGTTTACCCGCGCTGACCTGGAAGCGCTGGAGACTGAGCGGCGCGCGGCGGTGGCGGAACTGGCGGCGCTGGAGTCGCAAGGCGAGACGACGGTAGTGGACCTGCGCGCGCTGGACGAGACGCTGCTGTCGACCGCGATGGAAGCGCGCCGCCGGGAAGAGCAGGCTAGCCGGGCGGAGGTTGCGCTGGTCACCTTGCGGGCGCGGCGTGAGACGGCGCGCAGCGAGCTGCTGACAAGCGAGACGACGCTGGAGGACCTGCTGGCCGCATTGGCGGCGGCCAATCGCCGGAAGCCGCCCGCGCTGGTCGTCAGCCCCGGCAACTCAAGCGTTGCGATCCGCCGCGCGATCCTGATGCAGGCGACCTATCCGAAATTGTCGGACCGGGCGGCGGCGATCTCGAAGGAGATCGCGGAGCTCAATACACTTGAGGCGAATATCGGCGCCGAGCAGGCGCGGCTCGGTGCGGCCGAAGCGACGATTGCGCTGAAGAAGGAAGAGATTGAACGCCTCGCGGCCAGCAAACGTGCTGCGTTCGAAGGCATCTCGGGGAGCATGGAGGGGTTGCGCGACCGCGCCGACCGTCTCGGCAAGGAAGCGGGCACGCTGAGGGAATTGCTCGCGGCGCTGGAATCCAATGCACCGGACGCGCCGCGCGTGAAGCCGGGCAACCGGCCGCAACTTACGGCGCTGCGAACGTCCAAGCCGGGCGCCTCCAAACCTGCGGCGATTGCTGCGCCCGCGAAGAACAAGGCCGCCCCCTTGGGCAAATCGGCGCTTGGGGGCCTTCAGCAGCCCGCCGCTGGCACCTTGCTGCATGCGTTCGGCGATACGCTCGCGAGCGGGTCCAAAACCGAATATGTCGTCTTTGCAACGCGCGCCGAGGCGCAGGTCGTGGCGCCGGTGGGCGGGGTCGTGGAGTTTGCCCGGCCGTTCCGGACCTACGGCATGATGCTGATTGTGCGTACAAGTGACGGATATAATGTTATTCTTTCAGGCATGAGCCGGATTTACGTCTCCGAAGGTCAGTCGGTCACCGCCGGTGAACCCGTCGGCCGTATGCCTGACCGCGACGATCCTGCCCCTGAGCTTAGTGTGGAATTAAGGCTTGGCGACAAGGTGCTTGATCCGGCAGAGTGGATGTCTCGCGGCAACTAGAGGGTCGCTGAAATGATGATGGAGTGGAACATGCGTTCATTGCTGACCGGAACGGCCCTTGGCGGAGTTCTGGGGGCAGCGGCCGTCGGCTTTGCAGCGATGGCCTGGCCTCAGGAAGAAGCGGGCAAGCCCGAAGATCCGCGCACGGCCACCTATCAGCAGATTGAACTGTTCGCGGAGATCTTCGCCCGCGCCCAGCGCGACTATGTGGTGCCGATCGACGAGCAGGAGGCGATGTCCGCCGCAATCAACGGCATGCTGACTTCTCTGGATCCGCACTCCGGCTATCTCGATCCCGAGGACTTCCAGTCCCTGCAGGTGCAGACATCCGGCGAATATGGCGGGCTCGGCATCGAAGTGACGATGGAAGACGGCTTCGTGAAAGTCATCTCGCCGATGGACGGAACACCTGCCGCCAAAGCGGGCGTCATGCCGGGAGATTACATTACCGCCATCAATGGCAAGCCGATCATCGGCCTGACACTGAATGACGCCGTGAAGGAAATGCGCGGCGAACGTGGCACCGAACTCGAGATCACGATCCTGCGAGAAGGCATCGATCCGTTCCCGGTCAAGCTGGTGCGGGAAGTCATCCAGCAGAAATCCGTCACCTGGCGCACGGAGCCGGGCGATATCGGTTATATCCGCGTGGCCACTTTCAACGAGCGCACGACGCTGCTGCTCGAAGAAGCGCTGGACGGGTTGAGCCGCGGGCCAAAGCCGAAAGGCATCGTGATTGATCTGCGCAACAATGGTGGCGGACTGCTGGATGAGGCGGTCAAGGTGGCCGATCATTTCCTGTCCGGCGGTGAAGTCGTCTCGACGCAGGGCCGGCGCCCGGTGGATGTCGAACGGCGCAATGCGTCCAAGGGCGAATCCTTCAAGGGCGTGCCAATGGTCGTGCTGATCAACGGGGGCTCGGCCTCAGCGTCCGAAATCGTGGCCGGCGCGCTGCAGGACCGCGAGCGCGCGCTCGTGATCGGCACCACCAGCTTCGGTAAGGGCTCTGTCCAGTCGGTGATCCCGCTGGGGGCGGACCGCGGCGCGATCCGGCTGACGACGGCGCGCTATTACACGCCGGCTGGAAGGTCGATCCAGGCACTCGGCATCGAGCCGGACCTGATGATCACGCAGGTCCGCCTGACCCCGGAAGAGCTCGAGAAAATCCAGCGCTGGTCCGAGGCCGATTTGCCGCATGCGCTGCAGAACGAGAACGGCGAGGAGCGCAAGCAGTTGCGGATGCCGGACGAGCAACCTCCGGAAGGCTATGAGGGCGAGGATTTCCAGCTTGAGCGGGCGATTCAGTTGCTTCGCGAAGGCCGCACCACGGCCTCCCGGATGGCGGCGAAGGCCGGTTGATCCTGCAGTGCAGGCGGCGTTTTCCTGACGATACGTTACGCGGCGTACGGAATTTGTTTGCGACCTGTTAACCCTGTGGGGCGATGGTCGGGGTCTGTTTTTCAGCCCTGTTCCAAGAGGTCGAGCCCATGGGTTACCGGCGCGAGTCCGAGCCATCTCCATTTCGCACAGGTATCGTCCACGCGGGTATGAGCCTTGCCGTGTTCGGCGGCCTGGCCGCTTCGCTTGGCCTTGGCATCCATGTTGTGGCCGATCCGGCTGCGGCGAGCCCCAGCCAGACGCTGGCCCTGTTCGAAACGGATGCGCTGCCGGACGGCGATACCGTCCGCATGGCGGGCCTGACGGA
>JBBSDJ010000039.1:0-21989 GCA_038249555.1 Caulobacterales bacterium
CCTTCGGCATGCAAATCCACTACCACACCCTCAAACCGGTCGGCCCGCGCATCGAGGAAGGCCTCGAGGCGACCTATTGGGATTCGCTGGACCAGATGCTGGCGCGGATGGACATCGTCTCGGTCAACTGCCCGCACACGCCGGCGACCTTCCACCTGATCAATGCGCGCCGTCTCGCGCTGATGAAGCCGGACGCCTACATCATCAACACGGCGCGCGGCGAAGTGATCGACGAGGCCGCGCTGGCCCGCGCCATTCGCGGCGGCAAGCTGGCCGGCGCCGGCCTCGACGTGTTCGAGCGCGAGCCCTCGGTGAACCCGGACCTGATCGGCCTGCCCAACGTGCTGCTGCTGCCGCACATGGGCTCGTCCACGATCGAGGGCCGCACCGAGATGGGCGAGAAGGTGATCATCAACATCAAGACCTTCGCCGACGGCCACCGCCCGCCGGACCGCGTGATCCCCGCGATCCTTTAGGCGCAGCCAATCATAGATTGACGGGCGTTACGCTTGCGGTCAATTTCACGCCGAAGGCGTGGAGTGAGGCATGCGTATCGTGAAATCCGGAACCGGCGATTGCAGGGCTGGTTTCTGGGGGGGGCACGTTCTCGCCTTCCTTCTGGCAGTCTGCCTTTCGGCGACACCGGTCCTGGCTCAGGAGGCACCCCGGAAGCCGGTGCCTGAGGATTTTATTGGCGGGCCGGAGCTGCAAGGCGTGTCGCTGTCGCCGAACGGACGCTTCGTGCTTTCAACGCGCATCACGGACCGTCAGCACATCCTGACTGTGACCGACCTCGAAGCGGGAATTGCGAAGGCCGAAACGTTTCCGCTGGGCGTGGCGGCAATCGATTGGGCGTTCTGGGTGGACGACAACCGTATTCTGCTGCGCACCGAGATGAACCTGCCTTATGTCCAGCTGGACGCAAAGGCCTACAAGGCCGTGTTGAATGGCCGGTCAACTTATGTCCCGACACTGATGACATTTCAGGTCGATACCCAGGAACTCAAGCAGCTGACGCCCAGCGGCTATGTCCGCTTTGCGTTGACCAATCAGGGGCAGATCACCGATTTCCTGCCCGATGACCCCGACCATGTCCTGCTGATGGCCAACCTCGACAAGGGCAATGACCTCTTTCGCCTGAACATCCGCGATGGGAGCATCCGGCGCGTCGCGGAAGGCCTGAATGAAACCTACGCCTTTGCCACGGACCGGAATGGAAAGCCGGTTTTCAGGTTCAATACCAATTCGCGCGGGTCGATCATCGAAATCCAGACGCGGGTGGACAAGCCAGACGGGAATGTGTTCTGGCGAAAGTTGCGGACGGTCAGGCTCAACCGCGAAGGCAGCAATCTGACTGCGCCGGAATTCGAGATACTGTATCCGGGCCCGACGGCAAGCACCTACTACGTCGCTGCCCGTCCGGAAGGCGCGGAAACGACCGGAATCTATTTGTACGACATTCACTCCGACCAGTTCCTCGAGCGCATCAGCGGTGAAAAGCCGTTCGATGTTCAGAACGCGTTGTTTGACACTGCACAACGGACGCTTCTGGGGATGTATCACCACGAGGACCGGCTTGTCGTCGAGATGAGCTCGCCGGAGATGCAGGCGGCGGTCGATGCCGTTAAGGCGAAGCTCGCCGCTACGGTGGACGTCTTGCCGATCGACCGCAGCAAGAGCGGCGACCGCTGGCTGTTCTTTGCGTCCGGCCCGTCCGACTACGGATCATATCATGTCTATGATGCAGCCACCGGTAACCTGCACCTTTTCGGGCGCAGCAGCGCCCGGCTTGCCGGCATCGAGGCACCGACTGTCGAGGTCGTCAGTTTTGCGGCGCGCGATGGCCTGCCGCTCAAGGGATATCTTGCCCGCCCGGCTTCGGCGAAGCCGGGGGACAAGCTGCCGCTGATCATGATGCCGCATGGCGGGCCGGAAGCGCGCGACGCCTACGGCTTCGACCACAATGTCCAGATGCTGGTTGCGCTCGGCTATCAAGTCTTCCAGCCGAACTTCCGCGGGTCATCAGGCTTTGGCAAAGGTTTTGCCGACCGCGGCCGCCGCCAGTGGGGCAAGGCGATGCAGACCGACATTGACGATGCCTATGCGCACCTTGTCGCGGCAGGTTTGGCCGAAGAGGGCCGGGCCTGTATCTTCGGTTACTCCTATGGCGGTTATGCAGCGCTGGCGGCCGCGACGCTGACGCCCGATCTATATCAGTGCGTCATCGCAGGTGCGGGACCGTCGGACCTGATTCGCATGCTCGAATGGGAGCGGAGGGAAGAGGGGCGGGAGTCTGAAGCCTATCTCTATTGGGTTGACCATATTGGCCACCCCTCCGATGACAGGGAGGCGCTCGCCGCCGTTTCGCCCGCGCGCCTCGCGGATCGTGTGACCCGCCCTGTCCTGCTGATCCACGGCGAGGATGACGGGATCGTTCCGGTCGAGCAGTCGGAGTATATGGAAAAGGCGCTGAAGAAGGCTGGCAAATCCGTTCAGTTCCTGCGGCTGGAAAATTCAGCGCATTCATCTCGAACAGAGGCTGACAGCCGGGCTGAATTCGACGCCATCATCAAATTCCTTAAGCGCCACCTGCCGGTGGAGTGACCCTCACTCCGGCGCGATGGCTTGCAAGGCTTCCTCGCGCACGCCGTGGACGCGGGTGGTGAGGAAAGCGCGGAGGTCTCCGGCGGAGAGTTCGGCGATTTCTTCCTGCGGCAGGTGGCCGACGCCGGGATAGAGGATCAGCTGCGCCCCGGGGATCGCGGCGGCGAACTGTTCGCCGTGCTGGTAGGGGATCAGGTTGTCGCGCTCGCCGTGCATGACCAGCGTCGGCGCGGTGATGCCCGAGAGCAGTTCCGGCGTCGCTTCACGGCGCGTCTCGCCCTGTCCGGAAACGAGTTCGAGCAGCGCTTCGCGGTGACAGGGGGCGCGGGCGAGGCTGGCATAGCGCTCCACCATTTCGTCGGTGACAAACCCCGGATTGCCGAAGCTGTCTTCCAGCCCGCCGCGGATCAGCGAGGAGAGATCGAGATCCTTCATCACGCGGCGCGCCAGGTCGACTTCGAGCAGGCGGAAGACCAGCGGGCGGTCTTCGCTTTCCGTCTCGGTGCGCGGCCAGCCGGCGGCATCGACCAGCACGAGGCCGTCGAGGCGCTGGGGGAAGGCGAGCGCATAGTTCCAGGCGGCGGCGCCGCCCATCGAGTTTCCGGCGAGCGTGAAGCGTTCGATCTCCAGCGTGTTGGCGACGCGGTTGATCGTCTCGATGAATTGCCCCGGGCCGATCTCCGAATTGTCGATGCAGCGCGAGAGGCCGTGGCCCGGCAGGTCGATGCTGATGACGCGGTAATCGCGTTTCAGGTTGTCGACCCAGGGCTCCCAGGTGTGCAGCGAGGCGGAGAAGCCGTGGACGAGGATGATCGCCTCGGCGTCGCGCGGGCCGACATCGCGGAAGTGCACGCGCATGTTGTCGCCGAACGCTAGATAGCGGCTGTCGGTATTGGCGTAGATTGCTTCCAGCTGTTCGTAGGGAATGTCGTCGCGGCGCAGCGTCATCCAACCGGCGAAGAGGATTACACCCAAGGTTAGGAACACAGCGAGGAAGCGTCGGAACATGGCAGAGTGCAACTTTCAAACTCGAATCTGCGCGAGATAACGCCCTCGGATGGCGCGCTGTCAAACTCTCAGTTCAGGCATTACATATTGGACACTGCAGATCGCGCCGCAGGTTGATCGTCCGCGTGTGGCCCGCCAGACCGTCGATCAGCAGCAGGCGGCCGATCAGCGGCTCGCCGGCGCCGGTGACCAGCTTGATCACTTCCAGCGCCATGGCCGAACCTGTCATACCTGTAACCGCGCCGACCACGCCGACCTCGTCGCACGCCTCGGGGGCAGGCGGCGCTTCCGGCACCCAGCACTGGTAGCAGGGGGCATCGGCTACGGCGCCGGAGGCGAACACGCCGACCTGTCCCGCCCATCCGCTCGCCGAGCCGGAGACGAGCGGGCGGCGCGAGGCGTGGGCGAGGCGGTTCAGCGCGAAGCGCGTGGTGAAATTGTCGGAAGCGTCCACGAGGATCTCGCCTGCAGGTGCGTCGCCGTCCGTATAGCGGCGGGCGTGCGCGGTGATCGTCAGTGCAGGATCAATGGCGCGCAGGCGCGCGGCGAGGGTGGTTGCCTTTCCGGCGCCGGTGTCGGCGTCGCCGAACTGGATCTGCCGCTGCAGGTTAGAGCGCTCCACCGTGTCATCATCCCACAGCTCGATGTGTCCTACGCCCGCCGCCGCCAGGTAGAGCGCGCAGGGCCCGCCGAGCGCGCCGGCGCCGATGACAGACACCGATGCGGCGCGCAGCTTCTGCACGCCGGGACCGCCGATTTCCTTCAACAGGATGTGGCGCTTGTGGCGTTCGATGTCGCCCGGCGTCAGGCTCATCGTGCGTCTCGCAGCGCCGTCGAGGAGAGGGTGTTGCCGGGCGCTCTCAGATACACCCAGGCGGGCGGCGCAAGGCCGGGTAGCGTGCCGGCGTCGCGCTCGGCGATTCGGGCGTCTCCGAAATGCCGCGTGAAAGGCAGCGCGCGCGTCAGGCTTGTGCCCGGACGCGAGATGATGGCAATGGGAATGAGGTCCGCGATGACCTGCCAGTCTTTCCAGAGGTGGAAGTTTGCGGCGCTGTCGGCGCCCATCAGCCAGACGAAGTGCGCCTCCGGTTCCATCTCCTGCAGGGTGCGGAGCGTATCGACGGTATAGGTCAGCCCGAGCTGCTGCTCGAGATCGGACACGAACATGCCGGGCGCATCAGCCACCGCGCGGGCGGATGCCAGACGAGTCTCGAATGATCCGTGTTCGGATTTCAACGGATTGCCGCGCGCGACGATCCACCAGACCGCGTCGAGGCGCAGGCGCTTCAGCGCGGTTGTCGCAACGTGCAGGTGGCCGCCATGGGCGGGATTGAAACTGCCGCCGAGGAGGCCGATGCGGCGGCCGGCAGCCGGGCCGGGCAGGCGGGCGCGTTTCAAGGGCGGACCTGGCCCGTGCCGCGCACGGCATACTTGTAGGTGGTCAGCTGCTCGGCGCCGACCGGCCCGCGCGCATGGATGCGCCCCGTCGCGATGCCGATCTCGGCGCCAAAGCCGAACTCGCCGCCATCGGCGAACTGGGTCGAGGCATTGTGCAGCACGATGGCGCTGTCGACGCGGGCGAGGAAGGCCTCGGCGGTGGCCGTGTCCTCGGTGATGATCGCGTCGGTATGGTTCGACGACCAGCGGTCGATATGCGCGAGCGCGCCTTCCAGCCCGTCGACCACCGCGACCGACAGGATTGGCGCGAGGTATTCGGTCGCCCAGTCTTCTTCCGTGGCCGGAGTGATATGGGGGAGCAGCGCGCAGCTGCGGCGGTCGCCGCGCAGTTCGCAGCCGGCGGCTTCCAGCGCGGTCGCGATCCGGGGCAGCAGCGTGGCGGCGCAGGCGACATCGATCAGCAGCGTCTCGGTCGAGCCGCACACACCGGTGCGCCGCATCTTGGCATTGACGACGATGTCCACCGCCTTGGCAGGGTCGGCGGCGCCATCGACATAGGTATGGCAGAGGCCTTCGAGGTGGCCGATCACCGGCACGCGCGCTTCGACCTGCACGCGCTCCACCAGGGTGCGCCCGCCGCGCGGCACGATCACGTCAAGCGCGCCGCCAAGGCCTGCGAGCATGTGGCCGACCGCGTGACGGCTCGTCGTTTCAACCAGCTGGATGGCATCGGCCGGAAGGCCCTCGGCGGTCAGCGCGGCGCGCATCGCCCCGGCGAGCGCGCGCGAGGAGTGGATGCTCTCCGAGCCGCCGCGCAGGATGGCCGCATTGCCGGAGCGAAGGCAGAGGGCGCCTGCATCGGCGGTGACGTTCGGGCGGCTTTCATAGATGATGCCGATGACACCGAGGGGCACGGCGACGCGCGTGATGTCGAGCCCGTTCGGGGGCGTCCAGCGGGCGAGTTCGCGGCCGACCGGGTCGGGCAGGGCGGCCACGGTCTCAACGCCCGCGGCGATGGCTTCGACGCGCGCGGCATCCAGTGCAAGCCGGTCGAGCATTGAGGCGGAGAGACCTTTGGCTACGGCGGCGGCCATGTCCTCGGCGTTCGCCGTGAGGATGTCCGGCGCGGCGGCGCGGACGGCGGCAGCGATGGCGGTGAGGCCGCGCGTGCGGTCGGCGGCGCTCATCAGGCCGAGCGCACGGGAAGCCGAACGGGCCCGCGCGCCCATGGCGTGCATGTGCTCGGCAAGGACAGCGTCCGGGGGCGGGGCGGCAAGGGTCATGACAGGCAGGGATGTGCCGCAAATGAGCGCCTGCCGCAAGGTTTGGCGCAGAGCCGGTTCGGCAGACGCTGTTCGTCAGGGCGCGTTGGCCGCCGCTGCGCGAGGCTTCCGCCGACCCGCGCATCCCTCCGCCCTAGTCTTCGCTCAGCACAATGCGGAAGCCATACTGGCGGTCGCGGGTGGCGACCGGCAGGCGCGCGCGGTTGGCGGCGCGGTGGGCCGCCGGACTGCTCTTGACTGAACCGCCCCGGACGACCCGGCGGCTGCAATCGCCGCTGGTCACCGCGCTGCCATCCGTGGGCGCGTCAGTATAGCCGTTTACGTAACAGTCCTGCGTCCATTCGCTGACATTGCCGAGCATGCCCTGCAGGCCGAACGGATTCTCCGGCAGGCTCCCTGCTTCGCGGACCTTGTCGCGCAGGGCGCTGGCCGCGTCGAACTTGTCCCCCCACCAGTATGCGGTGCTGGTTCCTCCGCGTGCGGCGTATTCCCATTCTGCTTCCGTTGGCAGCCTGTAGGTCTCACCGGTTTCAGCCGATAGCCATTTCGTATACGCGGACGCATCGCGCCAGGAAATGGCGGCAGCCGGCATCGCATCGTTCGCCGGTGCGCCCGGGCGATGGCCATTGCAGCCACCCGCGTCGACGCAGGTGATCCACTCGGCATAGGTGATTTCGGTCTTGCTGATCGCGAACGGCTTCACGGTCACCTCCCGCACCGGGCCTTCGATGGGCTCCCGTCCGGATTCGGTGACGGGCGAGCCCATCTGGAACGTGCCCCCGGGCAGGGCGACCATGGCCGGGCAGATTTCGCAGACCGGCGCCGGCGGCGGCTCAGGCTCGGGCGGGGCCGCCGCCGGCGTTTCGGCGTCGGTAACAGCGGTCTCGGCCGCTGCGATCTCGACCACTGGAACGTCCGGCACCGGGAGCGTGGGCGCCTCTGCAGCGGCCTCGGAGATCTCTGCGGGTCCCGCCTCATCCTCCGGATTCGGCAAGATCTGCGACACACCCCAGCCTGCCAGCACGATCGCCACCAGACCGCCGATCATGACGGGTACGGAGGATCCGGGCTTCTTCGCCGGCGCCGGCGCAGAGGTCCTGGTCGGCGCGGACGGGGCGCGTGCCGGGGCCGGCTTCGGAGGAGGCGGCGCGGCGGCCTTCGGGGGAGAGGGCGCCTGTGCAGGCGGAAGAGGCGGCGGGACTGGCGGCGGTGCGACCGCGCGTGCCTCGGCGCGGGTCAGCGCCGCGATGCGGTTGCGCGCCAGGTCGGAATAGTGGCCATCCGGATAGCGCTTCAGGTAAGCTTCGAAGTCGGCCTTGTCGTCGCTGTCGTTCACGGACGACCAGAAGGTCAGCTCCATCGTGTTGTCGGCGGCCTGCCCGGGCGCAGGCGGCGGTGCAGCCACAGGCGGCGCCGCGGGCGCAGCATGTTCCGCGGCGCGCCTTATATCCTGCACGAATTCCATCCATCGCGGATCGCTCCGGTCGCCTTCCCAGCCCACCAGGTCTGCCGACTGCGTCAGCTCGAACATGATCGGACGGTCCACGTTCTCCATCATCGCCGGAACCAGCACCGAGGTGCGCTGGCCGAGCGTGGCTTCGGCGCGCACCCATTTCGATTTCACTGAAACGGCGGACCAGAGCACCACGACGACATCCGCGTCGCGCAACATGCCTTCGGTCACTTCGTCATAGGTCTGCCCGGCGCGAAGCACCTTGTCCCACCAGACGGAAAAGCCCTCGGCGATCAGCGCCTCGGCCACCATCTGCGCCTTCGGCCGGTCGGCCCGGCTATAGGAAAGGAATATGTCCGTCATCGTCTTGTCCCCACTCCGCGTTCATCGCTGCTCGCGTGTGGGGCGAACGTTTGCACAGAATCTGGCATTGCCAAAGGGGCTGCAGGATGGCGACGGCCGGTTGCCGCCAACGAGGGGCTGACAGGTTGCGGAAATGCCGTAAGTTCAGCCGCAAAGACTTTGGAGGATACGATGATCGACATTGAGGCGATGCCTTACCTGGCAGACATTCCGCGCGTTCAGGCGCAGCGGCGCCCGAACGAGACCGCGATGTGGTTCGAAGGCAAGGCCACCAGCTACGGCGATCTCGAAACACGCACCAACCAGGTTGCCAACGGCCTCCTCGCGCTCGGCATCCAGCCGGGTGACCGGATCGGCTATCTCGCGAAGAACACGGACGTCTACTACGAGATGCTGTTCGGCGCCGCCAAAGCGCGCGCAGTGATGAACGGCGTCAACACGCGCCTTGCCCCGCCGGAAGTGAAGTTCATCCTGTCGGATGCGCGGGCCAAGGTGCTTTTCGTCGGCAAGGATTTCTACGCCATGATCGACCAGATCAAGGCCGAGCTGCCGGATCTGAAACGCATCATCACGCTCGACGGCGACCGCGAGGACTGGGATTTCTACCCCTCTTGGCGCGCGTCGAAACCGGTCACCAATCCGGGCCTTACGGTGCGCGGCGATGATGATGTCATCCAGCTCTACACGTCCGGCACCACCGGCCTGCCGAAGGGCGTGCAGCTCACCAATGACAATTACCGCGCCTTCTTCACGCAGGCCGGCATGCTCGAATGGTCGAGTTATGATGCGGGCGAAGCGGTGATGAACGCGATGCCGCAATTCCATGTGGCGGGCGTCAATGTCGGCGTCCTGGCCTCGTTGCAGGGCGCCAAGACGGTCATTCTGCGCGACATTGATCCGCAGCTGATCCTGAAGCTCATCCCCGAGCACAAGATCGCCCACGCCTTCTGGGTGCCGGCGGTGATCCTGATGCTGACGCAGCAGAAAAATATCCGCGAGGTGGATTTCTCCTGCCTGAAGCAGGTGTTCTACGGCGCCTCGCCGATCTCCGAGGCGCTGCTGCGCACGGCGGTGGAGATCATGGACGCGCGCTTCACGCAGCTCTACGGGCTGACGGAGACGGTGGGGGCTGGGACCTTCCTGCCGCCCGAAGCGCATGACCCTGCCTGGGGCAAGCTGCGCTCCTGCGGCGTTCCGTGGCCGGGCGCGGTCGTGCGCGTCGTCGACGGGGAGGGCAAGCCCGTGCCGACCGGCGAAGTCGGCGAGATCGTCATCAAGTCCGGCTTCGTGATGAAGGGCTATTGGAACCGCGAGGACGCGACGAAGGACGCTGTCCGCGACGGATTCTTCCATACCGGCGACGCGGGATATTTCGACGAGGACGGCTTCCTCTACATCCATGACCGCGTGAAGGACATGATCGTCTCCGGCGGCGAGAACGTCTATCCGGCCGAGGTCGAGAACGCGATCTTCGGCGCGCCGGGCGTGGCCGATGTCGCCGTTATCGGTGTGCCGGACGAGAAGTGGGGCGAGGCGGTGAAGGCCATCGTGGTGAAAAAGCCGGGCGAGGAGCCGACCGCCGAAAGCATCATCGCCTGGGCGAAGGAGCGCATCGCCGCGTACAAGGCGCCGAAGTCGGTCGACTTCATCGACGCCTTGCCGCGCAACCCCTCCGGCAAGATCCTCCGCAAGGACCTGCGCGAGCCCTACTGGAAAGGCATGACAAGGCGGGTCGGCTAGGCGGCGATCAGTTCGCCAGTTTCAGCCAGTCGCGTGCGGCTTGCAGCGCCATCTTGATTTCGGCCGAGGTCAGCATTTCCGCCATGTCCTGGCGCAGCGCGCGGGCATCCTCGTGACCGCGGGCTGCGGCGAGGTTGAACCATTTGTGCGCTTCAATGAGATTGATCTCGGTGCCCGTGCCGGTCGCGAAGGCGAGGCCTGCGCGGTAGAGATCGTCGGGCAGGGAGTGGGCGCCAATCAGCGCGCCGGGCTCCACGGGGATATCTGAATAAGCCATTGCATTTCTTCCTTTGACACCTGCGCAGCGGGCCGGGAATTCCCCATGTCCGCGCTGCAAAACCATTCACCTGCCAGACCATCCGGCAACGGATCAAAGGTGCCCTGAAGGCATTGGCGCTTGGTTAATTTGCGGTTTGCCAAGCGGCGGCTGTGTGAAGGATTCAGTCCGCAGCGTTAGGATTTGCGCCGTAGGCGGATCTTTCAGTCCATACCCGGATAGCGGCGGAAAGCCGGCAGGGTGTGGATGTGCGCCATCCAGCCGGGCTGCTCGGCGGTCTGCACCTGCGCGCCGGGCGGAAAGGTGGAAGGGTCATCCAGCGTGACCGACTGCACGTCGACAAGGCCCGGCAGGAAGGTCTCGTTCACATAGAACAGGCCGGTGCCGCACTGGCTGCAGAAGCGGCGGAAACTGTCGCCGGAGGAGTTGATCGTCGCGGGCGTGCCCTTGGTGATCCTGAGGTTCCCGGCCGGCATGACCGCCCAGGCGACCATCGGCGCCCCGGCGCTCATCTGGCAGTCCCGGCAATGGCAGATCGAGACGCGGTCCGGCGCCGCACCGAGCTCGTAGCGGATCGCCCCGCACTGACAGCCGCCTGTGATGGACATGGACTTCTCCCAAAACGTTCATGATTTGTTCAAAATGCCATTGGCCGTAGAGAGAGTCAAAAAGAAAATCCCCGCAGGTCCATCGACCCACGGGGATTTCCTCAATTTACTTTGGCCTACCCTGAAATCAGGCGGCGATCTTCTTCTTGGCCAGCGACTTGGCGAGTTTTTCCATCGCCTTGACCTTGTCAATGTTCTCGACGGCAGCCAGTTCGCGGGCCATCCGGTCCAGCGCGCTCTCATAGAGCTGACGCTCCGAGTAGGACTGTTCCGGCTGGTCGTCGCCGCGGTGCAGGTCGCGAACGACCTCCGCGATCGAGATCAGGTCGCCCGAATTGATCTTCGCTTCGTATTCCTGGGCGCGGCGCGACCACATGGTGCGCTTGATGCGGGCCTTGCCGCCAAGGGTCTTCAGCGCGTCATCGACGAGCTTCGAGCCAGCCAGGGCGCGCATGCCCGAGGCTTCGGCGCGGTTGGTCGGCACGCGCAGGATCATCTTGTCCTGGTCGAAGGCAACGACGTAGACTTCGAGCGCCATGCCGGCGACCGTCTGCTTCTCGACAGCCGTGATGCGGCCGACGCCGTGAGCCGGGTAGACAACGCTTTGCCCGACCTCGAACGCCAAAGTCCGAGTCTCTGCTTTTTTCGCCATTCTGAATTGACCCTTTTTCTACACACACGGAAGCGACGTTTTCCCGGCCCAGTGCCCTTATTGAGGTACTGAGTTAGGAAATCCCGCTTCTCTTGGATTATTGATCAGGATCAACTGATAGCACGATTTTGACGCATTTACAACAGTTCCGCGCAGGCCGGCGCGAAATGTAAACGGTTTGGAATCAAGCGCCTCGTTAACTTTTGGGGCACTCTGGAAGCTGTAGCCGTTGCGAGGCGAATCGCTGCCGCAGGCCGTTTTCAGTCGCCGGAGCCGGGGTTCGGGCTGAAGTATTTTTCCAGCTTGCCGGTCTCCTGCGCGAATTTCTCGCGGTCCTCCGGCGGGGTCTTCAGCCGGGTGATGTTCGGCCAGATTTTCGCGTATTCGGTGTTCAGCTTCAGCCACTTGCTGTCGGGGTCGTCTTCGGTGTCCGGCTTGATCGCCTCCACGGGGCATTCCGGCTCGCAGACGCCGCAATCAATGCACTCGTCCGGATGGATGACGAGCATGTTCTCGCCCTCGTAAAAACAGTCGACCGGGCAGACCTCCACACAGTCCATGTATTTGCAGCGGATGCAGGCATCGACGACGATGTAGGTCATGGGCGGGCAAGTCTCGTTGGGAGAGGATCGGATCAGGCCAGCCAATTGGCGGCGAGGCCTCGCGCTGTCAATGTCGCAGGCTCAATCGGGCGTGCAGTTTCGCTCAAGCCCCGCTCGAAACGCGCGCTTCGGCGCGCTGGCGGGCCTGCGCCCGGCTCACATCGTCGACATGCAGCAGCCCGGCGACATGGCGCGCATAGGCTTCTTCGAGGTCCGAACGCTCGCCGTCCGACAGGATGACCCGGTAGATCGCCTCGATCACCTTGATCCGGTCGGCCAGCGCCAGCTTTTTCGCGTGCTTGGTGAACTGGTGGCTGCCGACGGCTTCCTCGGCCAGGGTTTCGGCCTCGGCCAGCACGGCGTCGGACCTGGCGGCATCGAAGTCGAAGGATTCGAGCAGGATCTCGGCGATCATGTCGCTTTCGATGTTCACGTACACGCCGTCGACCAGCGCCGCCTCGACCAGCAAGGCGCCGACCGCCACTTCCGCCGGCATCGGCAGCTCGGCCGGTGTTTTCGGGGTGAACAGCTTCTTCAGGGACTTCATCATGGCTTGGGCTCCAGCGGCCGGTAGAGCGTCCGCGCCTCTTCGGCCGGCCCCCGGCGCGTCCCGAGGCCCAGCACTTCGACGCTTAGAATATCTGCGCCTTTCCCGAATGTCACGATGTCGCCCACCGCGAGGCTCGCCCCCGGCTTGTCGGTGCGCCGCGTCAGGCCGCCCTGCGAGAGCCGGAGGCCGGACTTGCGGACATAGGCGGTCGAGAGCGTCCGCGTGCGGAAAAAACGCGCGCGCCAGAGCCAGACGTCCGCGCGCACCGACGTTTCATCGCCGGTCTCTGAGTTCATCGGCCCGTCCGGGGCGTCATCTGAACGGGCGGTACCGGAACGCTCCGGGCGCGCGGGCGGTTTCGGTTTTCGGCGGTCGCTGCTTTTGCGGGCGGGCGGGCTTCGCCGGCTTGGGCGGCGGCAGCAGCGCGGCGAGCGCCGCGAACGGGCTGTCGGGATCGATTGGCTTGGAGCGCCGCTCGGGCTGCTGCGGCGGGGCGGGCCTGCGATTGTCGGGGCGGCGATCCGGCCGGCCGTCTTGTCTGCCGTCTGGCCTGCCTTCCGGTCTGCGGCCTTCCGGGCGATCCTTCGGGCGGCGGTCCGGGCGGGGCGCGCCTTCCGTCGCCGGCGCCGCGGTGTCGGCGCGGGGCGGACGGCGGGCCGGGCGGTCTTCCGTATCCGGACGGGCGCGCGCCACATAACGCCAGAGCGTCACGGCGCCGGTCTCGGGATTCTTTTCTGCGGGAGCGATGCCGAAGCCTTTCAGCACGGTGGGCCAGTCCTCGGCCGGGCAGGAGATGACCGAGGCGAGATCGATCGGGATTTCGAACACGGACTTGCCCGCGTCCTTGCGGCGCTTGGCGAGTTCCCAGCCGAGGCGTTCGGCGAGGTCGGCGCGCACGGCGCGGCGGCCGAAGCGGAGGTAGCCGTTGGCGGCGAGCGCCGGTTCCGGCCAGGTGCCGTCCAGTCCGAACGAGCCGGCGCCTTCCGGGGCGAGGGGATATTCGGTCGAGGATTCAACCGCTTTCAGGATCGCGATCATCCGCTGCGCGGCCGGTTTCTGTGCGTCCGGGGCATAGGCGGCGACGCGGCCGACGCGGATGCCGGCGGCCTTCAGGGCCTCGCGCTGTTCGGGATTGAGGCGAGGGGCAGACTCGTCCGTGCGCAGATCAATCGCGGCGCCGCTTTCAAGGATGCGGAAGGCGAGCCCGCGCAGCAGTCCTTCGAGCGCTTCGCCGGATTTGGCAAAGGCGAGCTTCGCATGCGTCGACAGCACGCGGCCGATCTCGCCGCGCACCCATTCCTCGATCCGCGCCAGCGCCGGCTGGCGCTCGGCGGCTTCAGCTTCCACCGCGCCGATCAGTTCGGTGCGCGGCGTCATCCATTGCGCGCCCTTGCCGAGGCGGGCGACGGGCGCGTCCTTGTATTCGATCTCGGCCGCTTCGGTCAGCTTGAAGGCCTCCGCCGGCGCCGAGGCGATTTCGGCAAGCCGGGCGGTGAGCATCGGACGGATGGCGGCGAGCGCGGCGCCTCGCACGGCCTTGCCTTCGAGGGTGCGCGCATCGACGACCGGCTCGAAGCTCAGCCCGCGCAGGCGGCCCACGAGATGGCCTTCAACGGTCACGTCGCCTTCGGGCGTCAGGTCAGTCACGAGTGCATCTTCTTTCCTCAGGCTTGCGAGCAGGGCAGTGGTGCGCCTGTCCACGAAACGGGCCGTCAGCGCAAGGTGTAGCGCGTCTGACAGGGAGTCTTCAATCTCCCGGGTTTTCTGTTGCCAATATGTAGGATTCTCCAGCCAGTCCTCGCGGTTGGCCGCGTAGGTCCAGGTGCGGATGGCGGCCAGGCGCTGCTGCAGCTGGTTGATGTCGCCGCGCACGGAGGAGAGGTCGTCCATCCGGCGCCGCAAGCCCTCATCGGAGAGCCGCGCATCGGGGTCAGCCAGCGTCTCGGCAAGGCCCAGCACGAGGCGGCCATGACCTTCAGGGCCGGCCTTTCGGAAGTCCGGCAGGCGGGCGAGGTCCCACAGGCGGCGGACTTTCCGGTCGCCGGTCACGTTCGGGCCGATGGCGCCGTCGTCGCTCATCCGGCGCAGCACCCACTCGTCCAGCGCGCGCGGATTATGGATCAGCACGGGTTTGCCGGACGGGCGTTCGAGCGAGCGGATGAGGGCCTTGAGGCTGGAATAGTCGAGCGCCGAATTGCGCCACTGCACGGCGTCGACCGGATCGAAGCGGTGGCCTTCAATGGCTTTCCACTCCTCGTCCTGGAACGGCGGGCAGCTGCCGGTTTCGCCGAACTCGCCATCCGTGCGGAAGCGCCCGGCGCGCCCGGCGATCTGCGCGCACTCGGCGAGTGTCAACGCCCGGTGGCGGCGGCCGTCGTACTTGGTGCGTGAGGCGAACACGACGCGGTCGACGTCCAGGTTCAGTCCCATGCCGATGGCGTCGGTCGCGACGATGTAATCGACTTCGCGGGACTGGTAGAGCGCGACCTGCGCATTGCGGGTGCGGGGGCTGAGCGCGCCCATGACGACCGCGGCGCCGCCCTTCTGGCGGCGGAGCAGTTCGGCAATCGCGTAGACTTCCTCGGCGCTGAAGGCGACGATGGCGGTACGCTTCGGCAGCTTGGTGATCTTGGCATGGCCGGCATAGCGCAGCTCCGAGAAGCGCGGGCGCGGCTCGGTCTCGACGCCTAGCTTGAGCTCCTTCAAGAGGCCCCGCATCGTGTCGGCGCCGAGCAGCAGCGTCTCGTGAATGCCGCGCATGTGCAGGATGCGGTCGGTGAACACGTGGCCGCGGTCATCGTCTTCGGCGAGCTGGATCTCGTCGATGGCGACGAAATCCGCGCGCACGTCCACCGGCATCGATTCCACGGTGCAGACGAAGTAGCGCGCGGTCGGCGGGCAGATGCGTTCCTCGCCTGTCAGCAGCGCGGCATAGGCATAGCCCTTGGCCGCGACGACCCGGTCATAGACCTCGCGCGCAAGCAGGCGCAGCGGCAGGCCGATCATGCCCGTGCCATGCGCGAGCATCCGCTCGATCGCATAGTGGGTCTTGCCGGTATTGGTGGGGCCGAGGATGGCCTTGAGGGTGGTCATGTGCTGGGAAGGGGTGGGGACGGGGCGGGCTTAAGTCAAGCGCGGCCAGCGGTGAGCCGGCGGATCATGCCGTACTCATGCGGGCGGAAGGCCGGCGGCAGGATCGTGGCGCCGTCATAGAGGGCCCCGGCGAGGACGAGCTGCTCGCCGTCCGACCAGCGGCAATCGGCGCCGCAGAGATTGGCGCCGGAGAGTTTGGCCTGGCGCAGCGTGGCGCCTGTCAGGTCCGCGCCGATCAGGCAGGCGCCCGAGAGGTCTGCACCTTTCAGCGAGGCATGGCGCATTGACGCGCCGCGTAGGTGGGCATTGCGGAACGTGGCCGACATCAGCCGCGCATGGTCGAACCGGGCGCCTTCAAGGTTCGCCCAGTCGAGGCAGGCGGCGCGCAGTTCGCAGTCCCGGAACACGGCGCCGGCGAGGTCGCGCCCGCTGAGATCGGCGCGCAGGAAATCCTGCCGCTCGATCTGCGCGCCGCGCAGTTCGGCCAGACCAAGTTCCATGACCCGTTCAGATCCCAGATAGCGGATCGCAATCACACCCAGCTCCCATTCCCGAACGTCAGGTTGAAGTGATTGGCGGCCCGGCGCAACCGTCCGGGTGCGGGTTTCCGTTTGACCGGGAAATGCCCGTCCGATACCGGATGACCTGAGTTTCGGAAGGCCTGCCGCCCGTGATCGTCTATCGCTCCCTCCTGTTTGTGCCCGGCGCCCGGTCTGACCGGTTCGGCAAGGCGGTCGCCGCCGGCGCCGACGCCGTGATCATCGACCTTGAGGACGCAGTGCTCCCGGCGGACAAGGACCGGGCGCGCAGCGAGACGCTGACCTGGCTCGGCGCCTGGCGCGGGCGCCATCTCGGCCTGCGCATCAATTCGCCGCGCACGGCGTTCGGCTGCGCCGACCTCGCGGCGCTTGCCGGCTCGGCGGCTGCGGCGCGGGCGGATTTCATCATCGTGCCGAAGGCGGACACGGCAGTCGATCTCGAGATCGTGGCCGAGGCGCTGGGGCGGAAGATTCCGCTGATCCCGATCATCGAGAGCGGGCGGGCCCTGTCGAACGCATTCGAGATTGCGCGGCAGGCGACCGGCGGCGTGCTGTTCGGAGGCGTCGACTATTCGGCGAGCCTCGGTGCGGACCTCTCGGACTGGGACGCGATGCTGACGGCGCGCGGCACGATTGCAGCCGCCTGCGGCGCAGCGGGCGTTCCCGCCTATGACGTGCCCTATCTCGATACGTCGGATACGGACGGTCTCGCCGCCTCGACGCGCAAGGCGAAGGCGATGGGCTTTTCGGGACGCGCCTGCATCCATCCGGATCAGGTGACCAGCGTGAACGCCGCCTACGCGCCGAGCGAGGCCGAGATTACCGACGCGCGCGCTATCCTCGCCGCGATGGACGCGGCGGGCGGCGGCGTGGCGCTTCACAACGGCAAGATGATCGACCGGCCGGTGATCCTCGCCGCCGAGCGCCTGCTCGCGAGCGTTCGCACCACCTGAAACCGGGAGCCTGACCATGTCCTCCGTACACGTCTCACCTGTTGCCCATGTTCGCGGTGGCCGGGCGGCGCCTGAAGACGACAATTGGGGCCGGGAGCGCGCGGTCATTGTTCTAGAAGAGGCCTTTCCGCCGGAGGCGCTGTTCGGCCTTGATGCCTTCAGCCACGCCGAGATCGTTTTCCAGTTCCATCTCGTGCCGGACGGCAAGATCGAAACGCGCGCGCGCCGCCCGCGTGGCAACCCGGACTGGCCGCTCGTCGGCATCTTCGCGCAACGCGGCAAGAGCCGGCCCAACCGGATCGGCGTCACGGTCTGCCGCATTGTGTCGGTGTCGGGCCGCGAGATCGAAGTCGAGGGCCTTGATGCCATCGACGGCACGCCGGTGCTCGACATCAAGCCGGTGATGCGCGAATTCCTCCCGCGCGGAGAGGTGCGCCAACCGGATTGGTCGCGCGAGCTCATGAAAGATTATTGGTAGCCTTGAAGGACCCCGGCCATGGCCGACACGATTGTGCATTCCGAAGCGGACGAGCGCCAGATGCTCGAGGCGATCTCGAAGTGGATCAAGACGAAGGTGGCGCCCGTCGCGCTGAAGCTTGAGCATGACAATGAATGGCCGGCCGACCTCGTCGCCGACATGACCGAGCTCGGCCTGTTCGGCGCGCTGGTGCATCCGGACTATGGCGGGCTTGGGCTTTCGGCGACGACGTACACGCGCATCGTCTCGCTGATCTCCGAGGAGTGGATGAGCCTGACGGGCATCTTCAACACCCACATGATGATGGCGATCATCGTGCAGAAGTTTGGTACCGACGCGCAGAAATCCTACTGGCTGCCGAAGTTTGCCAGTGGCGAGATGCGCGGCGGACTTGGCCTGACAGAGCCGGACGCGGGCAGTGACCTTCAGGGCATCCGTACGGTCGCCAAACGCTCCGGCGACAAGTACATCGTGAACGGAACAAAGACGTGGATCTCGAACGCCATCGAGGGGCACTGTGTTGCGCTGCTGGTGAAGACAGAACCGGACGCCGTGCCGCGCCACCGGGGCATGTCGATGCTGATCGTGCCGAAGATTGATCCGCAGACGCGGGTGCCGCTGAAGGGTGTGCGTAATGGCAAGAAGCTCGGCAAGCTCGGCTACAAGGGCATCGATTCGGGCGAGTTCATTTTCGAGGACTATGAGTGTGATGCGAGCCTCTGCCTCGTCGGCGGCAAGGAGGGCGAGGGCTTCTACATGGCGACCGGCGGGCTGGAGCTTGGCCGGATCAACATTGCCGCGCGCGGCGTCGGAATTGCGCGACGGGCGCTGCGGGAATCGGTGGCCTATTCTCAGGTGCGCAAGACGATGGGCAAGCCGATCTGCGAGCATCAGGCGATTCAGCTGAAGCTCGGCGAGATGGCGGCGAAGACTCGCGCCGCGGAACTGCTGACCGAGGATGCGGCGCGGGCCTATGATTCTGGCGAGCGGGTCGACATGGAGGCGGGCATGGCGAAGTGGTTTGCTTCCGAGACGGCACTGGAAGTCGCCACCGAAGCGATGCGCATCCATGGCGGATACGGCTATTCGACCGAGTATGTGCTCGAGCGGCTTTACCGTGACGCGCCGCTTCTCTGCATCGGCGAGGGAACCAATGAGCTGCAGAGGATTATTATAGCCAAGCAGCTCATAAAAAGGAATCCCGCCTGATGTTCCGTCTCCTGACGATCGCCTTCGCCTCCCTTGCCCTCGCCGCCTGCGTGGCTGGGCCGTCGGGCCGGGCGACGGATGCTCCGCCGCTGGAGGCGGTCGCGTCCGTCGATGTCGAACGCTACATGGGCCTCTGGTACGAGATTGCGCGCTATCCGACGAGTTTCCAGAAGGATTGCGAGGGCACGACCGCCGAGTATTCGCTGCGCGACGATGGCCGGGTAGATGTGGTCAATACCTGCCGCTTTGGCACCGAGGACGGCGAGCCGCGCTCCGCCGAGGCGGTCGCCCGCGTCATGGATGGTTCGAACGGCGCGCGCATTTTCGTGAACTTTGCGCCCATTCCGCTGCCGGCCGGGCGCGGTAATTATTGGATCATCCATCTCGATGAGGCCTACCAGCACGCTGTCATCGGTGAGCCCTCGGGGCGCTTCCTCTGGTTCCTCTCGCGTACGCCGACCGTCACACCTGAAGTGCGCGCCGAGCTTGATGCGGCGGCGGTGGCCGCCGGGTATGACCTCAGCATGCTGCAGGAAACGGAGCAGCGATGAGCGGCGTGCGGCGCTGACGAGGCCGTCACAGTTGAACCTCTGATTTTCCTTTCTGGCCGTGAATCCTGCGATCCGGGAGCGGGGGGTGTTGCGGAAGGAATGGGCCACGCCTTTACAAGGGCCTGATGGCAAGGGATTTTATTTGTCTGGGGCCGTCTTTTCCGTAGGCGCAAGTTTGGCCTTTTCCTCTCCAGGCCGTGCCATTCCGTTGCAATCCTTGCACTTCGGTTGGCGATTCCGTCTCAACCATTCTCACGGGTTCTCATTTTTTCTCACTTTGTATCGATTGATTCTCGCCTTCTGTCGGGGAGTGGCGGATTTCGGCCTTTGGCCTCTATCCGACCTTGGGTTTGGGATGAGGCTGAGTATACCTCTGGCCACAGGGGCGTGGAGCAAGGTTTCCGGAGAGATCTTTCGGGCGCTTGATACGTAGGCGGATTTTGTTTCGGGAGGGGGCGGGTTATGTTGCACAAGCCCGGCTTACATCCCTCGGCGCATCTCGTCCCACGCGTTGGAGAGGGTGCTCTGGTGGGCCGGGTCAGCGATGGCGATCAGGGCCGCCGCGCGGGCGTCGAGGCCCTGGCCGCGCAGGCGGGCTTGCCCATGTTCGGTGATGACGACGTCCATGTCGGCTCGGGGGACGGTGACGGCGTTTTGCGCGAGCCTCGGGACGATGCGGCTGACGGCGCCGCCGCTGGCGGTGGAGAGGAGGGCGGTGATGCCGGTGCCGCCGGGCGAGGCGCGCGCGCCGCGCAGGAAGTCGGTCAGGCCGCCGGTCCCGGAGACCTGCCGCCCACGGATGAATTCGGCATTGGCCTGCCCGAACAGGTCAACCTCCAGCACGGAATTGATCGCGGTGAACCGGCGCAGCGCGGCGAGGCGGGCGAGATTGTGGGTTTCGCAGGCGGGCAGGAAGCGGACGCGGGGCTCTTCGGCGAGGCGCTGGTAGAGCGCCGGCGTGCCGACGGCGACGCCGGTGGTGATGGGGAGGGCCGGGTCGGCGTCCAGCATGCCGAGCACGGGGTCCGACACGATGCCGGACCAGACTGACAGGCCCCTGCGTCCCGCGAGCGCGGTGAGGGCGGCCTGCTGCACATTGCCGATACCGAATTGCAGCGCGGCGCCGTCCGGCACGAGACTGGAGATATGCTCGCCGATCTCGCGGAAACCGGCGGCGAGCGGGGCGGGCGGTACGCTGACGAGGGGAGAGGAGTCTTCGGCGGTCAGCGCGAAGCGGGCGAGGGGGACTTTCACGCTGTGGCGCGGGGCGGGCATGTTCGGATTGATCAGGGCGAGGATCGGCAGGTCCGGGCGGGCGTTCACCGCCGGTCCGAAATCCGGGCTGACGCCGAGGCTGACCTGACCGTCCGTATCCGGAGGGGAGACGAGCAGCACGGCGCCGTCCAGCGGGGTGTGGCAGAGCCAGTCCCAGGACTGGTACCAGGTCATCGGCAGGATGCGCGTGCGGCCGGCCTCGAACGAGAGGCGCAGGGCCGGGAAGAGGAAGGTGGTTTCCGCTTCGGCCCCGGGGTGAAGGCCCGCCCAGTCGGTCTGGTTGAGGCCGGGCACCCATTGGCCGACGAAGGTGAGGCCGGCGGCGAGGTCTGGTTCTTCGCGGAAGGCTTCGGCGAGGCCGAGCGGTTCGCCGCTACAGCCGCCGACGAAGAGCCGGGCGCGCGGCGGCAGGCTGGCGCGGAAAGCGCGAAGGGCGGCGAGGGGGCTCATGGCGCTTTCCAGTCCGGCCGGCGCTTGGCGAGGAAGGCGCTGACACCTTCGGCGAAATCGGGGTTGGCGAAGCCTTCGAGGAAGAGGGCTTCGGCCTCGGGCGAGTCCGGCATGAACCCGGCTTCGAAGCCGCGCAGCATGCGTTTGGTGGCGCGGACCGACCATTGCGACTGCGCGGCGATCTCGGCGCCGAGGGCGCGGGCGGCGCGGAGGATGGCGGGGACGTCCACCACCTCGTCGACGAGGCCCATGGCGAGCGCTTCGGCGCTGCTGAAGATGCGGCCGGTATAGAGGAGGCGCCGCGTGGCGCCGGGGCCGACGAGGCGGACAAGGCGCAGCATGTCGCCGGGCGGATAGACGAGGCCGAGCCGGGCGGGCGTGACGCCGAAGCTAGCGCCGCTTGCGGCGATCCGCAGGTCGCAGGCGGCCGCGAGGCTGACGCCGCCGCCGATGCAGGGGCCTTCGATGGCGGCAATCACAGGTTTCGGGCTGTCTTC
Organism: Caulobacterales bacterium; assembly: GCA_038249555.1. Lineage (GTDB taxonomy): Bacteria > Pseudomonadota > Alphaproteobacteria > Caulobacterales > Hyphomonadaceae > Hyphomonas. Next base: position 21,584 of record JBBSDJ010000039.1, read on the forward strand.
CAGGGCGGCGAGGGCGCGGGCGATGGTCTGGCCGGTGCGGCGTGCGGCGTCCTCTGTGCCGTAGATGACGGGAAATTCGGAGATGTCGGCGCCGGCCGCAAAGACGCCGGCGCCGCCGCCGTGCAGCAGGAGAACCTTGACCGCCGGGTCCGCATTGGCCTCTGCCACATGGGCGGGCAGGGCCGCCCACATCTCGAGCGACAGGGCGTTGCGGCGCTGCGGCTGGTCAAGGATGATTTCGGCCAGCGGGGCGGCGATCTCGAGGCGGATGGTCTGGGTCAATTCGGTCTCCGCCGCTTGAAGGGATTGGACAGCGCCTCATCCTCGTCATAATCTCATCACAGCGTTAACCTATGGGGCTGGGGCGTTCATTGGCAATCGCATGGGGACTACCAACATGTTGAAA
>JBBSDJ010000040.1:0-19639 GCA_038249555.1 Caulobacterales bacterium
AAATCTCTTGTTCCCCTACACGTAAGGTGATCCGGGCCCGATTGAAAGCCATGGACCGGTGCGGCCATCCAGCCCGATCCCGACCACACGCGGCTCGCTCAGCAGCGCCAGCGGCCAGGCGGTCTGGCCTCGCTCGCCGGGCTTCCAAAAGGCCCGTCGCATTTGATCCGGGGTCTGCCCCCTCCGGCTGTCTCGATGGCCGTGAAGCTCATCCTGCCGGATACCCCACCGGCTTGGAACGGGCTGTTTTGTAGCAACTATTTCGCGAGGCTTTGAATCGTCGGTGTATTTTAATTGGCCCTCCCCCAGAATATGTACGCACAAGTGGTTTTCTTGCGCCTACAAATCTGCCATCACCCGAAGGCAAGAACGGACTAGACCGAAAGAGAGAAACTCCATGTCGGCCCGCGTTATCTCGATTGCCAACTCCAAGGGCGGGGTCGGCAAGACCACCACCTGTGTCAGCCTTTCCGAAGCCTTTGCCGCCGCAGGAATGCGCACGCTGGTAATCGACCTCGACACTCAGGCCAACGCCTCGCTGCTGATCTTTGGCCATGCCGGCGACGAACACCTGTTCCAGGCGATCAACGACTACGCGACGATCTCTGACTGGCTGCTGGAGAACTTCTTCGCCGGAGAGCAACGCCGCCTCTCGGAATTCATCGTCACCAATGCCAGCGACGTTACTTTCAAGGGCAAGCCCCTGCCGCTGGACCTGATCCCCTCCTCGCCCCGCCTGCGCAAGACGGAACGGGAACTGATCTTCGAACTCACCGCCAAGGGCTACGCCATGGAGGCCCTGCAGAACCAGGTTGGCAAGCGTCTGCGCGACGACCTGAACCTGCTCAAGGCCGAATACGACGTCATCCTTTTCGACTGCCCGCCCGGCATCTCGGTGATGACCGAAACCGTTCTCGCCGCCAGCCACCTGATCATCGTACCCACCATCCCGGATTTCATGTCGACGCTCGGCCTCGACCTGTTCACCGGTGACATCATGAAGAATCTGCGTAACCGGGATATCGCCACGCTGCCCGTCGTTCTTGCCACGCGCTTCGACAACACGCCCCACCAGCAGGTTGTCCTCGGCGCGATGCGGGATGCGTCGAACGCCAAGGAAACCGAGTTCGCGATGTTCAAGACCATCATCCCGCTGAAATCCGGATTCGCATCGAACCCGATCGAGCTCGGCCCGGACCCGACCCTGCAGGCCAAGTGGCCGGGTGACGCGCTGAACATCATCGAAAGCCTGCTCGTCGAAGTCCGGGAGAAGCTCGCATGAGCTTTGGCGGCGGCCCCTCCGGATTTAATGCCATCAAGGCGCTGGTGGAGTCCTCGGCGGATTTTCGCGCCGTCGCCGACAAGGACTGGGCAGCGGCCGCTGGCCTCATCGTCAAGAAATTGCTGATTGCTGCAGGCCAGACGAGCGAAAGCTTTATCGCCCTGCGCGCCGCCGTCGGCGAGGAAATCTTCGAAGCCCAGCTGAAATCGCTGTCGCATCATCAGGCGAAGCTGCTGGCCAAGCGGCTCGACAAATCGGTTGCAGACCTCGAAGTCTCCACCGCCCGTGCGGCCATCGCGCACATCCGCACGCTGCTGGTGCTGGTGCCAGCGCCGGTCGTGGAAGAGAAAGCAGTCGAGCCGGAGTCCGAGGCCGCCGCCACTGATCCGGCCACGGACGAAACCGAAACCGTCACGGCCCCCCCGGCGGACGACACGCCGCCCGCAAGTCCAAACCCTTACTTCGGCCGCAAGTCATTCCGCACGGGCTGATCAGAACGCGAATGCCGGGCTATGACCACGCCGATTGCTCTTGTTGACGCTCCGGCTCGGCTGGCAGACGCATCCCGGATTCTCGTGATCGGCTGCTCTGGAAGCGGCAAGAGCACGCTCGCGCGCGCCCTCTCGAATCGTTACACCTTGCGCCACATCTCACTCGACCGCGACGTGTTCTGGATGCCCGGTTGGACCGAGCGTCCAAAGGAAGAAGCCTATGCACGTATCGAGGCGCTGGTGCAGGAAGAGCGATGGGTCATGGACGGCACCAGCCCGGGCTCACTCAACCTGCGTCTTCCGCGTACGGATCTCGTCATCTGGTTGCGACCACCGCGTTGGACGTCACTTCGCGGTGCCATGGGCAGATGGCTGCGCTATGCCGGGCGAACACGGCCGGAGATGGCGCCCGGCTGTCCCGAAAAGATTGATTTCGAATTTCTGCATTACATCTGGACGTTTGAACGTCTGAGTAGTCCGCGCGTCGAGCAAAATCTTCAGCGCTTCGGCGAAGGCATTCCCCTGCTCACCCTGAATTCCCGCGATGACATGAACCGCCTGCTAGAGATGGCAGGCGCGGCCTGAGCCTCAGGCGCGGGCTACCTGCAGTCGCTCGGCAAGCCCGGCATCATTCGCCGGTGCCTCGGCCACATTCCAGAGCGCCCGGAACGCCATTCCGGACATCTGCGCCAGGTCCGAGCCTGCGCCCGTCATCGCCAGCTTGCCGTCCTCGAACGCGGCCGACCTCCACGCCTTCAGCGGCTTGCCCGTCCACACGGCCACGCGGCCAAAATTCACCTGCTCGGCAATCTCGCCCTGCTCCGGCACGCTGACCACGCGCACGGTCCGGCGTGCCGTCTCGGCGCCGTACACCTCGGCCACCGCCGCCAGCACATCAACGCCGCTCAGTTTCGTGAAAATCGCTTCAAAGCCAACGCCTTGCGCCTCGAACTCGGGTAGCCGTGCCAGCATCTCGCGGGCCACTTTTGTATCCGGGCTGCGCGCAATCAGCTGCACTTTAAGGGCGTCCGGGTGCTGAGTCGCCCCGGCACTGCGCCCGATCTGGCCAATCACATCCGGTACCGACGGAACTGCATCTGCTGCGGCGGATTTGTGCTGGGTCATCGTGTCTGCCTCGCGTCATCCGGGCAGCCAAAGCCTTCTGCGGCCGCCAGCGGTTCACCCCGGACCTTCGGCAGAATCCGTAAAGAACCTGTTTACGAAGTCGCGCCGGGCTCGATACGCGCCGCGTCCGGCTCCTCTGCAGCCCCAAGCATATCCGGAACCATCGCCTGCAGCACCATCTGCTCGAACGCCCCCGGCAGGAACCGGTAAGCCACGAAATTCGAACGGGATTTCGGGAAGTTCAGCGGCAGGGGCGAGGCCGCGACCGGCTCGCGGTCCTCCTCATACGGCGCCTCGTCCGCCGCTTCCGAATCCCTCAGCCGCGCGATTAGCGGGCTGCCCACAGCGCCCAGCTGCCGCTCGATGGTCGCCGATGACACGCTCGCCCGCTTGATGATCTTGCCCGCCTGCCAGGCAATCCGCAGCGTGTTGAGGATCTGCGTGCTCTGCTCCTTCGCCAGTTCCCCGCTCACCGGCAAGGCGAGGTAGACCTCATCAAAATGCGTGAACACATAAGGCCGCAGGAAGTTGAAATCCGGATTCTCCTGAATCTCGTGCGCGCCGGTGACCAGCGCGAGTGGCCGCTCTTTCTCCCCGCGCAGGTCGCGCATCATCCGTGAGAAGGCCGCGAACTTTTCCCCCGGCTGGCTCCACAGCGCCGAGAGAAACAGCAGCGCGTCGATGACGATGGCGAGTCCCAGCGGCAGCGCGTCCTGCCGCCTCAATCCTTGCTGAGCCTCTACCAGCTCCTTCACATCCGTACTCGAAAGATTCTCGCTGTCTGCCTCTTCCGTACGCGTACCGAGCGCTTCGCGTATCGCATCACGGCGCACGGCTTCTTCGCGCTCGGTCTCGGTCTGCGTCTGCGGCCCGTCTACCAACCCGCGCACCGGCGTTGTCAGCGTGATCCAGAACCGGTCCAGTGCCTCGCGCGTGGCTTGCGCGCCGGCATAGCTGTCGAGCTGCGAAATCGGCAGCACCGGCAGCGCCGCAAGGTCCGCCGCCACGCCATTCAGCTGGCTGGCAATCGTCGTGTTGTAGCACTTGAACTGGGCACCGGTGCCCGCTTCAACGCGCGTCAGCGAGGGGTTGGCATACTCGCCCGCCCAGGTTCGCAGATCACCGATATAGTTCTGCACGCTCTGGCTGGTCGCCAGCGCTTCCAGCGTTGCGCCCGCCTTGTTCGCCGCGCCGGCGGCGCTGCGGAACACCTGCTCGCGCTGCGCCGGCGTCACTTCGCTCGCGCCTTTCGCGCCGATCTCGCGCACGTTCTCGATGGATGTACGCACAAGATCGGCCTCGCTGCGCACACTTGCGATCTGCGGCGTCAGCGCCATCACCAGCGCGTTGATCTCGCCCGCCCGCGCCGCCAGGTGGCGCGTGCGCGGCCCGTCGCCGCCGCCGGACACCTCGCCGCACTGGTTGCCGCTCGCCCGCTCCGCCGCAGACAAGGCCGTGAAGTTCGTGTTCAGCGTCGTCAGCGTCGCCAGCGTTCCGGCCAGCTGCGTGTCGGCCACGGTGATCTCCCGGTCAAACACGGTGAGATAGCGCTCCGCATCGCCCACCGCCTGCGAGCGCGCTTCCAGCTGCGTCCAGTAGAACGCAAAGCCGAAACTCACCGAGATCAGCAGCGTCACCACATAGGTCAGCACCAGTGACATGCGCGGCCAGAAATTCCTCCCGGAACGGAACATCTCGCTGACCGAGTAGGCCATGATGATCGTTGTGGCGAAGATGAACAGGAACACGCCAAGCACGCCGAAGAAGCCGAAGCTGTTGTCGCCGGACTGCAGCACCTGCAGCATGCCCGTATAGGTGCCGATGAACGAGATGGTCACGAACACGGCGAGGCAGAACATCGGGATGGACGCGAAGATGGGCAGCGCCTTCGCCGCCGCTGCCATGCGGCCCATCTGCCGCGCGGTTGCGTCAATCGCGGCGCCTGCCTGCGAGGCGGCGCTGGGTCCTCCCCCACCGGATGAACCGTCTTCGGTGCCGCTGCGTTGCCAGGGAAACTTCAAGGTGCATCCTCCAGGAGATCACGTAGCAACACATCGGCGAGCGGCGCCAGAACGCCCCCGCCCATATCCTTGGTGAAGGCGCCGCGCGGCGAACCGGCGCCCAGCGAGATCACATAGGAATAGGCGCGCCCGTCTGCAAATTCGATCCCGCCGGCAATCCAGAGATCGGACTCGTCAAACGTGCCTCCTGCCGGACCGGACGAGACAGACCCAGTCTTGGCCACATGCACCGCCACATCCTTGCGCGCCGCCGCGCACCAGCTCGACAGCCTCCGCAGCGTGCCATCCCGGGTGTCGCAGATCGGCTGGCTGAGCACCGCGCGCAGGAACTGCGCCTGCGCTTCGCCGACGCCCTCCTTCAGCGCCAGCGTGGTCCGCGCCGGCGTCTCCATCCGGAAGGTAAAGTCGCCGCCCACGACCGGCTCGATCAGCCGGTAACGCTCCACGAAAAACGGCTGCGTCACCGCGCCCGTCTCGCCACGCGCCGCCTGTAACGTTGCTGCTGCCAGCCAGTGCACCGCGCGCGGCCGCCCGGCAAACCGCCCGAGCGCCAGGTTCGTCGCCATCGGCGTCTGCCGGTGGCGCTCCGGCAGGTAAAATCCCAGCGTGTCCATCAACTCGATCGTCCGCGCGAGCGTCGTGCCCTCGCCCAGCGCACGCACCACCGCCGGGTTCAGCGACGATCCGAACGCCCGGTTCAGCGTTACCCGCGCCGGTGTCGCGCCCACTTCCGATGTGGCGCACCGCTGCTGCAGCCCCGGCATGCACGCATTGCTCACCGTCCGGCCCGCATCGCTCGCCCCGCCTTCTGCCAGCAGCAGCGCCGCCGCCAGCTTTGCCACCGACCCCACGGAGCGCGTCTCGAAACTTCGGTCATACGCCCCGCGCCCGAACCCCCGGATCATCGGGCGCGTTTCTCCGTACCCGGAATAGGCCGTCATCGATGATGTATTGTAGTACCGCACGATCCGCCCGGTCTCGTCCGCCGCCGCGATCACCAGCGCCGTGTCGCCTTCCTTGATGCTCAGGCTGCCAAGATCACTGATTACACGCTGCGGCAGCGCGCCTTTCCGGTAGCGCCCCGTCTTCTCGAGGTCCTCGCCAAGTGTCATCGCCGCTTCGCGGGCCCGCGCGCGGAACTCGGAATTCTTCGCCACGTCCAGCGTGACTTCCACCTCGCGCACCTTGCCGCGCCAGGGATGCGTGCCCTGCAGCCGCGTCGGCTGGCCCTTCACGGGCGGCGCCTCAACAGCCTTCGTCGCCTGCGCCGTCGCCAACGGCGCCAACAGGTCGGTCAGCTCCGCCACCACTTCGCTCTGCAGGTTTGGCGCGAGTTCCTTCGCGAGCCGCATCGGCGCCAGCAATGGCGCTTCCGCTGTCATGCCGTCCCGCCGCAGGATGTCGAGAAACGCCGCGTCCGTCTGGCCCACATTCGCCGGCGCGCGCAGCTCCGCCAGCCGCGCCCGCGTAGCCAGCCGCACGCGCTTGTCCTCGATCACACGTGTCCCGTCCGCGAGGCGTGCCTCATCGCTCGCACACAGCAAAGCGCGCCGCTTGTCCTCTTCCACGCCGATCAGATCGTACAGGATTTCCGCGCGCCGCTCCTCGCTCGCCGGCCAGGCAATCGGCCGGCGCACCGCCGCCGCCAGCACCAGCTGCTCCGCCGGGTCCAGCTCCTCTGCGCGCTTTCCGAACAGGAACTGCCCCGCCGCATACACGCCGTAGATGCTGCCCTGTTCGTCGCCCCCGCCTTGCACCAGCGGTATGTGCTGCGAGAACCAGCGCTCCAGCCCGCGCGTATCACCGTCCTTAACGAGATAGCGGTTGAGCACCGGTGCCTCGCTCAACTCGTGCAGCTTGCGCCAAATCGGATTGGAATTGCGCGAGTGCATCTTCCACATCGACCGCGCCAGCTGCATCTCGATGGTCGAGCCGCCGCGCTGACTGACCGGCAGCCGCGCCAGATGCCCCACGTCCACGCCGTAGCGGTTACGCCACTCGCCCCGGTGGCGATCCTCCGTGTACACCACGCAGCGCCAGAAATAGGGCGGCGCCTCCGCCACCGGCACCGCCTTGTGGTCCGGCGACGCCCCGAACGGCGTCAGGTCTGTGCGCTCGAACTCGCCGAGGTGGTCATTCTCCGTTTCCGGATGCACGATGCCGAAATACCGCCCCTCGCTGTCATACAGCGCCACGGCCTTCGCCCGCTGGTCGGCGAACTGGAACGCATTCCACCGCGCCTTGCCATTGATCAGAAGGACGCCGTTGAGCCAGCCGAACCAGAGCAGCGCCCCGAAATACAGCCCGAATGCGATCAGCAGGAACACGCCCACCGTGCGGCGCTGCCCGCCCTTCACGGCGACGGCGGGCCCCCGCGTCGTCCACCGCGCGAGTCCGATGCCCACCTCGCGCACCGATTCGAAAATCCTCACGAGGAATCGCAACGGCGTCCGCTTTCCTTCTGGCAGCAACCCGAAGGGAAACCTTAACGGAGATGAACAGCCTGTGAAGGCGCCGGACGCAGGCTGAAAGCGCTAGGCCTCGATCAGCTTCGCCCGCAGGTCCGCCTGCAGCGCGCTGTCCACGTTCAGCACATCCACCAGATACCCGTCCAGCGACCCCGCCTTCGCGTTGATCGCGCCAAATGCCCGGTCGAGATACTTAAGGTGCACGCCCATGAACGGGCGGTAGACTTCGGCCGGCAGGTCCTTGCCGATCATCTGGTTGAAATAGGCCGCCGCTTCCGGCAGCCGCTGGTTCACGCTGACGGCCTCGTTGGTCAGGTCATAGTCCGCCCGCATATCGGCTTCGGACACGCCCAGAATGTGATGCGTCAGTGCGCACAGGATACCCGTGCGGTCCTTGCCCGCCGCGCAGTTGACCAGCCCCGCCGCTTCGCCGGGCGCTTCGGCCAGCTGCACGAACCAGTCACGGAACAGCGCCTGATGGTGCGCCTTGAAAGGCGCTTTCTCGTAATACTCGGCCATCCACTCGTCAGCGGCTTCGGCATCGACGGTGACCTGCGTCAGGAACCGCATGTGCGGCGCCTCGCTCTCGCGCCCGCCATCATGGGTGATCACCACCGGCGGATTGAACCGGCTTCTCTGCTTGTCGCGCTCATCCGGGCGCCGCAGGTCCGCCTGCACATGGATGCCCAGCGCGTCCATCTTGGCGAGCTCGTCCTCGCTCGCCTCGGCATGGTGGCCTGACCGGTACAGACGCCCCATCCGCACCCGGCCGCCAAACTGGCTTTCATAGCCGCCAAAGTCGCGGAAATTGCGGATCGTTTCAAAGGCGAGCAGGCGCGGGCGTTTGTTTGTCATGCCCCGGAAGTAAATCGCACCTGCCCCGCCGTCCAGTGACAATCCGGTGTCACGCCGGGGCAAGCAGCAACCGCCCTCTTGCCCCCCGCGCGTAATCCCCCGAAACTCTCCCCATGCCTCTTCCGACCGACCATCTCGACGCCGTCGCCCGTACCGTCCACGAAGCCCTGCGCGGCTGGGCCGCCGCGCACGGCCAGCACGACATCCCCGCCTGGGACGAGGCGCCGGATTGGATGCACGCCTCCACCCGCGAGAGCGTCCGCCACGCCCTCGAACACCATGCTCCGAACGGGCGTACGCAGCACGACCAGTGGCTCGCCCAGAAGGTCCGCGATGGCTGGACCCACGGCCCAGTCAAGGACGCCGCCGCCAAGACCCATCCGCTGATGGTGCCCTACGACGACCTACCCGAATGGGAGCGCCGCAAGGACGCCCTGATCAACGCCCTCGCCCACGCGCTTGCCTGAAGCCGTGCCTCAGGGCGCCGCCTTCTTCCCGCGTTTCGGCTTGGGCGGGGCCCAGATGATATCGCCGTTGCCATAGGGCGCCTCGACCGGATCGCCGGACTCGGTGTCGACGAACTTCCAGTCATCCTTCAGCCCGTAGCCGCCCCCGCCGAACAGGCGCACCATCCGGTACATCAGCGAACGCCGGAATCCCGGCACCCCCGCATCCCTCATCGCGTTGAGGAACAGCCTGTCGGCCAGCAGCCGCGCCTTCTTCTGGCCGATCGCATAGAGATAGTCATGCAGCACCGCTGCCGGCGCATGCCGCCCGAACGGCTGCACGATGAAATGGAAGATCGACGGGATCGACGCAAAGTCCGTCACGAAGCCGAGCGGCACTTCCACGGTGATTTCAATCCCGTGGATGGGATGCACATAGGCATAGGGCCGCGTCACCACCGCCAGCGTGCGCCCCTGTTTCTGCATGTCGGACAGGATCGCCACCGCAATCAGGCGCCGGCGCACCTCGCCCCGCCCCACATGCGTTGCCTCGCGCTTCGCCTGCACGCTCTCCAGGCCCGAGGACTCAAGGTCCGTCACGCGCGGTGACATATCCACGAAAGGCATCGATCACTCCCCTTCAGCTGCGCCTAAGGCGTGCTCAATCCCTTGGCAAGCCGGAACGCATTGAACAGCGGCCGCAGCCAGAGGCCCTGGTTGGCATGATACTGCCCCGGCTGGCCATTCAGCCGCGCCCGCAACCCGCCCGCGTGGTGCAGCCCGATCAGCTCCATCGTCCGGCTGTTGAACACCGGGCTGCCGGAATTTCCGGGCTCGGTCGGCGCCAGGTAATGCAAGCGGCGTGGTTCCGGTCCGGGCACCGTCCCGACACGGACATTTTCGTAATCGAGCAACTGGTTGTCGCTCAGCGAAATCGAAAGCTCCCGCCCCAGGGGATACCCGATGACATACACCGTGGTCGGTTTCTCGACATACTGGCGCTGCCCGGTCTTGCTTTCTACCTCTTCGCGTTGCTTGAGCTTCGGCAAACCCTCCGCCAGCTTAAGCATGCCGCCAAGGTTGCGCAGGTCCGGATAGCGCGGGGTATTCTGCCGTATGCGGAATATGGATACATCATGCTCGGTCTTCGGCGAGCTCCACAGAAGCTCGTCAAGCGGAAACTCGTCTGTGAAGTTCGCCGCATCGAACCGCACCCGGCCATCCCCCGGCGCCATCGCCGCACGGTCCGCCGGATCCGGGGAGACGACATGCGCATTCGTCAGGAACAGCACCTCCCCTTGCAAGGAGGCATGCACGCTTTCGCCATTCAGCAGGAACCCAGTCCCGAACGTCGCATCGCGCGATTGTACCGTGTCCATCATCACGCGCCCGACTGTGCGGGAGTATTCGATGATCTGCTGCAGGCGCCGAATGCCGTAAGGGCCTTCCTTGCCAAATACCTTCTCATACTGCCCCTGCGCGCCAGCGGCTGCTTGCGTGCCTGCCGTCTCCGCTGCGTCCGCGCTTTCAGGCGGCGCAAGCAACTCACGCGCCTGCACGTTGCTTAGCCGGATGGCGCCCTGGTCAGACGCCATCAGCGCATAGCGCAGCAGGTTGGTGATCTCCGCCTTGTCCTCGTCGCCCGGCATGATGCCCCACACCTGCTCGAACTGGCGCAGCGTGCCGTTGATCGCAAATGCGTCTCCTTGCGCGAGTTCCAGATAGCGCCGGATCTTCTCCTTCGCCTCCTCCCAGCGCCCGAGATGCGCATACGCCTCCGCCGCCGAGGCCACGTGCCAGTAGTCTGCGGTATTGTCCGGATCCAGACTATTGATGATCTCGTTGGCGATATCGTTCGGCGGCACCGCCAGCGGCAGGAAATACTGCCCGCGCTGCGCCATCGCCGACAACGCCAGAAGGTTGCCGCCCGGGAAATAGGCGCCCGCCGAACCCCGCAGCCGCGCAAACGCAAACCCATAGGCCGCGGCGGACTTTTTCAGGAATCCCTCGCACACATCCCGCGCTGCCGGCGGCCGGCGCTGCGAGGCAATCACGTAGAGCTGCTTGTAGACGCGGCCCTCAAGGCTCCAGCAGTCCGCCTCCGTCACGGCGTCCGCCTCTTCCTGCGCGGCCTTGCGCGCTTCCAGCACCAGCGCCGCCGCCGGGATCAGCGCATTGCGCTCCACGAGTGCCTGCGCATGGAACTGCAGCAGCCAGCCGCGCCGCACACCGACCGCTTCGAGAAACTGCGCCGCCAGTTCCAGCGCCGTGTGCGCCCGCATCGTCCGCAGCGCCTTCAGCCCCGCACGCAGCTCTTTTGATCCGCCATCCTGCGTCGTGATCACAGCGTCGGCGAGCGCCGCCGCCTTCGCCGCCAGTTCGGCCTCATTGCCAAGTGCCGCCGCCTGAAGATCACCAAGAGCTTGCGCCAGGGTCATGTCCCGCTCCTAATCCACATAGGCCGCAAAGGGCGAATTCTCGGCAGCCAGCGATTCGAAATCACTGTGCGTCCCGCCTTCGCCCGTGGCGTTTTCCAGATCCGTCACCCGGTTCAGCCAGCCCTTCAGGAACACGCCCTGGCTCGCATCCTTGGCGACGATCCGGTGAAAAAGCGCCCGCCGCTCTACAAGATACTGAGCCGCCAGCACCTTCGTCTCGTACCGCGCGATCGCCGCAAACGTCTGTCCGCCAATCGCGCCGTCCACCTTCAGCGTCTCGCCCAGCGAATTCAGCGCGCGTTGCAGCAGCTTGGCCGCGCCGCCCGGCCCATGGTTCACGCTGGCATCGAACATCAGGAGGTCCAGCTGCCGCTTCAGCCGGTCACACCGCGCCGCCAGCCAGTAGTCGGACCAGTAAATCGCCCGCACCTCGTCATGCGTGATCTCCTTAACCGGCCGCAGCGGCTCGCCCCGCGAGTCCAGCCATTCATGGAACACCTTCTCGGTGACGCCATAGTTCGTCTTGCCGCCCCGGTCGCTTGCATGGTCGCTATAGCCGCCCTCCCACTTGAAGCAGAACTGCAGCGCCGTATCGAACCGGTCTGCCGGCGGTGGCGAAGGTGGAGGCGGTGGCGAAGGCGCCGCCGGTGCCACGGGCGGCGCATCCGCTTGAGGCGCCGTCTCGGTTGGCACTGGAGGCTTGGCCGTCTTCGCTGTCTCCGTCTTGCCGCTTATCGTCTTGCGGATCGCGCCCGGCAAACCGTCCAGCGCGCCGGAATTCCAGGCGTCCTTCAGTGTACGGAAGGCCAACCTTGCCAGCGGGCTCTCCAACACGGACTCGTGATCGCCCGCGCCTGTCGCCGCCATGTACGGCCGTACCGACTCCACCATTTCCGCCGCCTGCTGCTGCAGCCGTTGCCGGTCCGCACGGATCAGGTAGGGCGAAAGCGCCACCACCCGGCGGAACGCATTCAGCGCCTCGTCCGGTTGCCCGCCGCTCTCCAGCACCCGCTGCAGCGACACCCAGGCATCGCCCACCGCCGGCACGTCCTCGATATTCTGGTGGCGCTCGGTCGCCGTCACCCGGATCACCGCATAGTCCCGTCCGCGTACGGACTTGCCCTTGATCCGCAGCGCCGGGACGAGCCGTCCGCCGCCGAAGTCGAGTTCAACCTCGCCATTGGCCTGCCCGTCCGGCAGCATCACGTAGTAGCCGGGCTCCAGTTTCAGGCTCGCGGACACCGGCACCCGCAACCGCGTCGTGTAGGTGCCATCCTGCGCCTTCAGAATCCGCGCGATTTCCACGGCTGCGGTGTAGCCGATCTTCTTCACGAAGGTGCTGGCCAGCTTGCCGGTGATCGCGCCCGCCGCGGTGGCGATCAGGCTCTCATGCCCCTCGCCGTCGTCATCCTCGGGCTCGCCCGGCGGCGGCTGGCCGCCCATCTTCGGCAGCGAAGCCGAGAGCCGGTCGTTGAGGTCCAGCAAGGTCGCCAACAGCGCTTCCGAGCGCAGCGCCAGCACCACGAATTCGCCGTCGATCCCGCCCTGCCAGGGCATCTGCGCGCAGATCGAGGTGACCGCCAGGTCCTGGTTGCCGGCATTCTTGGTCTCGATGCCGTCGCGCACCTTGCGCGGGTCGATCAGCGCGCTCTGGCGCAGCTTGGTCTGCACCTGTGTTGCCACCGACAGATCAGACAGGAACAGTGCGTGATACTTGCTGGTCAGCAGGCCCGGCCGGGCAAGGCCCAGGTCAATCAGGTCAAGGCTGACATACGCCGCATCCGACTCGATCGCCCCTGACGGCGCGTCTGCGCCTGCAATGGCCGCCTTCACCCAGCGCGTCGACCGTTTCGGCGCCCCGAACAAGCCCCCCGTCTTGTTGTCCGCCATGGCTCCCACTCCGGCTCAATGCGCCGGTTAACGTTATGTTAAACTGGAATTTATGGGAAGCGGGGGAAGTGTGTCGCCCCTGCGACAAGGGTCAATCACCGGCCCGTTCACCGGAATGCCCAGCCAAACAGCGCCCCCGCCGCCGTCTCCCACCAGGCCGCAGGCGGCGGCGTACACACGTCCTCCCCCTCCCGCCCCCGCAGGATCGGGGCGCGGAATACGCCGGTTGCATCCAGCGTCCGCACAAACGCCGCCCCCGCAGGCCTGGAACTGCCCGTGCCGCGCAGCTTCGACGCGCACGCAGCCGCAATCCGCTCCGGCGAGGCGTCGGTCTCGGAGGCAAATCCCGTCTCCCAGACCCGCACGTCGCCACTATGGCTGTGTGACAGGAGCTGCGCACCGTCCGCCGTCCAGACATGTCCCGGCGCCGTATTCGAAAGCTCCCAACGCGCCACAAGGTCTCCCGTCACCGTATCCAGAATACGGAACGTGCCCATTGCCTCGGCGGCGAGCAGCCGGCGCCCGTCGGCGGAAAACTGGACCTCCTGATCGAGGATTCCAATCTCGACAGGATTGCCGATGCGCCGCCCCGTGGCCGTGTTCCAGAGGTGCATCTGCCCGTCATCCCCCCAGGTCACGGCCAGTCGTCCGTCTACGGACAGGCTGCCCGACCGGGCTTCGGTCCCGCTCGCAAATTCCGGCCCCGCCGGCTCGCCGGTCACCGTGTCGTAGACGCGGGAGAAGCCCATATAAATCGCCAGCGCCCGCGTCCCATCTGCCGAGATCGCCGCCGAATAAGGACCGCCGCCATCCACCACTGGGCCCGCCAGCAACCCGCCCGACAGGCCATCCCAGATCCGCAATTCATCGCTGGACCAGGTCACAAGCCTCGTTCCATCCGCCGAGAACGCCGCGCCGCTCAAGGCAGGGTCTTCCTGGCCCGGATCATTGATCAGCGCATGCGTCATCTCGCCGGATACCGTTTGCCCGGTAGCCAGATCGACCAATTCGGCGGTCAGCCCGCGCCAGACCAGCATCCGAGTTCCATCCGGGCTCGTCGGCGGCATCATTCTTGGTGCGAACAGGCGCGGGGTGCCAACCGCCTCACCGGTCGCCGGATCCCACACCTGCACACCTTGATCCGTATCTTGAGTGACTAACCGCGTTCCAGCCGCATTGAACATCGCATCCCGCACCGGAACACCGGTGTCGATCAACCCCTCTTCCGCCGCGCCGGTCTCGAGGTTGATCATCTGCACGGAAGCTTCATACCAGACCGCCATCCGCTTGCCGCTGGGGTCGAACGCGAGACCGGACTTGTGAAACTCCCCCATCAGGATTTCGCGGCCATAAACATCGCCTGTCCGGGCCCGCCTCAGCTCAGCCCGCCCCGACGCACTGACCGCCACCTGATACGCGCCGCCCGGCGACAGGTACGAGCGCGCGACCGGTGTGCCGTCCGCCAGCGTCCGCGCTCCGGCAACGCCATGGTCCTGCGCCGTCCATATCCACGCGCGGTCTTCATGCGCGGTCAGAATCTTTGTGCCGTCCTCGGAATATCCCGTGCCCGCGCCGATCAGCGTCGCTGGCCAGGGTCCACCAATCGGATAGCCCGTAAGCATATCCCACTGCCGGACCTGCGCTTCCGATGAATATGTCAGGAAGGACTTGCCATCCGGGCTCACCACCACGTCTTGAATGAAGCCTGGGTGCTCGTCGAGAAACTGCACCGGATCGCCGCCGCTGCCGTCAGCCGGGACCGACATGATCCTGCGCCCATCCCAGGCTATCAGGAAATTGCTTCCCGGCACGAACCGGACACCATCATACGCCGTCGCCTCTCCCTCAGCATCGGCGGCGGCAGGGCCGGTCATCTGGGTGCCGGTTTCGAGGCTCCAGGCCGCGACCCGTCCAAGGTATGAGCGCGTCAGGAACAAGCCAGATTCCGCCGACACGTGTTCCGGCGTCAAACGGTCGGCAGTCTTCACCGGCGCGCCAATCCTTTCAAAGCTGGTCGCCGCGTAAAGATGGAGGTTTCCGGCCGAGTCCCAGAACAAAATCCGGTCACGGGTCGGAACGAAGACAGCCGCACTCAGATAGTCCGTATGCCCCGTCAATTCGGCCATCAGCGCGCCGGTCGTCATGTCGAACACCTGCGCCATGCCCGGCTCTGCATCCGCAATGACAAAGCGCCCATCCGGCGACAGGTGCACTGCATCCTGCGTACTCGCCGCTTCGGGATCGACGAGGTCGGTCAGGCTTTGCGCGGCTGCGCCGTCGGTCCCGCTCCACAGCCTGTAGGTGCGTGCCTCCCGCGTCGAGATCACCGCGCCGCCCAGCTCAAACCGGGCTTCCCGAACCGGCGTTTCTGCCTCCAGCGTAAAGCGCCGCTCGCCGCTGACTGTATCGTAAACGCTGATTGTCTGCTCCGCCGCGTCGCGCAGCAGGAAAGCCGCACCATCCGGCGTGATGTCCGCAATACTCAATCCCGCCGGTAGAGTTTCGGCCGGGCGCGCGACCTCACGTGCCGTCCCCTCTGCCGCATCGATCAGATAAGCCATGCTGGACCAGACCACGAGCGCCCGCTGCCGACCGGCATCCACGTGGATCCCCGGCGGACTCCAGACGCCCGCATCAATCGGCGCCACCAGCTGCGCGCCGTCCACAGCGTCCCAGAGCGAGACGCGGCCATAATGGTCCAGCACCAGCAGCCGCGTATCTTCTGCCAGCGGCACCAGGCCCGCAATCATCGCCGGTGTTCCGTCCGGTTCCGTCACGATGTCGATCGCCGACACCAGCCGCAGCGCCTGCGCGGCTTTCGCAAAGGCTGCCCTGGCTTCGTCCGAAGTTGGCGACAGGAAACTGCTGCGTGAGGCGAGGATCGCCATCTGCAAGGCGCGCACATGATCGCCTTCGTTGGAAAACTGGTCCGCCGTCCGCGCCAGCATCAAGCTCTCGCTCCGCCCAAGGTTCCGCTGCCCGTTGATCACGAACCAGGCTCCGGCCAACGTCGCCACCAAAGTCGTCAGCACAAAGACGGCCGTCACCCGCCGCCAGAAAGCGCGCACCGAAGCATCGCGCCTGATCTGCGCGCGCGAGGATGCGATCCATGCCAGGAACAGCTCGCCCGGTTCCGGCTCGCCCCTTGGCCGCGTCACGGCCCAGCGCTCGGCCTCTTCCACGGCGCCCTCGCGCAGCAGCCGGCTCTTCGGTCGCCCGGCCGTGTCCCACTCCTGCACTCGCGCGTAGTACTTGCGCCCATCCCGGTGCCAGCCGACATTCGTTTCCAGCGCCGCCACCAGCCCCGCCAGCGCCGCGTCAAAACCCGGTCCGCCCTCCGAAAAATCGATCCGCACATTCAGCGCCGAAAGCCTTGGCGGTGCCTGGCCAAAATCCACTGGCCGCGCGAGGACCGCGATGATCCGCTTGCCCAACGCACGGGCGTAGGCGATCTCCTCGTCGCATACGGCGCTCTGGGCCGAATCCGGCGAGACCAGGAAGACCATCACGTCGGCCGACGCGATCATCTCCTGCAGCCGTTTCCACCACTCGTCCTCGGCCGAAATCCCGGCGCTGACATTGCCGGGGTCATGCGCTGCCTGGTCAAAGTCAGCGAGGAATCCCGCCGCCATCAGCCCATCCGCCACGCGCTGCACCAGCGCCGTATCCTTGCGCGAATAGCTAAGGAACACGCGGGTACGCGCGTCCTCTGAGGGCTGCTGAGTGTCCACCTGTCCCACCACCGGCTCCTCCCGCCGAAGCGGTCAGGTCACCCGAAAATCAAAGCTGTGGCAAGATGGGGCGCTCACTCGGCCTCCGGCCGGGTAAACTACGTATCGACGCGCGCCCGCGATTGCCTAAGCCCATCTGAGCGTCCTCCCCGTCTGCGTCTTCAAAACCGAGATCAACATGATGAATGTCATGAACCGTGTGCGCCTGTATCATGCGCTGCTTGCTGTCCTCGCCATCGCCGCCTACCTGACCGGCGAGATCAACCCTTACCATGCCTGGCTCGGCTATGGTGTCGCCGGTGTGATCGTCCTGCGCCTCCTGTGGGCCTTGGGCGGTGAGCGACAGGCCGGCCTGATGCGCTTCTATCCGAAATTCGAAGGCCTGAAACTCAAGGGACTGGCGACCCATCCTGCGGTCAGCCATCTGCTGATGCTCGGCATAGCGCTCAGCCTTCTGACGGTTGTCGGAACCGGCATCGCGATGGATCAAGGCCGCGCGTTCGGCCTTGGCCCCCCGCGGGCGGAGAGCGCCGCCCCTGCGCAGGGCGCCGAAGGCGAAATACGCTACCGCGACGCTGGACATGACGAAGACGACGAGGAGGGTGAAGGGGAAGAACACGGCGAAGATGGCCCGCTGTCCGAAGTCCATGAAATCGCGGGCACCCTCCTGCTTGTCTTCGTCGGCCTGCACGTGACTTATCTGCTGCTGTTCAAGCGGCCGCTTGCAAAGTTCATGCTGTTTCTGCCGCGCGGCGCCAGGAAAAAGCCGGTGCCGCCTACTTCAACTTGAAGGCATGCGGCAGAAGCTCGCTCAGCCGGTAACGCGCCTCCGCACCTTCCGGCGTGAAGCATAACACTTCGAGGTCGCTGCCGAATTCAGCCAGCACCTGACGGCAGATGCCGCAGGGGGTGCCGGGTTCGGCACCGTTGGTCACTACGGCGACCGCCCGGAACTCCGTGTACCCCTGCGCGATGGCGGCGAACACGGCGTTGCGTTCCGCGCAGCAGGTCGCTCCGAAGGTGGCGTTCTCGACGTTACAGCCGGCGATGATCTCGCCGTCCACCGTCAGCAGCGCCGCGCCAACCCGGTAGTTCGAGTACGGAACGTAGGCGCGGGCCTGAACCTCCAGCGCGGCGGCTTTCAGGGCGGGCCAGTCGACCGCGCTCACCGGAACGGCGGCTCGTCGAAGGCGCGCAGCTTGCGGCTGTGGAGGCTTGCGCCGCCATCGACGGAGAGGCGTTCCAGAGTTTCGATTCCGATACGGATGTGTTCGCTGATGGCGCGTTCGTAGAAGCGGTTGGCCGCGCCGGGCAGCTTGATCTCGCCATGCAGCGGCTTGTCGGAGACGCACAGCAGCGTTCCATAGGGCACGCGCAGGCGGAAGCCGTTAGCGGCGATGGTTGCACTTTCCATGTCGATCGCCACCGCCCGGCTCTTGTTGAACCGGCGGGCCGAGGCGGTGAAACGCAGCTCCCAGTTGCGGTCGTCGGTGGTCACCACCGTGCCGGTGCGCAGGCGTTTCTTCAGCGCGTCGCCCTGCTCGCCGGTCACAGCGGCTGCGGCGGCCGCGAGCGCCACCTGGACTTCGGCAATCGGCGGTACCGGAATTTCCGGCGGCAACACGCTGTCGAGCACATGGTCTTCGCGCAGGTAAGCGTGGGCGAGCACATAGTCGCCGATCTGCTGAGAGTGGCGAAGGCCGCCGCAATGGCCGACCATCAGCCAGACCTGCGGGCGAAGCACCGCGAGGTGATCGGTGATCGTTTTCGCATTCGACGGGCCGACGCCGATATTGACGAGGGTGATCCCGGCGCCGTCCTTGGCACGCAGGTGATAGGCCGGCATCTGGAACCGCCGCCAGGGCGAGGCTTCGATGGCGGCGCGGCTGTCGACTTCCGGCTTCGCAATTTCGAGCCCTCCGGGTACGGACAGGGATTCGTAGCGCGTATGGCCGCCGAGCTGGGTCAGCGCCCAGTCGCAGAACGCGTCGACATAGCGGTGATAGTTCGTGAACAGGACATAGTGCTGGAAATGCTCCACCGGCGTGCCGGTATAGTGCTGCAGGCGCTTCAGCGAGAAATCCACGCGCTGCGCATCGAACAGCGCCAGCGGGCGCTCGTCGAAGGGCTCGAACAGTTCGCCGTCGGCAATCTCGTCGCCGATCTGCGTCAGCTTCGGCGAGGGGAACCAGCGCACGAGTTCTGCCGGGGCGATCTCCTCAAGACCGGCGGCCTGCGAGGGATCCCAGACATAGGCATAGGGGATTTCGGACTTCGAGCGCTCGACGTAAACGTCCACGTCATAGTCGCGCAGCAGCGGGGTCAGCTGCTCTATCAGGTAGGCCCGGAAAAATTCCGGCCGTGTGACGGTCGTCACATAAACCCCCGCCTCGCTCATCTTGCCAAAAGCGCGGGAAATCGGCGGCGGCGGACCATCCGGGTCATAGACGAGGCGGATCTGCGGATAGCAGAACGCACCGCCTGCGCGGGCTTCGCCGTCCGGAGGGGTGCCGTCGTGCAGGAACCGGTTGAGAGCTTCGGAAAGGGCGGAAACGGCTTCGGCGTAGAGCGCTTCCAGCGCGTCCACGATAGCCTTCGGTGAGGTATGTTTCGACATGGCACCCATTGGCGCGGGTTGGGGGGGAAGTCAATTGGGGGGCATTCTTCTCCGCTCTCCCGCCTGCGGGGAAAAGGTTCCACGTCAGATTATCACCCTGACCCCCGGCCCACTCCTTCCACCCTCAGGGCCCATAGCGCTCAGACGAGGGCGCATTCGCTGTTTGGGGCGGAGGCGCGTCAGGTGTTTTCCTGGGCGGGAGCATGCCCTCGCGGCGTATCCAGCCGGATTCGCGCGGCGATTTCACTGGTGGCGACTGGGAACCCTGTAGGCAC
>JBBSDJ010000041.1:0-19619 GCA_038249555.1 Caulobacterales bacterium
GTTCGTCCAGGTGGCGATGCTTTGCAGCGAGCTCACTGATCCGACCATTGAGCGACATGGGCAGTCTCCTGTTTTTCAGCACGGCACTTATGAGGCCGTTTCCTCAACATGCCACAAGCAGGCCCCGGAGTCATGCAATACGGACCCTGTTTCTGTTAACTGTCCGACATTTGGTCAGCGGGCTGCCCGCCCGGCTGCCTTGCGCTGGGACTTTTCCACAAACATTGCCTGATCTGCCCGTGCAATCAGGGCAGCAGCGCTCTGGCCGGTGCGCCATTCGACAACGCCGCAGCTGGCGCCGATCCGGACGACCGGGGTGGCGGGACTGGCCTCGTCGCGCACTTCCAGGGCGTCGATGGCCTGGGCGAGCTGGGCCGCCTTGCGCAGGGTGTCGTCATAGGTGGCATGGGCCAGCACGACGCCGAACTCGTCCCCGCCGAGGCGGCCGACGATATCGGTTTCGCGGGTCCGGTCCTGCAGGATGCCGGCGACCTTGAGGAGCACGCCGTCGCCGGCCGCATGGCCGTAGGTGTCATTCACCAGCTTGAAATTGTCGAGATCGATGAAGATCAGCGACAGGGGCGTCTGGAACCGGCCCGACAGGGCGATCTCGCGCCGGACCTCGCGCTCGAAGGCGCGGCGGTTGAAGATAGGCACCAGCGCGTCATTGTCGGCCAGCAGTTCGGCGTCGGCGAGCGCCGTCTTGAGCGCGGCCGACTCGTCCCGCAGGGCCAGAACTTCCTCGCTCAGCGCTTCGATCGCGGCGCGGGTGCGCCGGTCGAGCTGCTTCAGATCCAGCCCGAGCGCGTCCAGCAGGGCGCGCCGTTCGGCCGAATCAAAGGGGGGAAAGTCTTTTGCCATCGCCGCAAGATAGCGCCGAATGGGCGGCCTGTAGAGACCCGGCCGCATTTCCCCCGACGCGCGAGCCGAGGCTGCCCGGAAGGTTGGCATACGAATGGTTGACCCGCGCCCCGGCACACTTAAGGTGCGCGCTTTCCGGCAGCGAGGCGGGGCAATGGCAGCGGGCAAGACTCCGGTAGTGGGCATCATCATGGGCAGCCAGTCCGACTGGCCGGTCATGCAGGAAGCCGCGCGGATGCTGGAGACGCTGGGCGTGGCGTATGAGGCGCGAATCGTCTCCGCCCACCGCACGCCGGACCGATTGGTCGAGTATGCCAAATCGGCAAAGGGGCGCGGCCTCAAGGTAATCATCGCGGGCGCGGGCGGCGCAGCGCACCTGCCGGGCATGGCCGCCTCGATGACCCCCCTGCCCGTACTGGGCGTACCCGTGCAGTCCAAGGCGCTGAAAGGCCTCGATAGCCTCCTGTCCATCGTGCAGATGCCGAAGGGCATTCCGGTGGGCACGCTGGCCATCGGCGAAGCGGGCGCAGCGAATGCCGGCATCCTGGCCGCCTCGATCATCGCACTGGAGGACACAGGCGTCGCCGCAAAGCTGGACGCGTTCCGCGCCGCGCAGACCGCCAGCGTGACAGAGGCCCCTGAGGGATGACGCCGCTACGGCCCGGCGCGACCATCGGCATTCTCGGCGGCGGACAGCTCGGCCGGATGCTGGCGAGCGCCGGCGCACAGCTCGGATTCGACATGTTGATCTACTCGCCGGAGGACGATCCGCCGGCGGGACGTGTCGCAGCAGGCGCCTGGTCGGCGGCCTGGGACGATATCGACGCGCTGACCGAATTCGCGACCGCCTGCGATGCGGTGACGCTGGAATTCGAGAATGTCCCGGTACTGACGATCGAGGCGGTGGAAGCTGCCGGCACGCCGGTGCGCCCGCGCGCGGCTTCGCTGACCGTGTCGCAGGACCGCTACACCGAGAAGACTTTCCTCAAGGCGCAGGGCATTGCCACGGCGCCGTTCGAGCCGGTGGATGGACCGGGCGACATCACGGCTGCGCTGGAAACACTGGGAGGCAAGGGTGTCCTGAAGACGCGGCGCGAAGGCTATGACGGCAAGGGACAGGCCTGGATCCGGTCTCCCGGCGAGGCCGAAGCGGCCTGGAACCGGATCGGCGAGGCGCCCGCGATCCTTGAGGCGGCGATCGCCTTCCAGTGCGAAATTTCCGTGATCGTGGCGCGCGCGCCGGGTGGGGAGACGCGCACCTGGGCGCCGCCGCGCAATCTGCACAAGGACGGCATCCTGTCGGTCTCGACGGTCCCGTCCGGCCTGCCGAAAGCCATCGAGGACGAGGCGCGGGCGAAGGCGGTGACACTGGCCGAAGCGCTGGACCATGTCGGCGTGCTGGCGCTGGAATTCTTCGTGCTGCCGGATGGCACCTTGCTGGCCAACGAGTTTGCGCCGCGCGTGCACAATTCCGGCCATTGGACGCCGGAGGCCTGCCAGACCGGCCAGTTCGAACAGCATATCCGCTGCGTGGCCGGCTGGCCGCTCGGCGACACGCACCGCCTGTTCGATGCCGAGATGATCAACCTGATCGGCGAAGCGGGGCTTGTCAGCCCGGCAGGCCTCGGGCCCAATGACACGCTGACCCTGTATGGCAAGCGCGAAGCCCGGCCCGGCCGGAAGATGGGCCACATCACGCGCCGCCTCGGCCCCCGAAAGGACTGACCCCATGCGCCTTCCCGTCTCGACCTGGCCCGACATCGAAGCCTGGCTGAAGAAATCGAAGACGATCGTCATCCCCATCGGCTCGTTCGAGCAGCATGGGCCGAACGGCTTCATCGGGACGGATGCGCTGTGCCCCGAGATCATCGCCAACCATGCCGAGAGCCTGGCACCGGACGATATCCTCGTCGGGCCGACTTTCAATGTCGGCTGCGCGCAGCACCATCTCGGCTTTCCCGGCACGATCACCTTGCGCCCCTCGACCATGATGGCGGCGATGGCGGACTGGACCGAGAGCCTGGTGCGCCACGGCTTCGAACGGGTGCTGTGGTTCAATGGCCATGGCGGCAATATCTCGACCATCGAGGCGGCCTTCGCCGAGATCCACGCGCGGCGCAGCTACGACCCTAAAGGCGTCGACAACCGGCCGGACCTGGCGCTGAAACGGCGCGACTGGTGGGACTACCGGGAAGTAATGAGCCTCTGCAACCAGCTCTACCCGGTCGGCCATGGCAGCCACGCGACGGCATCGGAAGTCTCGGTGACCTATTGGGCCTATCCCGACCGCGAGCGCCAGCACACGCCGATGAGCCCGAAGATCGCCCCGACCGGAACGATCAGCGACGCGGTGCGCTATCGCCGCGATTTCCCGGATGGGCGCATCGGCTCCGACCCGACGCTGTCGAATGCGGCAGATGGCGGGAAGATCGTCGAAGTGGCGGCGAAATGCCTGATCGAGGAAGTGGCGCGCTTCAGCGCCTAAATCCAGCGTAATCTCTCAGCCCGCGCACTGGAACCGAGGGGCCAAGCGGTCTATCAGCTTGGGGCAGAAGGTGAGGCACCCGCAAGGCATGCTGGAAGTCAAAGCGCTCGAGAAATCCTACGGGTCGAAGCACGCCGTGCGCGGCGTGTCGTTTACCGTGGAAAAGGGCACCGTGCTCGGCTTCCTCGGGCCGAATGGCGCGGGCAAGTCCACCACGATGCGGATGATCGCCGGGGTTCTGGAGCCCGATTCAGGCGACGCGCTGATCGATGGCAAGTCCATCATCTCGGATCGCCGCGCAGCGCAGGCCTCGCTCGGCTACCTGCCGGAAGGGGCGCCGCTCTACGAGGACATGACCCCGCCGGAATTCCTGCGCTTTCTGGCCGAGGCCCGCGCCCTGCCCCGCAAGTCGCGGCGGGACGCGGTGGACCGGGCGATTGCCGATGCGCGTATCCTCAGCGTCAGCCATCAGCGGATCGGCGACCTCTCCAAAGGCTATCGCCGCCGCGTGGGCCTCGCGGGCGCGATCCTGCATGACCCGCCGGTGCTGGTGCTGGATGAGCCGACGGATGGGCTCGACCCGAATCAGAAGCGCGCCGTGCGTGCGCTGATCGCCCGGATGGCGCCCACCAAGGCGATCATCATTTCCACCCACACTCTGACCGAAGTGCCGGCCATGTGCCACCGCGCCGTACTGATCGACCGGGGCCGGGTGATCGCGGACGACACGCCCGCAGGGCTTGCCCGGCGCTCTGAAGACGGATCGCTCGAATCGGCCTTCTCCCGCCTCACCGACCAGGTCGAGGACGAAACGCTGTGACCGGCTACCTGACGCGCCAGATGAGCGGCTTTTCCGCGACCTACCGGCGTGAGCTGGGCGCGTATTTCGCGACGCCGATGGCGTATGTCTTCCTTGCGGTGTTCCTGCTGGCGCTCGGCCTGTTCACCTGGGAGGCAGGCCGCTTCTTCGACACGGGCGTGGCGGATCTGCAGCCCTTCTTCGTCTGGCATCCCTGGCTCTACATGATCTTCCTGCCGGCGCTCGCCATGCGGCTCTGGGCGGATGAGAAGGCGAGCGGAACGGATGAGCTGCTCCTTTCCCTGCCGCTCGGCATTCCGGGTCTTGTGCTCGGCAAGCTGATGGCGGCCTGGACCGTGGCCGCTGCAGGCCTGCTGCTCACCCTGCCGATGTGGGCCTCGGTGAACTTCCTTGGCAGCCCGGACAACACCGCCATTGCCCTCGCCTATTTCGTCAGCCTGCTGATGGCCGGGGCCTATCTTTCGATCGGCGCCGCCGTGTCGGCGCTGACCGGCAGCCAGGTCACCTCGTTCGTGATCAGCGTGGTGATCGCTTTCGTGTTCACCGCAGCTGGCTGGCCACTTGTGCTGTCCACCGTGCAGAGCCTGTTCGGCACCGGCTTCGCCGATATCGTGGCGCGCTTCTCCTTCATCACCCAGTTTGAAGGCGCGCAGCGCGGTGTGCTCGAGCTGCGCGCGGTCGCCTATTTCATCGGCTTCACGGCGACTTTCGTCTTCCTCAACTGCCTCTGGGCCTCGCGCCAGAGACTCGGATGAAGATCCAGATGAACGCGCGGCAATACCTTGTCTTCTCCACCCTGCTGGCCGGCGTGATCCTGCTGGCGGGCAACATCGCCGCGCAGAAACTACTGGCCGGCGCGCGCATCGATTTCACTGAAGGCGGGCTTTACACGCTGTCTCATGCGACCCGCACCACGCTGGACGAGATCAGCGAGCCGGTGGACCTGACCTTCGTTTACTCCCGCCGCGTCGGGCAGGATTTCCCCGCCGTCCAGGCTCATGCGGCGCGCGTGCGCGAACTGCTCTCCACTTATCAGGCCGCTTCCGGCGGGAAGATTCGCGTGCGCGAGATCGATCCGGCGCCGTTCTCCGAAGCCGAGGACGAGGCACTCGCGGCCGGCATTCCCGCGGTTCCGGCAGGCGGCAATGATCCGCTCTACTTCGGCATCATCGGGCACAACACGATCGATGATGTACGCATCCTGCCCTTCCTCGCGCCGGAGCAGGACCTGACGCTGGAATATGACCTGACGCGGATGATCGCGCGCCTGAACCATCCCGAGCCGCCGCGCATCGCCATACTCTCGTCCCTGCCCGGCATGAGCGCGCCTGACCCGGCAGGCGGCTATGTGCTGCTGCAGGATATAGCCCGCAGCTTCGAGATCGATCCGCTGGCGGAGGATTTCAGCCTCATCCCCGAAGATACGGACGTGCTGCTTCTGGCGCATCCGCCGCCGCTGTCGAGCCGGCAGGAATGGTTGATCGACCAGTATCTCCTGCGCGGCGGCCGAGCCGTTTTCCTTGTGGACCCGGCGGCGAAGACCGCCGTGACCGGGGATGTGTTCGGCACCAGCAACGAACTTGCCCGTTCCGGACTTGGCCGGCTGGGCCGCGCCTGGGGCGTGGAATTGGCGCCGGACGCCGTGGCCGACGCCGCCTTTGCCCTGCCCGTGCCGGTGCAGACAGAGCGCGGCACAGTCGAGGAGCTGGCGCACCCCCTGTTCCTTGGCGTTCCGGCCGAGGCGATGAACCGGGATGATCCGATCACGGCGGACCTGATGCGCGTCGTGAACTTCGGCGCGCCGGGCGCCCTGCTTCCGGGATCGCCGCCGGACGGTGTGACCATCACGCCGTTGATCACGACCGGGCCGAGCCCGTCCTTCATCAATGCGGGCGAGGCGGCGCGCGACATGCAGCCGGGCGCCGTTCTTGAGGCCTATGAGAGCCTGCCCGCGCCGCTGGCGCTGGCGGTGCGCGTGTCCGGCCTGCTGGTCACCGCCTTCCCGTCCGGCGCCCCGGCGATCGACGCGCCGCGCGACCCGGCATCGGCCGAAGCGGCCCGGGCCGCAGCGGCCGCCCTGCCCCCGCATATCCGTGCGGGCGAGCGCTCCGCCGAGATCATCCTGATTGCCGATGCCGATTTCATTGCCGACGAATTCTACATCGTCGAAGGCGGCGGGGTCGCGGTGGCCGACAATGGCGCGCTGGTGCTCAACGCGCTCGACGCCCTGGCCGGCGGGGGCGAACTCTCGCGGCTACGCTCCCGCGCGCCGGCGCTGCGCCCGATGACGCGAATCGACCGTATGCGGAGCGAGGCGGAGGCGCAGTATTTCCGGCAACAATCCGAACTGGAATCGCGCCTCGCCACCGCGCAGGCCCGTCTTGCCGAACTGCAGGACACCGGCGAAGGCGACAGCTTCTTCTCCGGCGACCCCGAAGCCGAGCTCAGCGAGCCGGAGCGCGCCGAACTTTCCGTGCTGCGCGAGGATATCCTGGGCCTGCGCGCGCGACTGCGCGAGACAGAGCGCGATTACCGGCGCGGGATCGACCGGCTCGAAAGCAGCCTCAAGGCGCTCAACATCTGGGGCGGACCGGTCCTCGTGGCCCTCGCCGGGCTGATCGTCTGGCGCCGCCAGAAGCGGCCGCGAAAGGCCGGCGCATGAGCACGCTGCGCGACAAGCAACGCACGCGCCGCACGCTGGTCATGGCAGGCCTTGCGGCTGCGTTGAGCCTGTTGGCAATCGCCGCACATCTGGGTGGCGGCGCACCGGTGCAGACGAGCGCGCGGACCGGCGAGCCCGTGTTCCCGGATTTCGCGTCGCAGCGCGCCGAGGCGAGCGGTATCCGCATCACGCTGGCGGACGAGACCTATATGCTCGTTGCCACCGGCGAAGGCTGGCGGCTCGGTTCGCGTGAAGGCTATCCGATCCGGCAGGACCGGCTGGCGGAACTCGCCGCCGGACTGGAAAGCCTTATCTGGGATACACCGCGCACAGATGATCCCGAGAAACTGGGCCGGATCGGGCTGGGCGATCCCCGCGAAAGCGGCACGGGCGCACTCCTCGAAGTGATCGGCCCGGACGGCGAGACGGGCGCCGCGCTGATCACCGGGCGCAAGGGCGAATACATCTATGCGCGCCGGCCGGACGAGACGCTCGCCTTCCGCGTGACCGGGAACCTGCCGCCGCTCTACAGTTCCGAAGCCTGGCTGGACCTCGGCTTCCTGGATATCCACGAAGATGCGGTCTCGGCTGTCCGCCTGACCGACAGCAGCGGCGAGAGTCTGTTCCTGCAACGCGAAGTCGGCTCCAGCGACCGCGCCTTCCGCCCTGCCCCGCCTTTCCAGAATTACCGGCTGACGAGCCGGCTGGCGGTCACCGGCCCGGCGCTTGCGCTGACGCGATTCTTGCCCATCGGCGTGAAGCCGGCCTCGGCGCTGCGCACGCAGGCGGTCGCCCGCCACATCACGCAGACCCATGACGGGCTGGAAGTTGACGTGCGCGCTTACCGAGAGGCGGACGGCTTCTTCATCACGATGCGCGCCATCGAGGCCGGCGAAGGCGCCACGCGCGGCGCGGCGATCAATGAACGTGCGGCTGGCTGGGCGTTCGAACTGACGGCGACTGACTGGGCGGATTATACGCCGCTCGTCTCGACCATTGTCCGGCCGCCGGGCTGACGTCAGTTCGCGCGCATCGTGGCGAGAACGCGGCCCATGCCGGCTTCCTGCACGATCAGCGCGCAGCCGGAGGCACAGGCGGGCAGATCAATCTCGGCCTTGCCGCCGAGCCAGGGTCCGATCTGGCGCACGCTGGTCACCGGGTTCGGCATCTTGGTCGTATTGTCGTCCGCGTCGAGATAGGCAACCCACCAGATATCGGCGAGACCCTCCGGCTGGCCCGTGAGCACGACCTTCTTGCCGGTTCTCTGCAGGCGGACATTCGCAGGCTCGGCCATCTCGGCCTTCATCATCGCCGCGCCGACCTTTGTCGGCTTGTTGCCGGCGGTCTGTTCGAGGCCATTGTAGACCGACTGGGGCGTGTACGGACCACGCAGCGAGAAATGCTCGACATAGGCGCGCTGGCGCTCTGACGATTCCGGAAGGGCCATTTTTTCCTTGCCGCCGAGATAGTCCCAGTAATCGACTGCCCAGGTCAGCACCATCACGCTGTCGCCGCGCTCGGCCTCGACCTGCTTGAGCGTCTTGTATGCCGCAGGACAGGCCCGGCAATTCTTCGACGCGAACAGTTCGACCAGCATCGGGCCTTCCGCCTGTGCGGGCACCGCAAAGCCAAGCAGGAGCGCGAGGGAGACAAGAAGCCGGGTCATCGGAGGCCGTTATATGTGTTCAGGGCGGCGCCGCACAGTCACAGCCACGTGAGAGACTGTGAAAAAGCCCGCCGCAACCGTCCGGAGCAGCGGGCTTGATGGCATTTACGTAGCGTCAGGCGCCGGAACGGGCGAGATCGCGCAGTACATAATGCAGCACGCCGCCATGCTTGACGTAATCGACCTCGATCTCGGTATCGATCCGGCACTTGATCAGGATGGAGCGCTCCGTGCCGTCGGCATAGGTGATCCGGCAAGGCACCGCCGAAAGCGGACGGATATCGTTGCCGAGGCCTTCGATATCGATCGTCTCCGTGCCCTTGAGGCCGAGCGTCTTGCGGTTTTCACCGGGCATGAATTCGAACGGGATGACGCCCATGCCGACCAGGTTCGAGCGGTGGATGCGCTCGAAGCTTTCGGCGATCACGGCCTTCACGCCGAGGAGGTTCGTACCCTTGGCCGCCCAGTCGCGTGACGAACCGGCGCCGTATTCGATGCCGCCGAAGATGACGAGCGGCACGCCCTTGTCGATCCAGGCCATCGCGGCGTCATAGATCGACGTCTGCTGGCCGTCCGGTCCGATCGTGTAGCCGCCTTCGACGCCGTCCAGCATTTCGTTCTTGATACGGATGTTCGCGAACGTGCCGCGCATCATGATTTCATGGTTGCCGCGGCGCGAGCCGTAGGAGTTGAAATCCTTCACGGGGACCTGGCGCTCGGTCAGGTACTTCCCCGCCGGGCTGGTGGCGCGGAAGGAGCCGGCCGGGGAGATGTGGTCGGTGGTGATCATGTCGCCCAGCACCGCGAGGACGCGGGCGCCTTTGATCGGGTTGATGTCCCCCTTCTCCCGCGACATGCCCTGGAAGTAGGGCGGGTTCTGGATATAGGTCGAGGAGACCGGCCAGTCATAGGTTTCAGCATCAGTCGTCTTCACGCCCTGCCATTTGCTGTCGCCCTTGAAGACGTCTGCATACTTGGAAATGAACATCTCGCGGGTCACGACCCGGTGAACCATGTCGGCGATTTCCTTCGTCGTCGGCCAGATGTCCTTCAGGTAGACCGGCTGGCCATCCTTGGACGTGGCGATCGGGTCTTTCGCGATGTCGATGTTCATGTCGCCCGCGATGGCATAGGCGACGACCAGCGGCGGCGAGGCGAGATAGTTGGCGCGCACGTCGGGGCTGATGCGGCCCTCGAAGTTGCGGTTGCCCGAGAGGACCGAGACCGCGACGAGATCGTTGTCGTTGATCGATTTCGAGATTTCCGGCGCCAGCGGACCGGAGTTGCCGATACAGGTGGTGCAGCCATAGCCGACGAGGTTGAAGCCGAGGGCGTCGAGATCTTCCTGCAGGCCGGCCGCATTGAGGTATTCCGAGACGACCTGCGATCCGGGGGCAAGCGAAGTCTTGACCCACGGCTTGCGGGTCAGTCCGAGGGCGCGCGCCTTGCGGGCGACGAGCCCGGCGGCAATCAGAACGTAGGGGTTTGAGGTATTGGTGCAGGAGGTGATCGAGGCGATCACGACCGAACCGTCGCGCAGTGGCCACTCACGCCCTTCCACGGGCGCATGGTTGAAGCCGTCGGCGCTGCCGGGCAGGTGGGCCGGGGCCGGATTGCCGCCCTCCTCCACCATTTCCGACTTCTGCATCGCAGTGGCCATAGCCGGCGTGCGCAGGCCGAGAATGTACTCGCCGAATACCTTGGAAGCCACGTCGAGCGCGACATGGTCCTGCGGGCGCTTCGGGCCGGAGATGGCGGGGACGACATCGCCGAGGTCGAGCTTAAGCGTCGAGGTGTAGACCGGCGCATAGTCATTGCCGCGCCAGAAGCCGTTCTGCTTGGCATAGGCCTCGACGAGCGCGATGCGGTCTTCGTCGCGGCCGGTCTGGCGCAGGTAGCGCAGCGTCTCGTCATCGATCGGGAAGAAGCCGCAGGTCGCGCCATATTCCGGCGCCATGTTGGCGATGGTCGCGCGGTCGGCGAGCGGCATGTTGTCGAGGCCGGGGCCATAGAATTCGACGAACTTGTTCACGACGCCGTGTTTGCGCAGCATCTGCACGACCTTGAGCACGAGGTCGGTCGCGGTGACGCCCTCCTTCAGCGCGCCGGTGATCTTGAAGCCGACGACTTCCGGGATCAGCATCGAGACCGGCTGGCCGAGCATGGCGGCTTCGGCTTCGATCCCGCCGACGCCCCAGCCGAGCACGGCGAGTCCGTTGACCATGGTCGTGTGCGAATCAGTGCCGACCAGCGTGTCCGGGTAGGCGACGAGTTCGCCTTCCTCGTTCGGCGCTGTCCAGACCGTCTGGGCTAGGTATTCGAGGTTCACCTGGTGGCAGATGCCGGTGCCGGGCGGAACCACGCGGAAATTGTTGAACGCCTTCTGTCCCCATTTGAGGAAGGTGTAGCGCTCCATGTTGCGCTCGTATTCGAGATCGACGTTGGCCTGGAAGGCGCGGGGCGTTCCGAATTCGTCGATCATCACCGAGTGGTCGATCACGAGGTCGACCGGCACCAGCGGGTTGATCTTCTTGGCATTGCCGCCGAGCGCCTTGATGCCGTCGCGCATCGCGGCGAGGTCCACCACGGCGGGCACGCCGGTGAAGTCCTGCATCAGCACGCGGGCCGGGCGGTAGGCGATCTCGCGGGGATTCTGGCCGCCCTTGTCCGCCCATTCGCCGAAGGCGCGGATATCGTCTTCGACCACCGTCAGGCCATCCTCGAAGCGCAGCATGTTCTCGAGCAGCACTTTCAGCGCCGCCGGCAGCCGGGACACGTCGCCGAGCCCAGCGTTCTTGGCCGCCGCGGCGATCGAGTAATACGTGTAGCTCTTGCCACCGGCCGTGAGCGTGCTTTTCGATTTGAAGCTGTCTTTTGACGGCATGTGTGGGCAGTGCCTCCTGTCACGCGGCCGCCCGAGGCTGGGTGGGGCGGGTCCGCCTTTATATGCAGCCGTTCCCTTATAGGGCCGATCCCGCCGGCGCAATCGGGGGAACCGCCTGCCGCGCGACAAGGCCGCGTTTGCGGACACGGCCGAACAGGGTATCCCTGCCCGGATGAATTCGCAGGCACCTTCCCTTCTGACCGGCGCCGAACTCGGCATGATCCGGGGTGAGCGCGTCCTGTTCCGGGAGATTTCCGTCGCGGTGCGCGCGGGCGACGCGCTTTTGCTGCGCGGGGCGAACGGCGCCGGAAAGACAACCCTGCTGCGCATTCTCGCCGGACTGACCCGTCCGGAAGCGGGGCGCGTGACCCGCGATGCCGCGCATCACTGGGTCGGCCACCGCGAAGGGCTAAAACCGCAAGAGACGCCGCGCGAGCATCTGAAGCTCTGGGCGCTGGCCTGGGGCTGCGGCGCCGAAACTGATTCGGTCCTGACCCGGATGGGTCTTGCCCGCCCGGCCGATGTCGCGGGACGATACCTTTCCGCCGGCCAGCGCCGCCGCACGGCCCTTGCCCGCCTGCTGCTCGAGGACCGCCCGGTCTGGCTGCTGGATGAACCGTACACGGCGCTGGATGCCGACGGCCGA
Source organism: Caulobacterales bacterium (assembly GCA_038249555.1). Classification (GTDB taxonomy): domain Bacteria; phylum Pseudomonadota; class Alphaproteobacteria; order Caulobacterales; family Hyphomonadaceae; genus Hyphomonas. The sequence goes on from JBBSDJ010000041.1 coordinate 12,025, forward strand.
AAGCTGGTGGACGACCTGATTGCGGCGCACCGGGCCAAAGGGGGCGCCGTCATCGCCGCGATCCATGGCGAGGCCGGTTTTGCGGCGAGCGGAGACCTGACGCTTTGAACGCTGCGCCCATCCTTGCGGCTTTCCGCCAATCACTCGGCGAAGCCTGGGCGGGCGGCGCAGGTGCGCTGCTGCCGCTGGGCTTTCTCGGCGGCGCGGCTGTCCTGGTGCCTCTGGGCATCGGCAGCGACGGTGAAACGCTCAAGGCTGTCGGCCCCGGTATCATCTGGGTCGCCCTCGCCCTTGCCAGCCTCGTGACGCTGGAGCGCATCTTCCAGTCCGACGCCGAGGACGGCACGCTGGACCTCTGGCTGCAGGCCGGCGCGCCGGTTTCCGCCATCGCCGCGGCCAAGACGCTGGCGCACTGGCTGTCGGCGGGCCTGCCCCTCGCCCTCTTCTCCCCCCTGCTCGCCCTGATGTTTCAGGCCGAGGCGAGCCCGGCCCTGCTGGTCAATGCGGGTCTCTACGCCCTCGGCAGCCTTGCCTTCTTTTTCTGGGGCGGGGTCGGCGCGGCGCTCTCGGCCACCGTACGCCGGGGCGGCTTGCTGATCTCGCTGATCGCCCTGCCCCTGTATGTCCCGACCGCCATTTTCGGCGCCCTCTCGATGTCCGGCGGGCCGGGATCAGCCGGCGCGCCGCTCTTCCTGGCCGCGTCCACCCTCTTCGCCTGCGCTGTTGCGCCCTATGCGATGGCGGCAGCGCTCCGCTTGGCGGCAGACTGAGGGAGCGCTAGGTCAGTTGCCATGTGGTCCTACTTCGCCAACCCTCACAAGTTCCTGCGCCTGTCGGACTGGCTGGCCCCGGCTTTCTATGCGCTCGGCGCCGCCTGTATCGCCTACGGCCTCTGGCAGGGCCTCTGGGTCGTGCCGAAGGACGAATATCAGGGCGGCGACATCATGCGCGTGATGTTCATTCACGTGCCCGCCGCCTGGCTCGCGATGGCGGGTTATTCGGCGCTGGCGGTGGCCAGCTTCGTCTGGTTTGTCTGGCGTCATGAGCTTGCGGACATTGCGGCCAAGGCGATTGCGCCGATCGGCGCAGTCTGGACGGCGATTTGCCTCGCAACCGGGTCAATCTGGGGCAAGCCGACCTGGGGCACCTGGTGGCAATGGGACGATGCACGGATGATGTCGGTGCTGTTCCTGTTCTTCCTCTTTCTCGGCTACATGGCGCTGCGCGCTGCGATGGACACGCGCCAGAAGGCGGCCCGCGCCGGGGCGATCCTCGCCATGGTCGGCGCCATCAACATCCCGCTGATCAAGTTCTCGGTCGACCTGTTCACCTCGCTGCACCAGGACGCGAGCGTCATCACCGCCGACGGGCCGAAGATGGCGGCGGTCTACCTCACGCCCCTGCTCGTCAGCGCCGTCGGGCACTCCCTGCTGTTCGGCGGCTTGGTCATGACCAGCATGCGGACGGAAATCCGCGAGCGCCGCATCGCCCGCCTGCGGGCCCGCGAACTGGAGGCCTTCTGAGCATGCCTGAGTTCGACAAGAACGCCGCCTATATCTGGGCCTGCTACGCCCTCAGCGCCCTTCTGATCCTGGGCACGACCCTGCAGGTGATCCTGGCGGCCCGCGCGGCGCGCAAACGCCTCGCGCAGCTGGCCGCCAACGATACGGACGGCGCCTGACATGAGCCGCTGGATCTTCGCCCTGCCGGTCGCTGCGCTCGTCCTGTTCGGGCTGCTCGGCGCCTGGCGGATGCTGTACCCGGCCAAGGGCGAGTTCGAACGCGTCTCCCGCGCCGCGCCGGAATTTGTCTTTGAACTGAGGGACGGCGGCGAGATTTCCTTTGCCCCGCCTGCCGATGGCCAGCCGGTGGCCGTGAACCTCTTCGCCAGCTGGTGCGCGCCCTGCGAGGCCGAGCACAAATACCTGATGCAGCTCAGCCAGAGCCACCCCGACCAGCTGACGGGCATTCTCTATAAGGACAAGCCGGAGAACGGCGACGCCTTTCTGGAACGCCTCGGCAATCCGTTCACGCAGGTCGCGCTCGATCCGGACGGCAAGGGCGGACTGGACTTCGGCCTGACGGGTGTGCCGGAGACATTTGTCATCTCGGGTGAGGGCGAGATCCTGCTGCACATCGCCGGGCCGCTGGACGAAACCTCGCTCCAAAAAATAAGCGAGGCGCTTGGGGCGCCTCGCTCGTAATTCTGCTTCATCTTGAAACGGAGCTTATTTCTTTTTCTTGGCCGGTGCTTTCTTCGCAGGGGCTTTCTTGGCAGGTGCTTTCTTGGCTTTCGGCGCCGGTGCAGCCTCTTTCTTGTCAGCATCGTCGACGAGGCCCGTGAGGCCCTGGATCAGTGCGTCCTGCTTGGCTTTTGCCAGCGTGGCGAAGAGGGCGGCGTCAGCTTTCATGACGGCCGGGAGGGCCTTGTCGTGGGCTTTCTTGCCCTTCACGGTCAGCGAGACCGACTTGGCGCGTGCGTCGGTCTTGGAATCCGAACGCTTGATCATGCCGCCGGCTTCCATGCGGGCGACCATGTCGGCGAGGGTGGAGCGGTCGATGCCGGTGGCATTGACAAGATCAGACTGGCTGACACCTTCGTTGCCCGAGAGGGCCGCGAGGACAGAGAACTGGCGCAGCGTGAGGCCGGCCGATTTCAGTGCAGCGGCCGAGTGGTTGGCGGCGATCTGCTGGGCGCGGTGCAGGAGGTGGCTGGGCGAGGTGTTGAGATTGAAGGCCATGGTGTTGTTTCCGTTTGCTGAGGGTGAGGTGATGGAAGGAATGAGATGGATCGAACTGGGCCGATCCGTTGCCGGGGCGTTAAACAAGAACCCCGTAGACGGATCAAACTCATTCCCCATACAGGCGACAGGATAAAGATTGGATGACTGATCAATTGCCAACTTCTTTCCAGAGTGAAGATTTTCGACTCGCTGTTCCGGAAGGTGATGACAGGGTACGGCGTATCTGCAACCGCTGCAACTTCGTGGACTATGTCAATCCGAAGATCGTCACCGGTTCGGTCGTGACGCAGGGTGAACTGACCCTCCTCTGCAAACGCGCCATCGAACCCCGCAAGGGGTTCTGGACCCTGCCCGCTGGTTTCATGGAAGAGGGTGAAAGCGTCGAGGACGGCGCCCGCCGCGAGGCGCGAGAAGAGGCGTGTGCGGACATTCGGATTGACAGCCTGCTCGCGGTATACTCCGTACCCCGCATTGCGCAGGTACAGATCATGTTCCGGGCAACACTGATGTCCGGCATTGCTCCGGGTCCGGAAAGTGAGGACGTGAAGCTCGTCCACTGGAAGGATATTCCGTGGTCAGAACTTGCGTTCCCGACCGTCGTCTGGGCGCTGACACATTTTGCAGAGACGCGGGGAAAGGATGCGTTTGCGCCGTTCTCCAATCCGCCCGGCACCGAGAAGCTGACGCGCTAACTCATACAAAGCAGCATAAACTCATCCTGAGCGAAGTCGAAGGATGGGCCACAAGAGATGTCAGATCGGCTTGGCCCATCCTTCGACTTCGCTCAGGATGAGTTGCGCTTTATAGAAGCCTAAGCCGCCGCTGTTTCCGTCTCCGGCTCTCGCAGATGTTTCAACGTGTACGGCGTATTCGCAGCGCCGAAGACCAGCACGATCAGCATGTTGCCAAGCTTCCAGTTGGCCCAGACATCTTCTGCGTCTTTTGCGCCAAATGTCAGTCCAAGGAATTCATACGTGCCGGCGGGCGCGACGAGGATGCCTGCCATCACGAGCGGCACGTCAAAACCCGGCGCATAGGTGCGCCAGAGATATTCGTTCCACAGCGCCATCGCGACGAAGAAGAATCCCCAGCGGATCGCCAGGGTTCGCCAGGCGAAATCCGGCAGGTCGAACACTTTGGCGAACAGCGACTTCCAGACATTCCGCCCGAACATCAACGGAACGAAAATGATGCTCGCCATGAACAGCTGCTGGATCGTGGGCTTCACATAGATGAAGGCCTTCTCCTGGAGCAGGATGCCGATCAGGCCGAATCCGCCGACGATGGCAGACGAGAACAGCATCATCTGCGAGACCGGCTCGCGCCGGATCAGTTGCCGCGCCAGGAAGACGAGCATCAGCCCCAGCAGCACACCGGTCGCCCAGAAAATCGCGGTGTCCTTGTTGATCAGGCCGTCCAGCAGTTCGACGCGCCGGAAGATGTTGTAGACCAGCACGAACGCGATCACGGGCACGAAGTCCGCCCAGAGCTGGTTCGCCTTGCCGGCGGCTGTGCCGATGCCGTTTTCAGATTTCGCTGTATCGTTCATGCCACTTCCTACGCAGTTCAGGGCCCGCTGGTTCAACCGCGCCTGTCTCTCACGGATGCCGCCGGCGTTCCAGACCTACGCTTCACCCCGCCGCCTGCATCAGCACGAGGCCCGCCGCGAGCGTGGACGCCGCCACGATCCGCCGCCGCCCGAAGCCTTCCTTGAGCAGCCAGGCCCCGAAAGCGGCTGCGAACACTACGGAGGTTTCCCGCAGCGCGGTCACCATCGCCGCGTCCGTCAGCGTGTAGGCATAGATGGCGAGGCCGTAGGAGATGGACCCCGCCACGCCGCCGATGAGGCCATTGCGAAGTTCCGGCTTCAGGCTCGCGATCACCCTGCCCTTTCGCTGCCACAGCAGCACGGCCGTCACGCCGATCCAGTCCAGCAGGAACAGCCAGACGATGAAGGTGAACGGCGTCTCCATCGCCCGCGCCGCTCGGGTGTCTGCGACGGCGTAGAGGCCGACCCCCACCGCCGTCATCATCGCCCAGAACAGGGCCGACCGGTCGAGCCGCCGCCCGTCGGGTGTACTGGATGTCGGCAGCGCAAAGACGAGGATCGAGAGGCTCGCGACCACCAGTCCGGCTGTCTGAAGGGAGGACAGCTCCTCCTGCAGCCAGAAGAACGCCAGCACAGCGGTCGCCAGAGGGCCGAGGCCGCGCATCACTGGGAAGACCAGCGACAGCGCCCCCCGGTGCAGCGCGCGGATAGCGCAGAACTGGTAGAACCAATGCACCGCCATCGACAGGAAGATCAGCCCCCAGGTCCCCGCTGGCGGCAGCGGCACAAAGGGCGCCAACGGCACCACCGTCAGCCCCATGACGATCGCCACGACGGCGCGCGTGGTCAGCACATCGCCGCCCCGCTTCACCATGACATTGGTTATCGCGACCGTCAGGGCCGACATCAGGCAAAGCGCGACGGGAAGGAATTCTGGCCCCATGGCCAGCGCATAAGGGGGTTTTGCGCGAGGGGGAAGCAGCGTCAGGGTTTGACACCCCCTCCCCTTGAGGCATCCTCCACGGCTGGAGGACTTTCCCATGGCGACACATGAACTGATCATCCGCGGCGGCACCATCATCGATGGCTCCGGCGCACCGGCCTTCGAAGGCGACGTCGCCGTCTCAGGCGGCGTGATCACCGGCGTCGGCAAGGTGAACGGCAAAGGCCTCGAGGAAATCGACGCACGGGGACAAGTCGTCACCCCCGGCTTTGTTGATCTGCACACCCATTATGATGGTCAGGCCGCCTGGGCCGAGGCGATCAGCCCCTCATCGCTGCACGGCATCACCACCGCCGTGATGGGTAATTGCGGCGTCGGCTTTGCGCCCTGCAAGCCGGAAGACCACGGCCGCCTGATCCGCCTGATGGAAGGGGTGGAGGACATTCCCTACCCTGTGCTCGCCGAAGGCCTGCCATGGAAATGGGAGAGCTTTCCGGACTATCTCGATTTCCTCTCGACCCGAAAATTCGACACCGACATCTGCGCCCAGCTACCCCACGCCGCCTTGCGCGTTTTCGTGATGGGCGACCGGGGCGCCAACCGCGAGGATGCGACGCCCGCCGACATCGCCGCGATGAAAGCGCTGGCAAAGGAAGCGGTGATAGCCGGCGCGATGGGTTTCTCCACCTCGCGCACGCTGAACCACCGCACCTCCGACGGCCAGCCCACGCCGACCCTCACCGCTTCGCAGGAAGAACTCACCGGCATCGCCATGGGCCTGGCCGAGGCAGGACGTGGGGTTTTGCAGTTCGTCTCGGACTTCAACGATCCGCAAAAAGAAGCCGCGATGCTGCGCCGCCTCGTCGAGGTCTCCGGCCGCCCGCTCTCGGTCTCGCTCGCGCAGGCCGATGTGGCGCCAGAAGGCTGGCGCCTCTTGCTCGGCGCCATCGAGACCGCGGCCGCCGAAGGCCTGCCGATCCGCGCGCAGGTCGCGCCGCGCCCGGTCGGCGTGCTGCTCGGCCTTGACCTGACGCTCAACCCGTTCAGCGCCCACCCGGTCTACCGCGAGATCGCCGATCTTCCGCACGCGGAACGTGTGCGCAAGCTGAACGATCCGGACTTCCGGGCACGCCTCCTGGCCGATCAACCGAACACCGACAATCCCTTCCTGAAAGTGATGCTGCGCAGCTTCGGCAAGATCTTCCAGCTGTCAGACCCGGTCGACTACGAACCCGGCCCCGAGCGCACGCTGGCGGCCATCGCGGCGCGGCGCGGCGTCAGCCCCGAGGAAGTGGCCCTCGACCTGATGTTGGAGCGCGGCGGCCAGGGCATGCTCTACCTGCCCTTCCTCAACTATGCGCAAGGCAGTCTCGACCCCATCTCCGAGATGATGCAGAGCCCCGCCACCCTGCCCGGCCTCTCGGACGGCGGCGCGCATGTCGGCATGATCTGCGACGGCTCCTTCACCACCACGATGCTGACCCACTGGATCCGCGACCGTACGCGGGGGCCGAAACTCAGCCCTGAATTCCTCGTCCACAAACAATCCCGCGCCACGGCCGAATGGATCGGCCTCTGGGACCGCGGCCTCATCGCCCCGGGCATGCGCGCAGACCTCAACGTGATCGACCTGACGAACCTGAAGCTGCACCTGCCAGAAGTGATCCGCGACCTGCCCGCCGGCGGGCGCCGCCTGATGCAACGCGCCTCCGGCTACACCGCCACCATCCTCAAGGGCCAGATCACCCACCGCGATGGCACGCCGACAGGAGCGAAGCCAGGACGACTCGTACGCGGGAAGCAGGAAGCTCCGGCGAGCGCCCTGGCGGCGGAGTAGGAACCAAAGCCGCTTGTCCCCGGTTCGGGTCCGGCAGGAAGGCCGCAGGCAAAAGCTCTGGATGACATGGGCGTTGAGGGTTTTTGGACCCTATTTTTCATGGATCCCTGGGCGGAGGTGTTGCGCAAGATTTCGGGTCGTATTTCATAGCGGCTTGGCGGGTTTGGGTTTTATCTTTCCGAAGCGCTGTTTCCTGTACGCATAAATCCTCTCACAAGCTCGCCAGACTGCCTCAGCCTGTTGCAGGCTTTGTATTCTGGATGTCGATTCCTTCTCATTGATTCTCATTTTTTATCACTTGGCATCGATCTTTTATCGCTGGCTCTCGGGGTGTCGGATTTCGGCCTTTGGCTTCTATCCGGCCTACGGGTGTGGGGGTGAGGCTGAGTGTAACCTCGCGCGGAGGGGTGTGGCGCAAGGTTTTCGGAGAAATCTTTCAGGCGCTTGAGGCGGTTTCAGATTTTGTTTCCGGAGGGGGCGGGTTTTGTTGCACAAGCCGGTCCCGGCCTTGTGCCTAGCCCA
>JBBSDJ010000042.1:0-19560 GCA_038249555.1 Caulobacterales bacterium
AATCGGCCTCAGCCCTTCAGCGCCGTGCGGACCGCCTCAAGGGCGTCGTCCGCCTTGTCGATCTCGCTGCCGCCGGCCTGCGCCATGTCCGGCCGGCCGCCGCCGCCCGAGCCGCCCATCGCCGCGGCCGCGACCTTGACGAGGTCGACGGCAGAATGCGTGCCCACCAGATCCTTGGTGACGCCGACTGCGATGCCCGCCTTGCCGCCTTCGATGCCGACGAACACGACGACGCCCGAGCCGATGCTGGCTTTCGCCTCCTCGACCAGCGGGCGCAGATCCTTGCTGCCGACGCCGTCGGCAATCCGCGCGATCAGGTTGACGCCGTTGATGACTTCCGGGCCCGAGGCCCCGCCGCCGCCGCCCATCGCGAGCTTGCGCTTGGCGTCGTTGAGTTCCCGCTCCAGCGACTTGCGCTCATCCGTGAGCGCCGCCACGCGGCGCGGCAGATCCTTCAGCGGAACCTTCAGGCTTTTCGCGACATCCGCGGCAATCTGCGCGCGGCCTTTGAGATAGCTCAGCGCCTCGGCGCCGGTGGCCGCCTCGATGCGGCGCACGCCGGCGGCTACGCCGCCTTCCGACAGGATGGCGAACACGGCGATATCCCCCGTACGGGTCACGTGGGTGCCGCCGCACAGCTCGACGGAATAGGACCGCCCGCCATCGCCGGGCTCACCCATCGACAGTACACGGACTTCCTCGCCATACTTCTCGCCGAACAGGGCCAGCGCGCCAGCCTCGATCGCCTTCTCGGGGCTCGTCACCTTGATGCCGGTGTCGATGTTCGCGCGGATCTGCGCGTTGACTTCATCCTCGACCGCTTCGATCTCGGCCGGCGTCATCGGCGCGCCGTGCGAGAAGTCGAACCGGAACCGGTCGGCTTCGACGAGCGAGCCTTTCTGCGTGACATGCGCGCCGAGCACCTTGCGCAGCGCGGCATGCATCAGGTGGGTCGCCGAATGGTTTGCCATGACCTGCTTGCGGCGCACGGCGTCGACTTTCAGCTGCGCCTTCGCGCCGAGCTTCACGTTCCCGGACACCAGTTCGCCGATATGCACATGCACATCCCCGGCGCGCTTCTGCACGTCGCGCACGATGAAACGCGCGCCGCCCTCGAAGACGATCTCGCCGTGATCGCCCGCCTGGCCGCCGGATTCGGCGTAGAAGGGCGTCGTGTCGAACACCAGTTCGGCTTCGCCCGCCGACATCTCCTGCGCGAGCAGGCCGCCGGCGGCGATCGCCACCAGTTTGCCGTCGCCGGAGGTGGCGCCGTAGCCGGCAAATTTCGTCGGCCCCGTCTTGGCGCGGGCCTCGAACCAGATTTCCTCGGTCGCGCGGTCACCGGAGGTGAATCCAGCGGCGCGGCTGGCGCCGCGCTGGACATCAAGCGCCGCTTCGAAGCCTGCCACGTCCACTTCAAGGCCGCGTCCGCGCAGGATGTCCTGCGTCAGGTCGAGCGGGAAGCCGTAAGTGTCCGACAGCTTGAACGCCACATCGCCCGGCAGCGCGGCGCCGGGCTTCAGCTCGGCGAGCGCCTTGTCGAGCAGCGACAGGCCGTTGCCGAGCGTGCGCTGGAAACGGGCCTCCTCCTGCTCGATGGCCGCTTCGATGGCGACCTGCGCGCGGCCAAGTTCCGGATAGGCCTTGCCCATCTCGGCGACCAGCGCGGGCACCAGCTTGTGCATCAGCGGCTCGCGCGCGCCCAGCATGTGGCCATGGCGCATCGCACGCCGCATGATCCGGCGCAGCACATAGCCGCGCCCTTCGTTCGAAGGCAGCACGCCGTCCGCCACGAGGAATGCCGAGGTGCGCAGGTGGTCGGCGATAACGCGGAACGAGGCCGCCTTGTCGCCGGCCGATTTCTGACCGTACACATCTTCTTCCGCATTGATCAGCGTACGGAACAGGTCGATGTCATAATTGTTGTGCTTGCCCTGCAGCACGGCCGCAATCCGCTCGAGGCCCATGCCGGTATCGATCGAAGGCTTGGGCAGGCTGGTGCGCTTGCCGCCTTCGTGCTGCTCGAACTGCATGAACACGAGGTTCCAGACCTCGATGAACCGGTCACCGTCCTGATCGGCGCTGCCCGGCGGGCCGCCGGCCACCTTGTCGCCGTGGTCGAAGAAGATTTCCGAACAGGGGCCGCACGGGCCGGTATCGCCCATCGACCAGAAATTGTCGCTCGTCGCGATCCGGATGATCCGCGAATCGTCAAACCCGGCGACCTTCTTCCAGATCGAGGCGGCTTCCTCGTCCTCGGCATACACGGTAACCAGCAGGCGTTTCGGGTCGAGCCCGTAATCCTTGGTGATCAGCTCCCAGGCGAGGCGGATCGCGTCATCCTTGAAATAGTCGCCAAAGGAAAAATTCCCCAGCATTTCGAAGAAGGTGTGGTGGCGCGCGGTGTAGCCGACATTGTCGAGGTCATTGTGCTTGCCGCCGGCGCGCACGCATTTCTGCGACGTCGTGGCGCGCGGCGCAAACGGGGCTTCCACGCCGGTGAAGATGTTCTTGAACGGCACCATGCCTGCGTTGACGAACAGCAGGGTCGGGTCGTTCTGCGGCACCAGCGGCGCCGATGGCCGGCGGGCATGGCCGTTCTTCTCAAAAAAGCTGAGGAACGTCTCCCGGATCTCGTTAACGCCTTGCATCTGTTGCTTCTGTTCCTTGCCAATCGCCAAACGTTCCGCCGCCCGCCTTAGCCGAGGCGCGCGATGGATTACAGAGGCGATATAAAGGCCCCTTTGCAGCACGCCAAGACAAGGCGCGCCGCAAAGGGGACTTCTTCCAGTCCGGAGATCGGTAGACCGGAAGCTTGCCACACCGGTCCAGCGCGGATTTACCGCGCAGACCGTGGAGGCTTGCGGTTTCCCATGTTGCAAATGGAAAACCGCAATTTCATGTCCCTGCCAGACCCGCCGGGATCAACCTTCGGCGGCGTCCGGCGCTCCGTCCTCGTCCTCGGCGTTCATGCCGGCGGCGAGCAGTTCATCGGCGAGCAGGCCCGCATTGCGGCGGATTGCATCCTCGATCTCGTTGGCAACCGGGATGTTGTCCTTCAGGAACTGGCGGGCCTTTTCACGGCCCTGCCCGATCCGTTCGCCATTGTAGGAGTACCAGGACCCCGACTTCTCGACGACGTTGGCCTTGACGCCGAGATCGACGAGTTCGCCGGTCTTGGAGATGCCTTCCCCATAAAGAATATCGAACTCGACCTGGCGGAACGGCGGGGCGACCTTGTTCTTGACGACCTTGACGCGCGTCTGGTTGCCGATCACGTCCTCACGTTCCTTGATCTGGCCGATACGGCGGATGTCGAGGCGGACAGAGGCGTAGAATTTCAAGGCGTTACCACCGGTCGTCGTCTCGGGGTTGCCGAACATCACGCCGATCTTCATGCGGATCTGGTTGATGAAGATCACCATGCATTTCGACTTGGAGATCGAGCCCGTCAGCTTGCGCAGGGCCTGGCTCATCAGGCGCGCCTGGGCGCCGGGGAGCTGGTCGCCCATCTCGCCTTCGAGTTCGGCGCGCGGCGTCAGGGCCGCCACCGAGTCGATCACCAGCAGGTCCACCGCGCCGGACCGCACCAGCGTATCGGCAATCTCGAGCGCCTGTTCGCCCGAATCGGGCTGCGAGATCAGCAGGTCGTCGAGGTCGACGCCCAGCTTGCCGGCATAGACGGGGTCGAGCGCGTGCTCGGCGTCAATGAAGGCGCAGACGCCGCCATTCTTCTGGGCTTCGGCGACGCAGTGCAGCGCCAAAGTCGTCTTGCCCGAGCTTTCCGGCCCGAAAATCTCGATGATCCGGCCTTTCGGAAGCCCGCCGATGCCCAGCGCGATATCGAGGCCGAGCGAGCCGGTCGATACCGCCTCGATATCCATCGATTTCTTGTCGCCAAGGCGCATCACGGAGCCCTTGCCGAAGGAGCGCTCGATGTTTCCGAGCGCCGTTTCGAGGGCTTTTTGCTTGTCCACGCCGGTTTCCTTCTGCACGAGGGCGAGTGCGGGTTTGCTCATAGGTCGTCTCCTTAGGTCTACCATGGGGGCCGGTTTGGCAAGGCCCCCGATTGCCGTGCTGAGACGTCATGTACACTATTTGTTCCGGAGAACAAAGCAGAAACTTTTGCCGGAACGTCTTTCCTTCCGGCGCTGTCTCAGGCATAGTCCAAGCCATGCTCACACGGTCCGGAAATTCCGGCGGGGAAGCCCGCCTTCGCTATGGCGACAATGATTACGACATCCTCACGCCGGGGAGTTTCGTCACCTGCGCCGTGACCGGTAGACCGATTCCCTTGAGCGCGGTGCGCTATTGGAGCGTTGACGTGCAGGAAGCCTATTGGGACGCCGAAGCGGCCGCCCAGCGCCTCACCTATCCGAAGTGATGCCTCTCAGGCGGGCACCCGCGCCGCAGGATTGAGCTGCCAGACGCGCAGGTTGAGCGCCGACGCAATTGTCACCCAGGTCAGGTACGGCGCCAGCATCCCGGCCGCCACGGCATGGATCGGCGCAAACGCCGCCATCACCGCCGCGATCGACAGCCAGAGCGTGACCACGATCACGAAGCCCAGCCCCATCCGGCGCAGTCCGAAGAAGACGCCCGACCAGCTGGCATTGATCACGAGGCTCACGCCATACAGCACCAGCGCGCCCGTGGCCTCCGCCCCGCCGGCCAGCCAGACCAGCCAGCCCGCCACCGCGTTCAGTACGAACAGCGCCGACCAGACAACCGGAAAGGCCCAGTTCGGCGGCGTCCAGGGCGGCTTGGACAGCGCCGCATACCAGGCGCCCGGCCGGAATACAGCCCCGCTCGAGGCAGCCGCAAGATTGGCGAGCACGAACAGCGCCAGCACGATCAGGTTTCCGGATGTGAACATGAACGGGCGCCCTGCTATCTGACTTGCCTAGCCTATATGGGGCCGCTGAGGCCCAGAACGAAGCGCCCCTGCAAATGATCGCCCGCTGCGGCGCTCAACGCCGCACATCCGTGCGCCAGACGACCTCATCCGCGCCCACCAGCCGCGCCAGCCGACCGAGTTCCGCCTCCAGCTTCGCCTGCCGCGCCTCGGTCCACTTCACGCCCGGCTCCGGCCACAGCTGGTGCACGCTGATCTCGCCGGCCTCACGGTCGGATTTCACCTCGATGCGCCCGACGAACCGGTCGCCTTCCAGCAGCGGGTAGACATAGTAGCCCCACTGGCGCTTGGCCTCCGGCACGAAAATCTCGATCCGGTAGTCGAAGCCGAACAGGCGCGTCAGGCGGTTCCGGTCGCGGATCACCGGGTCGAACGGATTGAGGATGCGCAGCCGAGGCGCCGGCGAGGAGACCGAGGCCAGGCGCGTCTCGATATCCGGCAGCGCCAGCGCCGCGCTCCACTCGCCGCGCGCCGACTCGATCTCCACGGGCACAAGCTTTCGCGCCTTCGCCGCTGTCCAGGCTTTCACTTCGCCGAGGTCCGCCGCCGCCCAGAAGCGCTGGATGTCGCCCTCGGTGCCGAACGCGAGCCGCGCCAGCGCCTCGCGGCACAGCCAGTCGACCTGCGCGGCGTCACTATGCTCGGCCGCACGATGATGATGCGGAATCACGCGCTCGGTCAGATCGTAGAACTTGGTGAAGCCGTCGCGGTGCGAAGTCGAAAGTTCCCCCGCATACCACATGTAATCCAGCGCCAGCTTGTGCGGCGGCCTGCGCCACATCTCCCGCTTGCCCACGATCTTGGTATCGAACGCCTTGGTGCTGAGCGGGCCTTCCGCTTCGATCCGTGCGCGGATGGCCGCGCGCCCGTCCTCGTCCAGCATGCCGCGGTGCCATTCCCAGCCACGCACCTTCTCCTCCATCCGGCGGAACTGGCGCCGCCACATCGGATAGAAATCGATCGGGATCAGCGAGGCATCATGCGTGAAATGCTCGAAGACGTGCCGGTCACGCGCCAGGCAAGTGTGCAGCATCGGTTCGCGGTAGTTCTGGTTGCGGCTCCACAGGATATGGTCGTGCGCGCGCGCCACCACGCGGATCGTGTCGAGCTGCACGAAGCCAAGCTTGCGGATCGTGCCGGGCAAGTCCACCGGCCCCGTCGGCGGCGCCGACAGCCCCTGCGCGTCCAGCCACAGCCGCCGCGCCTCCCGGTTGGCAATGCTAAGTGCCATTCCCGCCCCTGCCCATCCCGCTGTCAGCTGCTGGCCAACCCGGCAATTGCGTCAGTTTGCGGTGTCAGGCAAGGCTGGCGGCGGGGCGAGCTGATCGTCGATGGCGGATTTGATCGGCTCCGGAAAATCGTCCGCGAGGCCGACGCAGTCACGCCGGAAACCGGCCTCCGCAGAGTCCACGCTATCCAGCTTTTTGGGATCACTCGTCAGCGAAACTTCCCAATCGAACTGGCAGGCGCGCGAGGCAAAGCTGCGGGCGCAGACCGCCATTGGCTCCGGATAGTCTTCGTGCGCTTCGCCGTAGGTGCATTCATAGCCCGCCTCGGCCAGCTGCGCGAGCGTGGCCGCCCGGCCTTCGCGGTGCGCAATGCGGCTGAACCCGGTCTCCATAGCGGCCATCAGGTCGGCGCCGGGCTCGTGCTGCCAGACATGCTGCTGGTGCATCTCGGTCACCGTCTTCGGCCCCGCCATCCCGTGCGCGCAGGCGCCGAGCCCCGCCGCCAATACCAGAACCAGAAATCCCTTCATGTGTGTCTCCCCGTTATCGTTCCAGAATCGTCTTCGATTGCGGCGAGACTAGGGAGCCACAAGCAGGAGCTGGAAGACAAGTCCTCCGAGCGCGCCCGCCAGCCCGCCGGCCAGAATATCCGCCAGGTCATGCCTTGCGAGATATAGCCGGGACCAGGCAATCAGGCAGCTGAAGCCGAGCCCGATACCGACCAGAAACATGTCCGGCCAGAACAGGCTGGCCACCAGAACGGCAAAGCCGACATGCAAGGAAAGCTTCAGCCAGCGCGAGGTCAACACCGCCGCAGCTACCAGTGCGGCCGCGATGGCGAGGCCAACAGAGAGCGCCGCCGGCTGGCCGCTCCAGACGGCCCAGGCCGCAGCCAGAGCCAGAGCGGGAAACAGAAACAGGTTCAGCTGGCTGCGCTCTTCCGGCTGCGAGGCGTCCGCATCGGCCCACTTTCCCCGCCGGACCTGCACGAGGCTGAACAGCGCTGCGGCCGCCGCTATGCCGCCTGCAGCCAGCAGGACCGTGCGTGTCAGGTCAGGCGGTGCATCCCCCGACGCGGCCGCCAGCGCAGCCCCGACCGGCGTGAGGATCGCCGGGTGGCCTGCCAGCGAGAGGGCGTGCGCGAATACCGTGCGCATCAAGGCACCAGCAAGGTCGCCCCGGTCGTCGCGCCGCTTTCCAGCGCCCGGTGCGCCTCGGCGGCGTCTTTCAGTGCAAAGCGCTGGCCGATATCGGCGCTCAGCACGCCCTTCTGGATCAGGCTGAACAGGCGCTTCGACGCGCGCGCCAGCGACTCCGGCGTGTCGGTGAAGTTGAACAGCGTCGGCCGCGTCATCACCAGCGAGCCGCCAGCCGCCAGCCGCCCCGGCGGGATCGGGTCTGCCGCGCCGGACGCATTGCCATAGGTGATGAACCAGCCGCGCGGCCGCAGGCTCGCGAGCGAGGCCTCTGCCGAAATCTTGCCGACGCTGTCATACACCACATCGACGCCCTTGCCGTTCGTCAGCGTACGGACCTGTTTGGCCACGTCGTCATAACCGACCACCACCTCGTCCGCGCCGAGCGCTCTCGCCCGCTCCGCCTTCGCCGCGCTGGACGTGACCGCGATCACCCGCGCGCCGAGATGTTTCGCCCAGGGCGTCAGCAGCGAACCGACGCCGCCCACCGGCGCCCAGACCAGCGCCGTCTCGCCTTTCTGCAGCGGCCGGATTTCCTCCAGCAGCATCCACGCCGTCATGCCCTTCAGCAGGATCGCGGCGGCCTCCTCGTCGCTGATCCCGGCGGGCAGCGGCACGACGCCGGCGGCCGGCCCGGTATAGTGCGTCGCGTACGTGCCGCGCCCGGTATAGGCGACCCGGTCGCCGGGCTCCACATGCAGCACACCCTCGCCCACTTCCTCGATCACGCCCGCACCCTCCGACCCCGGAACAAACGGCAGCGGCATCTTGTAGAGACCCGTGCGGTGATAGGTGTCGATGAAGTTCACCCCCACCGCCGTCTGGCGCACCAGCACCTCGCCCGGCCCCGGGGCCCGCGGCGGCGCAGTCTCCACCTGCAACACCTCCGGCCCGCCGGTCTGGTGCATGCGGATGGCATAGGCGTTGGGAAGGGTCATCGGGCGCTCCATGGACTGTGCCGGATCACCAAGCCGGGACTGCACGGGACTGTCAAATCCCCGCCTCGCAGCGGACTCGACAAGCGCGAAAAGTTCTGTTTTTGTTCGCGTCTCACTGGAGGGAGAAAATCAATGATCGGCTATGTCACCCTGGGCACGCGCGACCTTGCGCGCGCTTCGAAATTCTATGATGCGATCGCGGCCGAGCTGGGCACTTCGCGCATGTTCACGATGGACAACTTTATTGCCTGGGGCACGCCGGAGGGGGGCGCGGGTATCGGCGTCGGATATCCCTATGACGGTAACACTATGAGCGTCGGCAATGGCGTGATGGTGGCGCTGCAGGCGAAGGACAAGTCTCAGGTGGACCGCATCTATCATCTCGCTCTCAGCATGGGCGCGACCGATGAAGGCCCGCCCGGACCGCGCGGCGACACGTTCTACGCGGGCTACTTTCGCGACCCGGATGGCAACAAGCTGAACGCCTTCGTCATGGGCTGATCCGGCGCGGCCGCGCCAGTTCAGTTATGTCCCTCGCGCGGACGCGGCAGGATCATGCCTTCGTAGAGATAGAGGTCCGGACGCTCCATGTTGCCGGGGCGGATCCGGGCGAGCGAATATCGCGACAGTGAAATCCGGCGCGGCGGTGCGAACGTCGTGCCTGGCACGGCATGGATCGCCTCCGCGAACGGCTCACCGCCGACCTCGACGAGCAGGGCCACCGCGTACGTCACCCCGCCGGTCTCAAGCGGCAAGGGAATCACCACCAGATCATCACTCATACTGCCCCCCCTTCAGCTCCCCGTAAACTTCGCCGGGCGTTTCTCGAGAAAGGAGGCGACGCCCTCCTTGTGGTCCGCCGACTTGAAGCAGGCCGACAGCGCCGTCACGTGCGCCTTCATGTGCTCCGGCAGTTCGCGCGCGAGGCCTTCATAGACGAGCGCCTTCATGTGGCGGATCGAGAAGGGCGAGGAATTGAGATACCGCCGCGCCTCGGCCAGCGCCGCGTCCATCAGCGCTTCCGGCGCGACGATCTCGTTGGCATAGCCGATCTCTTTCGCCTCCGCCGCATCGAGGAAGCCGCCGGAATAGAGAAGGCGCAGGGCCCGGCTGTGTCCGATCAGGCGCGGCAGGATCCAGCTGCCCGCGCCGGTGTCCGGCACGAGGCCGCGGTGCGCAAAGTTCCAGGCGAACCGCGCCCGGTTGGTGACGATGCGCACATCGCACTGGCTGGAAAACTCCGCCCCCATGCCCACCGCATAGCCGTCAATCGCGCCGATCACCGGCTTCGGACAAGCCACCAGCGGCCACCAGACATCGCCTTCATGCGCCTCGCCGCGCACGCCGCGCGTCTCTCCCGGAATGGTCGACAGGTCCGCAAGGTCAGTGCCCGCGCAGAACGCCCCGCCCGATCCGGTTACGATCAGCACACGGACACTGTCGTCCACCGACACTTCGCGCACCTTCTCGATGAACGCGAACAGCATAGCATAAGTCATCGCATTGCGCTTCTCCGCGCGGTCGATGGTGAGAATGGCAATGCCGTCTGCCGTCTTCTCCAGCTTGATATGATGAGCCGTCATTTTTTTGTTCCTCCCGAATTCCAAGACCCCTCATACAACGGAGAAGGGTTCAAAGGTGCCTCAATGCACCAGCGCCTTCCCATCCGCCTTCGTCCGCGTCCGGATATTCAAGAGCTCCACCCCCAGCGAGAAGGCAATCGCGAAGTAGAGATAGCCCCGCGGAATGTGGAAGCCGAGCCCGTCTGCCACCAGCGCCACACCGACCAGCAGGATGAAGGCCAGCGCCAGCATCTTCGTCGTCGGGTGTTCCGCAATGAACTTCGCCAGCGGGTCAGCCGCGACCGCCATCACGATCGTCGACAGCACGACCGCCGTCATCATGATGACCAGTACATCGGTCATCCCGATCGCGGTGATGACGGAGTCCAGCGAGAACACGATATTGATCACGAACAGCTGCACAATCACACTGGAGAAGGTCGACTTCACCTTCGAATCCTCATGGTGCGTGCCCTCCACTGAGGCATGAATTTCCTGGGTGCCCTTCCACAGCAGGAACAATCCGCCGGCCAGCAGGATCAGGTCCTTGATGGTCACCTCGCCGATATGCTCTGCCGCCAGCCGGTCCCCGCCCGCGATCATCAGGGCGGCATCCGGCGGCACATGAAACAGCGCGTGCCGGTCCAGCTGGATGATCCAGAAGATCAGGCCCAACATCAGGATGCGCAGGGCCATCGCGCCCCAGATGCCGATCCGCTGCGCCTGCTTGCGCTGCTTGCCTTCGAGCTTGCCGGTGGCGATCGAGATGAACAGGATATTGTCGATTCCCAGCACGATCTCGAGAAAGGTCAGGGTCGCGAGGCTGCCCCAGAAAACGGGGGTCATCAGCATTTCGGTCATGGCGCGCGCCTCTTCGATCCGGATGGACGGGGCGACTGAACCCCGCGCCGCGATTTTGGGCAAGGCTTTCCCTTCGGGAGCGTCTTGCGCGCGGGCCTGCCCTGCCGCAGCATCCGGACATTCACGGGAGAGCCGCATGCCAGAATTTCGCACCGTAGACGCTGGCGCCGCGCAAATTCGTGTGGCGATTGAAGGCACTGGCCCCCTCGTGCTGATGGTCCACGGCTTCCCGGAGAGCTGGTATTCCTGGCGCCACCAGATCGGCCCCATCGCCGCTGCGGGATTTACGGCTGCCGCGATGGACGTGCGCGGCTATGGCGGTTCCACCCGGTTCCCCGAGGTCGCCGACTACCGCATGGAAGCGCTGATCGCCGACATCCTCGGCGTCGGCGCCGCGCTCTCGCCCGGCCAGCCCTTCACCCTGATCGGGCATGACTGGGGCGCCCCGCAGGTCTGGAACACAGCCCTCCTGCATCCGGACCGCATCGCCGCCGTCGCCGCCCTCTCGGTGCCCTTCTTCGGCGCCCCGGAATTCTCCTTCGACGACGTGATCAAGCGCGTCTTCGACGAGCGCGACCGCTTCTTCTACCAGTCCTATTTCCGCACCCCCGGCCGCGCCGAAGCCGCCCTCGAAGCGGACCTCATCCGCTTCCTGAAAGGCTTCTACTATTCGATTTCAGGGGACGCGAAGGACGGCGACTGGAAGATGGGCCTGCCCTCCAGCGCGACGCTGATGGACACGCTGACCGTGCCGGACGTCATGCCTTACTGGATGACCGACGCCGATCTTTCCTACTATGAAGCGGAATTCAGACGCTCCGGCCTGTTTGGCCCGATCAGCCGCTACCGCAACCACACGCGCGATTTCGACTTCCTCTCCCCCTTCCGCGAACGGACGATTTCCCAGCCCGCCTGTTTCATCGCCGGCGACAAGGACCCCGCCTTCAACGGCTTCGGCATGGTGACGGACCCCATCGGCAAGATGCGCCCCGCCGTGCCCCACCTCGAAACCGCGGTCGTCCTGCCCGGCTGCGGCCACTGGACACAGCAGGAACGCCCCGCCGAGGTCAACGCCGCCCTCGTCCCCTGGCTCGCCAGCCTCAAGGGACGGGTCGTCTGAGGCGTCCAAAACCGGCTATCAATTTTCGCGCGCGCTGTTTAGCTGGCGCTTTCCAGCAGGAGACCTGATTCATGTTCCGCACCCTCGCCGCCGCCCTCGCCCTCGCCGCCACCCCGCTCGCCGCCCTCGCCGACGAAGTCTGGGCCCTGCCGAGCGGCAACCAGATCGTCTATGACCGCGACAGCGGCCAGACGGCCGTGCTGTCCTACAAGGCTGAACAGGGCCTCGAAAGCGGCTGGATCTTCGTGCCCGGCCTCGCGGGCGTCTATGAAGGCCGCACCTCGTATCAGGGCTACTGGGTCGAAGCTGCCGATGCGGGCGCCGCCTGCCCGGCCGGCCTCGTCGACGCCGAAGGCAAGACCTGGAGCCGCTGGGGTCTGATCGAGATCAAGTTCGCCAAGCCGACCTTCCCCTCGAAGATCACGATCAAGCGCGGCACCTGCTTCGGCCCCGCCAAGGACAAGCTCACCGCAAAGCCGGTCGTCGGCGCCGGCCTGCAATAGTCTGCAGGCGGAACAATGCTTCAATCCCGCTCACCCCCGCGCAGGCGGGGGTGAGCGGAACAGGCGCTACCGTGTCTGCCCACCGTCCACCGCCAACACCGCGCCGTTGATGAAGCTCGCCCGCTCGGACAAGAGGAACGCCGCCGTATCGCCGATCTCCTGCGGCGTGCCGAACCGCTTCATCGGCACTTCGCGCTTGATCCAGCGCCACCAGTTTTCGGCGCGCGGACCGGTGGATTGCTTCTCCCAATTGTTCCCGGCAAAGATGATGTTGCCCGGCGCAATCGTGTTGACCCGCACCTTCGTATCGAACGCAAACCGCGCGACGCTCGTCGAGAGATGGTTCACCGCCGCCTTGGTTGCACCATAGTCGAGCGGCGTCCCCAAAGCCCCCAGCCCGGCAATCGAGCTGATGAACAGGAAACTCCCGCCGCCATTCTTCGCCATGCGCGGGATCGCCCCGCGCGCCAGGCGAAACGCCGAGTTCAGATTCTGGTCCAGCCCCGCCTGCCATTCGTCATCGCTCACCTCGAGGCCCAGCGGCGAGGGCGACAGGCCCACGTTCGCCACCGCCCCGGTGATCGGCCCGAACTCTGCCTCGCATTTCGCCAGCGCCTCCTCGATCGGCGCCGTCTGGGTGAGATCCCCCGCAAAGCTCCACACCTTGTCCTTGCCAAAGCGCTTCGCAAACTCCGCCTTCGTCTCCGCCAGCGCGTCCGCCCCGCGCGCCGTCAGCGCCACCTTCGCGCCCTCGCCCAAGAGGCTCTCCGCGATGCCATAGCCAATCCCCCGGCTCGCGCCCGCAATGAAGATCACCTTGTCCTTCAGCCCGAAATCCATGTCCGTCTCCTCCGTTTTTCCCATGCTGGCGGAGCGGGCGCCGAAAGGCCAGAGGTCACGTCGCGCGAAGCCGCGCGCGCACCGCGTCCGCCTCCTCCGCAATGGCCCGCCGCAAGCCTGCCGGACCCAGCACTTCGGCCTCACTGCCGAGCGCCAACCATTGCAGCCGAGCAAAGTGCGAGACCTCGACCGGAATGTCCGCGCGCTGCCAGCCCGGCCGGGCAAAGTCCGTGCACCCCGCTTCGAACGCCGCCGCCGCCCGGGGATTGATGTCGCGCAGCCAGGTGAGCCCGAGCGGCGAGAGCGCGACCTCCGCCATCTCGGTCACAAGGCTCGCCTCGAACGCCCTGGCAGACTTCGCCCAGTAGCGCGCCAGATTGAAATTCGCCGGACGCCGGAACGAGGCTTGCGTCACCTCCAGCGCATCGATGTTCATCACGCGGTACGTCCGGATGGAGCGTCCGTACCGCGCCACGAGATACCAGGTCCCCGCCTTGAGAACGAGGCCGAGCGGATCAAGCCGGCGCGCCACCGCCGCCTTCCAACTGCGATACGCGACCTCGATGCGCCGCTCCTGCCAGACGGCCTCAGCGAGCTGACCCAGCCAGCGTGCCGCGCCGTCAGCCGCATACCAGTTCTCCGTATCCAGATGAAACCTCGAGGCAGTCCGCTCGGCCCGCGCCGCCGCGTCGGGCGGCAGGCTCGCCATCAGTTTCAGCCGCGCTTCGGAGAGGTCGCCGCCGAGTCCGAGCGCCGTGGCCGCCGACCCGGCACCCGCCAGCATCAGCGCATCCGCCTGCGCCGGCGTCATCCCGGTCAGCTGGGTGCGGTAGCCGCCTGCCAGCTGGAATCCGCCGCTGCGCCCCCGCTCGCCATACACCGGCACGCCGGCCGCGCTCAGCTGGTCGATGTCGCGGTAGATCGTACGCACCGACACCTCGAATTCCTCCGCCAGCGCCTCGGCGCTCACCCGCCCGCGCAACTGCAGGATCATCAGGATCGAAAGAAGCCGGCTCGCCTGCATTTTTTCGGGACGCCCCTAATACCTGACATTCGATGTCAGTTTATGCCGTGTATGCCCGTGAGGCGCAATCCGGAGTTCCCTGTATGTGGGCCATTCTTTCCGTCCTCTCTTTCCTCTTTCTCGCCCTGCTGCACCTGATGCCGGCCGCCGCTTCCCTGCGTCCGGACGTGCTCACGGCGCTCTACGGCGTCCAGCCCGGCGACCCGGCCTTTGCCCTGCTCCAGCACCGGGCGGCCCTGTTTGCGGCAGTGCTGGTTCTCTGCATCTGGGCGGCGGTCGATCAGCAACCCCGCCGCGCCGCCGCGTTGGCCGCGGCCATCAGCATGCTGAGCTTCCTGTGGATCTATTTCACCAGCGGCCAGCCGCCGCGCCTGCGCACCATCGCGCTGGCTGATCTCGCCGGCCTCCCGGCGCTCGCTTTCGCCCTGGTGTCCGCCTTTCGCCCCGCAACCGCCCCATGACCCCCAATCGCCGCGAAGCCCTCGGCCTCATCTTCGCAAGCCTCGCCTCTGCGGCCTGCGCCTATACACAAGAAGGAACCCCTCCGATGACGAACATTCCTGAAGGCCGACCCGGCGAGTTCGACTTCCTCGAAGGCGAATGGAAAATCGCACATCAGCGCCTCAAAACCCCCGGAGACTGGGACACGTTCGAAGGCGAAGCCTCCTGCTGGACGATCCTCGGCGACGTCGCCAGTGTCGAGGAATTGCGCATCCCCGCGCGGGACTTCGCCGGAATGGGCCTGCGCCTGCTCGACCCGGAAAAGAAGGTCTGGAGCGATCTCTGGGTCAACGCCAAATCCGGGGCCCTCAACGTCCCCGGCACGCCCGGCGGCTTCGCGAACGGCGCCGGCATCTTCGACGCGGCCGAAACCGTGGACGGAAAGACCATCATCTACCGCGGCATCTGGGACGAGATCACGCCCACCTCCTGCCGCTGGCGCCAGATGGCCTCCGAAGACGGCGGCGCCACGTGGTCCGAGAACTGGATCATGCACTGGATCCGCGTGGCCGCGCGTCCCTCACGCTAGTCCGGCAAGCTTTGAAGGTCAGGCGCGGTCCAATCGCGCCGTGCCTCGGGCGACATCAGCCGCTCCTTGGTCCAGTAGTCGAAGATCCAGCCGGACCGGCCGCAGGGACCGGCCATCATGCCCGCGAGCACCGCGCTCAGCGGCGCGCCCTCGGCCTCTGCCAGCGCCCGCGCCGCCATGCGCAGCGACGCCTGCGTGATCGTCTCGTGATAGCCTTCGGTGTCGGTATTCCGTCCGCCTACGGACTCGTTATACCGCCGGATCAGCCCCGGCATCTCGGCATACGCCGCCTCGCCGCGATCCCGCAGCAGCCACAGCGCCGCTGCGAAATGCGCCGCGTGCGTCCAGCGCGCCTTCGGCAGCGTGCACGCCATCATCGCGCGCGCCGCCGCCTCGATCTCGTCGTCCGTCTCGAAATTCATGTCAGTCTCCTCAGGTTTTGAGAGACGGGGGCCAGAAACAAAAACCCCGCCTCTCGGGCGGGGTTTGAAGTCAGCTCAGCGCGGGAACCGTTCAGGTCCGAGGCCAGCCACACTCAACCGCGCGCGCCGTTATCCGGAGCGTCTGTTGGGTCTGCTGGCAGGTTTTCCGCGTGAACATGCGCGCGGTTTAATTTCGCATCGGGCCGGCGTCAATCGCCCGCGAGATCAAAGCAGGGCAATACGCTCGCGTTGTGCCGGGTCCGGGTAAGGACGGTAAAGCCCGACATTCAACGACCCGATCAGGCTGTGCATGAATTCATAGCGGCGGGTGTGCTCGTCATCCATTTTCGACAGCTCGCTGAACGCCTTTTCCAGCGCGCTCATGCTCTCCACTTCGATCTCGATCAGGAAGTCCGTATGCTGTCCCGAGGCCAGGCCGAACTTGCGGCGCAGCAGGCGCCAGTCGGTGATGATGTTTTCGGATTTCAGGTGTCCAAGCCAGGCGTCTGCAGCGGCGGCGAACTGAAGCGCGCGGTCCGGACTCTTGAGTTCCACCATGCAATGATAAAGGTTCATGTCGTCTGTCCTAAAGGTCCGTTCTCTGTTGGGGAGCCTATCAAATCGTTATTGAGAAACCCTTAGTGCTGACCCTGACATTTCCGGAACCCGGTCAACCGGGTAGTCACTGGCCAAGCGGCGCGATTCCCGGTTAACCATGCCGGATGAAGCACCGGACCTTCACCTGCGGCGTCGATGAAGCCGGCCGGGGCCCCTGGGCCGGGCCGGTCACCGCCGCCGCCGTAATCCTTGATCCGAAACGCCCCATCGCCGGCCTCACCGATTCCAAGAAGCTCTCCGAAGCCGCCCGCGACCGCCTCGCCCCCGAAATCCGCGCCCACGCCCTCGCCTGGGCCGTCGCCGAAGCCAGCCCCGAGGAGATCGACCGCCTCAACATCCGCGAAGCCACCTTCCTCGCCATGACGCGCGCCCTCGCCGCCCTCGCCCGCGCCCCGTCCCATATCCTGATCGACGGCAACGCCCTGCCGAAAAACCTGCCCGCCCCCGCGACCGCCATCATCAAGGGCGACCTCACCGAGCCCGCCATCTCCGCCGCCTCGATCCTCGCGAAAACTCACCGCGACGCCCAGATGAAAGCCTTCTGCGCCCAGCATCCCGGCTACGGCTTCAGCCAGCACAAGGGCTACGGCACCGCCGCCCATGCGCAGGCCCTCACCCGCCTCGGCCCCTGCGCCCTCCACCGCCGCAGCTTCGCCCCCGTCCGTGTGCTTCTGGAAGACTGACCCCGCCCCCACGTCAGGCTTTGCGCGCGCGCCGTCCGGGGTTACCATTCCGCCCGGAGGACTACGCCCATGACTTACGATCTGATCATCGTCGGCGGCGGCATCGGCGGCAGCGCGCTCGCGGCCGTCATGGCCCGCGCCGGACGCAAGGTTCTGCTGCTGGAAAAATCCGCGCTTTACGAAGACCGCGTGCGCGGCGAATGGATCGCCCCCTGGGGCGTCACCGAAACCAGGCGCCTCGGCCTCTACGACCTCCTGATGTCCGCCGGCGGTCACCATATCACCGACCACGTCACCTATGACGAAAGCCTCGCGCCGGCAGACTGCGAAGCCGCCCCGCTCCCCCTCGGCATCTTCGCCGCCGATGTGCCCGGCCCCCTCTGCCTCGGCCACCCGCACCATTGCCAGACGCTATATGACGCCGCCACCGCCGCCGGCGCCGAAACCCTCCGTCCCGTGACGATCGACATCATCACGCTCGGCAACGCGCCGTCGGTCACCTTCTTCCACAATGGCGAGACGCGCACCGCCCGCGCCCCCATCGTGGTCGGCGCCGAAGGCCGCCAGTCCGAAGTGCGTGCCGCCGCCTCAATCCCCCTGCACCAGGACAAACCCCACCACTGGTTCGCCGGCCTGCTCGTCGAGAACGTGCCGGACGTAAACCCCAAACGCCAGACCATCGGCACCGAAGGCAATTTCGGTTTCCTCACCTTCCCGCAAGGCAATGGCCGCGTCCGCGTCTATGGCGGCTACGCGCTCGAGGAGAAGGGCCGCTTCCACGGCGAAGGCGGCGCCCAGCGCTTCCTCGACGCCTTCCGCATGGCCTGCGCGCCCCAGAACGCCGCCCTCGCCGAAGGCACGCCCGCCGGCCCGCTCTTCTCCTATTTCAACAATGACAGCTGGACGGATGAGCCCTTCGCGCAAGGCTGCGTTCTCATCGGCGACGCCGCCGGCTGGAACGACCCCATCAACGGCCTTGGCCTGTCGATCACCTACCGCGACGTGCGCATGGTCTCCGACATCCTGAAGGAAACCCCCGCAGGGCAGGCCCCCGACTTCACTCCGTATGCGGAAGAACGCGCCGAGCGCATGCGCCGCCTGCGCTTTGCAGGACAGCTGCAAGCCTCCCTCGACATGGAGTTCGGCGAGACCGCCCGCGAGCGCCGCCGCTCCTATCACGAGCGCAAGGCCGCCGATCCGATGCTCGGCCTGCACGGCGTCGCCATCATGGCAGGCCCTGAAAACGCGCCCGCAGAAATCTTCACCGAGGCCCACCGCGCCCGCGTCCTGGGGCTCGCCCCGGCATGAGCGTCGACATCGAAACCTTCAACGCCGCCTGGCTCGCCGCCTGGAGCTCCAAGGATGTGGAAAAGCTCCTCGGCTTCTATTCCGCGAATACCGTCTACAAGGACGCGCAGACCGCTGCCGGCCTCACCGGCCATGCCCAGCTGCGCCCCTATCTCGAAGGCCTCTTCGCCTCCACCCCGAAGATGATATACACGCCCGACGAGACTTGGCCGATCCCCGGCGGCTTCTGCGGCCGCTGGTACTGCGCCATCGGCGAGACCGGCACGGACGCCAGCATGCGCGGCTTCGACCTCTGCCTCGTACAGGACGGCAAGATCACCCTCAACGAAGTCTACGTCCACATGATGCCATCAGCCGCCGGTTAAGGCGCCATTAACCGGATTTCGCCGATTCTCCCCGCGGCCCGCACTGTCGCGGGCAAGATGCGGTGGGTGACATGTTTCTCTTCGACTGGTTCCTTTTCGGCTGGCATGTCTGGCGGGGCGAAACCGGCCAGCGCTACCGCTTCAAGATCACCCTGACCCGCAAGGGCATCCCCGAAGGCAGCGGCATCTACATCTTCGTCCGCCGCCGTTTCGGCTTCTTCCTCTTCCCCCTCTATATCGGCAAGGCGACCGACTTCCGCTCCCGCCTCTATGGCCACGAGCGCTGGTGGGAAGCCTGGTGGAAACGCGGCGCCACCGAGCGCCACGTCCTCGTCGTGCGCACCGCCGCCGACCGCGCCCGCATCGAGGAAGACCTCATCCGCCGCTACCATCCGCGCATGAACGACATGCTCGTCCCCCGCGGCGAGCTCGACCTGCCGTCGAACGCCAGGCTGCGCGCCGAGTGGCGCTTCCGCCAATGGCTGCGCAACATCTTCCGCCTCCCCTTCGGCGGCGGCAACCGGGTGGCCTGATGCAGGCCTACTCGCCTGACGCGCGAGCGTGACCGGAAACACGCAGCGGCGACAAAATCGCCTTCACGATCCTGTCATCCCCTTGAGAAATTTCGGTCACGGATATTCTTGGAAGCCGGGCGCCCATGCGCTTCCAAGCCAGTCCGGAGACTCATACATGAAACCTACACGTACCTGGCGCGCCGCCATGGCGTCTTCTTGCGCCATCGCCTTGATCGCCCCTTTCGCCCTCGCCCAGGAAGCTCCGTCTCAGGACGATGCGCTGAAGCTGACCTCCGTGACGGTCACCGCCACCAAGCGCGAAGAGAACATCAAGGACGTCCCGGTCTCCCTCACCTCGCTCGATGAAACCGCGCTCGCCACCTACGGCCAGGCCGGCGAAGACATCCAGTTCCTCACCGCCCGCGTGCCCA
>JBBSDJ010000043.1:0-18991 GCA_038249555.1 Caulobacterales bacterium
CCGCGCACGCGGATTTTCGCGCCGTCCCCGGTGACGTCGAGTTCGAAGAACTCCCAGTCTTTCGTCGCTGCGTTGTATCCCGCTTCGCGCTTGATCATCGCTTCACCCGGCACAAGCTGCACCACGGATCCCGCCGGGTAGATGGCGCCGGTTTCGGACTCTGCCGCCGCAATGGTCTCGTCGAGATAGCCCAGCAGATTATCCACATAGAAGCCGCGCACCGGGTGCATGTCGCGAATGCATTTGAACGCGGCTTCGGTTGGCTCGAACGGGGGAGGCGGCACCGGGGCGGCTGCCGTCTCGGCCGGCGTCTCCACAGGGGCCGGCCCCGATTGGCCGCAGGCTGCCATCAGCAAGGCGCCAAAGCCTGCAAACGCGAAGCGCATGCCCGTGTGATTGATCATGATCCGTCCCCCCGAGCCAAAAGGCTACAGAGGGCAGGATTGTTCAGGTCGGGCGCGCCGTAAAGAGATCACGCAGGGTCAGCGCATGCTGAACAGGCGGCCCTTCTCGGTGATCAGCACAATGATCAACGACACCGTGCCCAGCACCGCAAAACCCAGCATCAGCGGCACGGTCGAGCCGTTGAACTGCGAGCCGATGAAGGCGCCAATGAAGGCCGAGGCCAGCGTCGTCGCGAACCCATAAGCCGCCGAGGCCGTACCCGCGATCTTGCCCAGCGGCTCCATCGCCAGCGCCGAGAAGTTCGAGCCCATCAGCCCGAAACAGCCGAACGCGATCGCGAACAGCGGGAAGAAGATCACGAAGTTCTCGCCGAACATCATCGTCGAGATCGCCAGCCCCGCCGAGATGGTCGTGAACACGATCAGCGCGGTATGGCTGATGCGCCGCATGCCGACTTTTTCCACAAGGCGCGAGTTCGTGAAGTTCGCCAGCGCCATCACGCCCGCGACCCCCGCGAACCAGTAGGCAAAGGTATCGCCCTTGTCGAACACCTGCCGGAACACCTGCTCGGACGAGGCGATGAACGCAAACAGCGCGCCGAACACGATGCCGGACGCGCACATGTAGCCGAAGCTCACCTTCGAACGCAGGACGCTCATGTAGGCGCCGAACGCGCTCGCCATGTTCAGCGGCCTGCGGGCAGGGACGGGCAGGGTCTCCGGCAGGCGGAACCAGGTCCAGGCCAGCATCACCGCGCCCCAGATGCCAAGCCAGATGAAGATCGCCTCCCAGGGCGCAAACATCAGGATCACCTGGCCAAGGCTCGGCGCGACGATCGGCACGATCATGAAGATGGTCATTACCAGCGACATGAAGCTCGCCATAGCGCGGCCGGAGAAGAGGTCCCGCACCACCGCCGAGGCGACGATCCGCGCGCCTGACGAGAAGACGCCCTGCAGGAAACGCGCGCCGAGCAGTACCCAGAAGTCATTGATCAGCACGCAGGCCAGCGAGACCGCGATGTATCCGATCAGGCCGATGAACAGCGGCGCCCGGCGCCCGAACCGGTCCGTCACCGGCCCCCAGACAAGCTGCGGCGCGCCGAAGCCCAGCACATAGGCGAAGATGATCAGCTGCTGCCGGTTGTCCACCGCGCCGCCTTCCGCCGTCAGCCCGGTCGCCGCCGCGATCTGCGACAGCGCCGGCAGCATGATGTCGATAGCCATGGCGTTGAGCGTCATCAGCCCGGCGACGATGGCGACAAGCTCGGTCTTGCGCAGGCCTTTCGGCGCTGCGGTCAGCTGTGTCGGCGCATTGTCGCTGTCGGCCATGACGGGGTGTGCCATCCGGGAGGAAAGGGAACGGGGCGTTCTGGACCCGCCCGGCCAGCTTGCCTAGTGCCGAATGGACATAGCGCGCATGAAAAAGCCCGGCGCCGCATGCGACCCTCACAAAGATTACACTCTCGGCCCGCGCTGAAGATGCTAGTCTCGCGCCATGAAACGGGGCTCAGGGAAAATCTGGTTTGCAGCCATCGCGGCGCTCGCAGGCGCCGGCCTCGCCGCCTGCGGCGGGGGCGGCGGAGGCGGGACCTCGCCGCCGCCGCCCCCGCCCGCCAACCGGCCGCCCGCCATCACCTCGCCCGCCACGGCGACCCTCGCCGAGAATACATCCGGGCCGGTCTACACACTCACCGCCACCGATCCCGACGGCGACCCGGTGACGCTCTCCCTGCTCGCGGGCGGCGATTCCGGCGTGTTCGCCTTCAATCCGGCGACCGGCATCTTGTCTCTCGCCGCCGGGCTCGATTTCGAGGCGCCGCGCGATGCCAATACCGACAATGCCTATGCGCTGACCTTCGAGGCGCGGGACAATCGCGGCGGCGCAGCCCAGCTGTCAGTCACGGTCACCGTCACCGACCAGAACGAGGCGATGTCGCTGCGCCGCGTCGGCGCCGGGTTCAGTCAACCGCTGTATGTGACCGGCATTCCGGGCACCGGCCAGGTGGTCGTCCTGCAGAAGGGCGGGCGGGCCCGCGTGCTCAACCCGGAAACCGGCGTGATCGAAAGCGTCGATTTCCTCGA
Organism: Caulobacterales bacterium; assembly: GCA_038249555.1. GTDB lineage: Bacteria > Pseudomonadota > Alphaproteobacteria > Caulobacterales > Hyphomonadaceae > Hyphomonas. The sequence goes on from JBBSDJ010000043.1 coordinate 2,490, forward strand.
TGTGACGGCGCAGGTCTCGACCGACAGCGAACGCGGCCTGCTGGGCCTCGCCTTCTCGCCAAACTTTGCGGCGGACAGGACCCTCTACATCAATCTCACCAACCTGGCCGGAAATACCGAGATCCGCCGCTACCGGATGTTCACCGGGTCCAGCACGCAGGTTGATCCGTCCACGGCCGATATCATCCTGACGATCGCCCAGCCATTCAACAACCACAATGGCGGCTGGATGGGCTTCTCGAACGATGGCCTGCTTTACATCCCGACGGGCGATGGCGGCTCCGGCGGCGACCCGCTCAACAATGCGCAGACGACGACATCGCTACTCGGCAAGGTCCTGCGCCTCGACGTCTCCGGCGACGACTTTCCGGCGGACGCGAACCGCGACTACCGTATCCCGGCCGGCAACGCCTTTCCCGGCGGGACAGCCGGGGCACCGGAAGTCTTCGCGCTCGGCCTGCGCAATCCTTTCCGCGCCAGCGTCGACGCGGTGACGGGTGATCTGCTCATGGGAGATGTCGGCCAGAACGCGATCGAGGAAATCAACCGCCTGCGGCCCTCCGGCAGCGGCACGAATTTCGGATGGAACCTGCGTGAGGGCACCCAGCCCTACAATGGCGGCGCCAATTCACCCGGCTTCGTCCCGCCGGTCGCCGAATACAGCCATGGTACGGGACCGGCGCAGGGGCGTTCGGTGACCGGAGGCCATATCTACCGCGGCGCCATCCCGGCGATCCGCAATCACTATGTCTTCGGCGACTTCATCAGCGGCAATGTCTGGTCGGTGCCGGAGGCGTCCCTTGTGCCGGGCCAGACACTGTCTTCCAGCTCCTTCACCCGGCTCAATCCGCAGTTTTTGCCCAATGCCGGCACCTTGTCACAGATCACCAGCTTCGGGCTCGACGCGCAGGGGCGTCTCTACATCGTGGCCTTCGGCGGCGATGTGTTCCGGATCGAAAGCGCGCCGTGACCCGGCCGTTCAGGCCTCGGGCGTCTTGATCGAGCCGGTGAGATTGAAGATCACCTGGCCGGCATCGAAAAAGGCTACATCGTCCGGTTTCGGACCCTTGCCCATCACGATCTCTGCCGAGGCGATATAGCTCGTCGACTCGCGGTAGTCCGCTGGGCCGCCCCAGAAACGGTCATAATATCCGAAGCGCGACGCGTACCGCGGCCCGGGATAGAAGTGGCGGTAAGGATCGTGAAAGTAGGCCCCGCGCGGGCCGAAATACCGGTAGCTCAGGAAGAAGTTGTCATAGAACGGGTCGTACATGGACGGCGAGCTGATCAGCTTCGTCTTGGCATCGGTGTCCCGGCGAACCACGCGGAAATGGTCGAAGCCGTTCTGCTTGGTCAGTTCGGCTGCGCGGTAGAGCAGGTAGGTCTCGACCGTCTTGCGGTCGGTCAGCGAGTTGCCCGCGAACTGGACCTGGAAGCGGTTGTCTTCGATCTTCTGTTCGGAAAAGCCGCGATCCGAGTTGGACGCCGCCTGGTAGGGCGTGGCCGTGGCGCAGGCGCCGAGCAGCACGAGGCCCGCAAGGGCAGCAGCGAATGTCAGCCGTTTCATCAGGGCAGCCTCCTCAACAATCCTCACTATAACATGTGCCCGATGCAAGCTGAATGCCAGCCAACAGACGAGATCACTTTTCTGTGAAGCGCCGGGCAAAGGCCCCGCTGTCCACGACCTACAACGCGGCGGTGACGGAAAGGATCCCGGCGACCGCGTCTGGTTTTCAGGACGGAGTGGAATCCGGCCGCTTTCCGTCAGGCGGGGGTTAGACGCCCACCGACAGCATCGCCTTGTAGGCCGGGCGCGCCGTCACCTTGTCCAGCCAGGCCTTGGTCGCCGGACGGCTCGCAAGGCCGCCTTGGGCATCGGACATCACGATCTGGAAGCCCATCAGGCAGTCCGCCGCCGAGAAATTCTCCCCCGCGAAATAGGCATGCTTCGACAGGTGCGCCTCGATAAACCCGGCCACCTTGTCCCGCTCGTTGGCGATCATCTGCGCGACTGGTCCTTCGGTGATCCCGGCCATGCCGGTATAGAGCGCCAGCAGGCCTGGCAGGAACACCGCGCCCTCGGCTGAGTGGACCCATTCAAGATAGCGCGGGAAGTCCGCCGAGTCCGGTTTCGGGTGAAGCTTGTGCCCGGTGTCATGCTTTGCCAGCAGGTATTCGGTGATCGCACCCGTCTCGGCGATGACGATGCTGCCATCCTCCAGCAGCGGCGACTTGCCGAGCGGGTGGATGTTCTTCAGGTCCGCCGGCGCGAGGCGCGTGGTCTCGTTGCGCTTGTGGTGGACGATCTCATGCGGGACGCCGAGTTCGAGCAGCAGCCAGACGATGCGCTGCGAGCGCGAGGCGTTGAGGTGGTGAAGCTTCAGGGTCATGGGGCATTTCCTCTGTGTACGGATAAAAAAGAAGCGGCAGCTTTGGGGCTGCCGCTTCGGATGTTTTCTAGGGCACGCCCGCCTTAGGCGGCGGCGTAGCCGATGACGGCTTTCACCTCGAGGAATTCCTCGAAGCCGTGCTCGCCCCATTCACGGCCGTTGCCCGACTGGCCGTAGCCGCCGAACGGTGCGGTGAAGTCAGGACGTGCGCCGTTGACCTGGATCTGGCCGGCGCGGATGCGGTTGGCGATGGCGTTCGCCTCTTTCTCCGGGCCCTGAACATAACCGGCCAGGCCGTAGACGGTGTCGTTGGCCATCTCCACGGCTTCGTCCACCGTGCCATACGGCAGGATGCACAGCACCGGCCCGAAGATTTCCTCGCGGGCGATGGTCATGTCGTTGGTCACGTTGCCGAACACGGTCGGGCGGGCGAAGTAGCCCTTGTTGAAGCCTTCAGGGCGACCCGGACCACCGGCGACGAGGGTTGCGCCCTCTTCGATGCCCTTCTGGATCAGGTCCTGGACCTTCTGGTACTGGTTGCCGTTGGAGATCGGGCCGATGGCGCCCGGCGCAGCTTCTGCCGGCATCATCACCTTCACGGACTCGGCAGTCGCCTTGGCGATCGCGAGCGCCGCATCGTGCTGGTCTTTCTGCACGAACATCCGGCTCGGCGCGTTGCAGCTCTGGCCGGTGTTGGTCATCATCGCCATCACGCCGCTGGAGACGGCTTTCGTCAGATCGGCCGTAGGCAGAACAATGTTCGGGCTCTTGCCGCCGAGTTCCTGCGCGACGCGCTTGACGGTCGGTGCCGCGGCCTGAGCGACGAGCACGCCGGCGCGGGTCGAACCGGTGAAGCTCACCATGTCGACATCCGGGTGCGAGGAGAGCACCGAGCCGACGCCCGGGCCATCGCCGTTGACGAGGTTGAACACGCCTTTCGGCACGCCGGCCTCATGCAGGATTTCGGCGAAGATCATCGCGTCGAGCGGGGCGATCTCGGACGGCTTCAGAACCATGGTGCAACCGGCAGCGATGGCAGGCGCCACCTTGCAGGCGATCTGGTTCAGCGGCCAGTTCCATGGGGTGATGAACGCGCAGACGCCGATCGGCTCCTTGCGCAGCATCGTCGTGCCTTTCAGCTCTTCCCACTTGTACGAACGCAGGATCGCTGCGGTCGTCGCGAAGTGGCCCATGCCGGCAGGAACCTGCGCGGCGTTGGCCAGCCACATCGGCGCGCCCATCTCCTCTGAGATGGCGACGGCGAGTTCCGGCATCCGCTTCTGGATACCGGCGGTGATCTTGTCGAGCAGGTCGGCGCGGTACTCGACCGAGGTCTGCGAGAAGCTCGCGAAGGCGCGCTTGGCGGCGGCGACGGCCTTGTCGGCATCGGCTTTCGAGCCGAGCGAGATGACGGCGAAGTTTTCCTCGGTCGCCGGGTTCTCGACTTCGAGGCGGCGCGGCACCACCGGGTCAACCCAGGCGCCGTCGATATAGAACTTGAGATACTCTTTCATGGGCCGTGGCCTCCCTTTGGCTCGTCTGATTGGGGCTCAGACAAGACTATAAGAGGCGCGCGGCATTTTCGCCACTCCTTACGCGGGGGGAGGCGCTAGTCCTTCGCCTTCACCCAGCCGCGCCCAGCCATGCACACCGTGAAGTTGGCTGCGATATTGTAGCTGATCTGGCTGCAGGCGGAGGCGGCGGTGGCGAAGGACTGGGCGCCGGGATTGCTGGTCCAGTCCTTCTCGGACGGGCCGGTGGCACAGGCCGACAGGCCGAGGGCGGCGATCAGGGCAAGGGTTCGCATCTGTCTCACCGTTTCCGCGTCCCGAAAATGCCGCGCAATATGTAGCGCGTGATTTCGCGGCTGGCTGTGCTGGCGGCATTGTTGGCAGCGCGTTCGGTGGTGGTCAACCGGCGCGAGCGAGGCGGCGCCTTTCCCTTGGCTTTCGCCTTGGCGGCGGCCTCTTTCTCCTTGGCCTCCAGCTTCGCCAGCTTCTCGGCCTCCTTGGCGGCGATCTCCTCGCGCTTCGACAGGATCTCGTAGGCCGACTCCCGGTCGATGGTCTTGTCATACTTGCCGAACACGGGGCTCACCTTCTGCACCTCGGCGCGTTCCGGATCGGTCGCCGGGCCCAGCCGCGACGACGGCGGGCGGATCAGTGTCTTCTGCACCATCGTCGGCGCGCCCTTGGCTTCCAGCGTCGAGACCAACGCCTCGCCGACGCCCATTTCGGTGATCGCCGCCTCGGTCTTGAAGGCCGGGTTCGGACGGAAGGAAGAGGCCGCCGATTTCACCGCCTTCTGCTCGGTCGGCGTATAGGCCCGCAACGCATGCTGCAGCCGGTTGCCGAGCTGCGCGATCACCGATTCCGGCAGGTCGCGCGGGTTCTGCGTGACGAAATACACGCCCACCCCCTTCGAGCGGATCAGGCGCACCACCTGCTCGATCTTCTGCAGAAGCGCCGGCGGCGCATCGGCAAACAGCAGGTGCGCCTCGTCGAAGAAGAACACGAGTCGCGGCTTCTCCGGATCGCCGATCTCCGGCAGCTCCTCGAACAGTTCCGACAAGAGCCAGAGCAGGAAGGTCGAGTAGAGTTTCGGCGAATTGATCAGCTTGCGCCCGTCGAGAATGTTCACATAGCCGCGCCCGTCCGTCGTCGTGCGCATCAGGTCGGCCAGCTCCAGCGCCGGCTCGCCGAAGAAGCGCTCCGCCCCGTCCCGCTCCAGCACCAGCAGCTCGCGCTGCACCGCCGACAGCGACGCCGGCGCCACGTTGCCATACTTGCGGCTGATCTCGGTACGCAGCGTATCATCGCCCAGGCTCACCAGCAGCTTGCGCAGATCCTTCAGGTCGAGCAGCAGCAGGCCGTTATCATCGGCATACTGGAACGCGATGTTCAGCACGCCTTCCTGCACATCCGTCAGCCCCATCAGGCGCGACAGGAGCAGGGGGCCCATCTCGGAAATCGTCGCGCGGACCGGATGGCCGGTCTCGCCGAACACGTCCCAGAAGATCGTCGGCGCGCCCTTGTAGGTCAGCTCGCCCATGCCGATCTGCTGCGCCCGCGCCACCAGGTTCGCATGCGCCTTGTGCGTCTCGCTGCCGGGCATGCAGATGCCCGAGAGGTCGCCTTTCACGTCGGCGGCGAACACTGGCACGCCGGCATCGGAAAAGGCCTGCGCCATGACCTGCAGGGTCACCGTCTTGCCGGTACCCGTCGCCCCCGCCACGATCCCGTGACGGTTGGCCACTTTCAGGATCAGCGACTGGGCCGCATCGGGATGGCCGGTGCCGTTCGCATCCGCGCCGCCCAGGAAAATCGTGTCACTCATCCGCCGTCCTTCATTCTGAATTTCTGACCCACAGGCTAGCCATCTCGCCGGATTCGGCAAGCTGCATCACCCGCGCCGCCCAGCTTGACCCGGCGCGCGGGCGCCGCCACCCTGCGCCGCTCGCTCCCGGAGATACCCCCACATGGACCGCTCAGCCAAGGTTGGCACCTGGATCATCGCAACAGGCGTCATCCTCGCCATCCTCTACTTGGGCCGCGAAATCCTCGCGACCTTCGCCATGGCCGTGTTCCTGTTCCTGATCATCGAAGGCTTTGCCACCGCCATCGACAATGCCAGCAAGACGATCAACCTGCGGATTGCCCGCCTGATTGCGATCCTGTTGGTCACCGGCGGTTTTGTCGGCTTCATTGCGCTGATGGCCAATGGTGTTGGCGAGTTCGGGCGCCATGCGGACGAATACGAAACCAAGATCAACCAGCTGATTTCCGACGCCTACCGCGTCTTCGGCATGTTCGATTCGCCAACCCTGACACAGCTCCTTTTCAACGAGCGCGGCGAACAGCTCTTCGCCACCATCGCCAATTCGGTCAGCGGCCTGTCCGGCGACCTGATGCTGATCCTGATCTATGTCGCCTTCTTGTTCTCCGCCCAGGCCGGCTGGACGCACAAGCTCGACAACATCTTCCCCGTCCCGGAGCGCCGCGAACAGGTCCGCACCATCGGCAACGACGCGCGGGTGGGCATTGAGCGCTATCTCTGGGTCCAGACCCTGATCTCAGCCTTGATCACACTGCTCAGCTATGCCTCCCTGCTGGCCCTCGGTGTGCAGAACGCACTCTTCCTGTCGGCGCTGATCTTCGTGCTCAACTACATTCCCACCGTCGGCTCGATCGCCGCCGCGCTGGTGCCGCCCCTGTTCGCGCTGGTGCAGCCCGGGGTTCCGGGCTGGGTGCCCGGCGATGCGCCGCAGGACTCCTACGTGTACTCCGCAATCGTCTTCGGCATCGTCAGTTTCTGGCAATTTTCGATTGGCAATTTCATCCAGCCCCGGATGATGGGCGACTCGCTGAACCTGTCGGCACTGGTCGTCCTCCTCGCCCTCGCAATCTGGGGTGTTATCTGGGGAATCCCGGGCATGTTCCTCTCGGCGCCGTTGACCGTGCTGATGATGATCCTGTTCGCCCAGTCCGAGAGCACGCGCTGGATCGCGATCCTTTTGTCGGCAGATGGCAACCCTAAAGGGAAGGGCGCGTAACCCGTCGAGGGTGCGACTGCAGGAAGCACTATTTGAAGTCTCCGTTTTCGTGTATGGGTTATCCCTGAAACTGCACGGTGCGGGCTGCCGTCGCATGGACAATCGTTAACTTTTTTTACAGGACTTCCGAGTTGATATCGGAGTCCAACGACCAAATTTATAGAATTCAGGCTTCCGCGTGCGTCCCCCCACCCAGCCTGCGGAAGATTCTGAAGGGCCCGCCGGACATGTCCCCGTTCGGCGGGCCCACCTATTTCTGGCCCCCACATCCTGCCTGAAAGCCCCGGAGTTCCGTTGACGCAAACGGCCGGGAGTGTTTCCCGCGGCTGCCCGATTCTTCATCACCCGTCTCATCAGGATTCTTGAAGCGCTAACGCCCCGGGGTTAGACCCGGTGGAATACATTTCCCTTAGGTGAGTCGCTGTCATGACCCGTTCCGCTGCTGTTACCGGGCCTGAGGGCCAGGTCCTCGAACAGATCCTGCAGGAGGCCGCCGGCGAGGACCTCACCGGTCTCACCCAGGCCGACATAAAGACACTCGGCCAACAGCTCTGGGCCTGGGCGTCGCAAGTGCCTGCCGGCGAGCAGGCCGTGCGCGTGATCCCGCACGTTGACGGGGCCAAAGGCCCCCTCGGCCGCGCCGTGCTCGAGGCGGCAGGTCCCGATATGCCCTTCCTCGTCGATTCGCTCCTCAACGAATGCGCCGCGCAGGGCCATGAGGTGAAAGCCCTCTTCCACCCGGTCGTCACCCTCGCCGACGGGCAGATGATATCGGTGATCCAGATCCATACATCCCTGCTGACGCCGGGCGAAACGCGAAAGCTCGAAGCCGGCGCGCGCACCACGCTCGCCGATGTGCAGCGCGCCGTCTCGGACCACCGCGCCATGCAGGCCCGGATGCGCGCCGAGATGAAACGCCTGTCCGGCCTGCAGCACATCTCGCCGGTCGAGCGGGACGAAGCCGTCGCCTTCCTCGAATGGCTCCTGAAGGAGCACTACGTTTTCCTCGGCAGCCGCGAATATGATTTCGAGACGGATGAGTCCGGCCGCGTCCTGCCCGCCGAGCCGCTGATGATCGACGGCTCCAACCTCGGCATCCTGCGCGACGAGAACCTCAACGTCCTCTCGCCCGACAGCGAACCGCTCGTGCTGACCCAGGAAGTCGGCGATTTTCTCAGCCATCCGGCGCCGCTGATCATCGCCAAGTCGACCCTGCCGAGCCGCGTGCACCGCCGCGTGCCGTGCGACTATATCGGCATCAAGAAGTACGACGCGCAGGGCCGCGTGAACGGAGAGGTCCGCTTCCTCGGCCTGTTCACCGCCGAAGCCTATGACGAGACCGCGCGCTCGATCCCCTTCGTGCGCCGCCGCGTGCAGAAAATCATGGCCGCCTCCGGCGCCGCCCCGGGCGGACATACGGAAAAGGCGCTCGCCAACCTGATCGAGACCTGGCCGCGCGACGAACTCTTCCAGACCCGCTCGACCCTGCTTGGCCCGATGGTGATGGGCGCGCTCCACCTGATCGGCCGTCCCCGGACGAAAGTCTTCCTGCGCCGCGACGAGTTCGACCGGTTCGTCACCGCGCTCGTCTTCGTCCCGCGCGAATCCTACGACACCGCCCTGCGCCAGCGCATGGGCGCCGTGCTCACCGAGGCCTATAAGGGCGAGTTGCGCTCCTTCCAGCCTTACTTCGACTCCGGTCCGATGGCCCGCGTCCACTTCGAGATCGGCCTCTCGCCCGGCCATCCGGAACCGGACGCCGCCGAGATCGAAAACAAGATCGTCGCGCTCGCCCGCACCTGGGACCAGGGCTTCCGCGACCTGTTGATGAGTTCCGACTTGACCGGCGGCGACCGGGAAGGGGCCCGCGCCTTCATCGGCGCTTTCAACGCCGCCTACCGCGAAGCCTTCGCGCCGGACGAAGCGCTGCGCGACGTCACCAGCATGGCCGCGCTCAGCGCTGGCCGCCCGATGGTCGCGCGCGCCTATCGCCGCGACACCGACGATGCCTCGAAAGTCCGTGTCAAGATTTTCGCGCGCGACGGCGCCATCGCTCTCTCGCGCTGCGTGCCGGTGTTCGAAAATCTCGGCCTCTTCGTGCATTTCGAGACGGGCTATCCCGTCCGCCCGCCGTTCAAGCCGGTCGCCGATGCGCCGGATGTCTACTGGATCCACTCGCTCGCCATGGAATCGGCGGACGGCGCGCCGCTGCCGCTGATCAGCCTCGCCCGCGCGCTGGAAGACGCCTTCATCGCCGTCTGGAGCGGCCGCGCCGACAATGACAAGTTCAACCGTCTCGTGCTCACCGCCGGCGCCACCTGGCGCGAGGCCGCACTGATCCGCGCGCTCGCCGCCTATCGCCGCCAGAGCGGCCTCGACCAACCGCAGGACGTGCAGGAAGCCGCCGTCGCGCGCTACCCGGCCGTCACGCGCCTGATCCTTGACCTGTTCACCGCCCGCTTTGATCCGCAGGCGCACAAATCCCTTGACGCCCGCGCCAAGGCCGGCGCCGAGATCGAAGCGAAGTTCGAGGACGCGATGAAAGGCGTCGCCAGCCTCACCGACGATCTCGTGCTGCGCCGCCTGTTCCATCTCGTGCGCGCCTTGCAGCGCACCAACTTCTACCAGACCGGCGAAGACGGCGCCGAGCGGTCCTGGATCAGCTTCAAGGTCGCCAGCCGCGAACTCGCCGACCTGCCCGAGCCCAAGCCCTTCCGCGAAATCTTCACCTCCAGCCCGAAAGTCGAAGGCGTCCACCTGCGCTTCGGCCCGGTCGCGCGCGGCGGCCTGCGCTGGTCGGACCGCCCGTCGGACTACCGCACCGAAGTCCTCGGCCTCGTGAAGGCCCAGCAGGTCAAGAACGCCGTCATTGTGCCGGTCGGCTCGAAGGGCGGATTCTATCCCAAACAACTGCCGCCCCGGAACGATCCGGCCTGGTTCGAAAGCGGCCGCGATGCCTACAAGGAATTCATCACGTCGCTGCTCGGCCTCACCGACAATCTGGTGAAGGGCAAGCTTGTGCCGCCGCCGCAGACCGTGGTTTGGGACGGCGAGGACCCCTACCTCGTGGTCGCCGCCGACAAGGGCACGGCCACCTTCTCCGACACCGCCAACGCCATCAGCCTCGAGAAGGGCCACTGGCTCGGCGATGCCTTCGCGTCCGGCGGCTCGGCCGGGTATGACCACAAGAAGATGGGCATCACCGCCCGCGGCGCCTGGGAAGCGGTCAAGCGCCACTTCCGCGAAATGGGCAAGGATATCCAGAAGCAGCCCTTCACCGTCATCGGCGTCGGCGACATGTCCGGCGATGTCTTCGGCAACGGCATGCTCCTCTCGCCCGAGATCCGTCTCGTCGCGGCCTTCAACCACATGCACATCTTCCTTGATCCGAACCCGGACAATCCAGCCGCCAGCCTCGCCGAGCGCGCCCGCATGTTCGCCCTGCCGCGCTCCACCTGGGCGGACTATGACGCGAAGCTGATTTCCAAAGGCGGCGGCATCTTCGAACGCGCCGCCAAGTCGATCCCCCTCTCGGCCGAAGTCAAAGCCCTCACCGGCCTCGCCAAGGACGCCGTCACACCGGACGAACTCCTGCACGCCCTGCTGAAAGCCGAGGCTGACCTCCTCTGGTTCGGCGGCATCGGAACCTATGTGAAATCCTTCTCCGAAACCCCTGCCGATGTCGGCGACCGCGCCAATGACGCCATCCGCGTCAATGGGCGCGACCTCAAGGCCAAGGTGATCGGGGAGGGCGCCAACCTCGGCATGACCCAGGCCGGCCGCATCGAATTCGCTCTCGCCGGCGGGCGCCTCAACACCGACGCCATCGACAACTCGGCCGGCGTCGATTCGTCCGACCACGAAGTGAACATCAAGATCCTCGCCGCCGAAGCCATCCGCCTCGGCGACCTGAAGGAAGAGGCCCGCAACGACCTCCTCGCCGCGATGACCGATGATGTCGCCGCCCACGTCCTTGCCCACAACTACGACCAGTCGAACGCCCTGACGCTCGCGGCCTCCACCGCCGTGGAAGACCATGACGCGCTGGAGCGCGTGATGCTCTACCTCGAAGAGCGCGGCGTGCTGAACCGCGCCCTCGAAGGCCTGCCATCGACCACCGGCATGCAGGCCCGCAAGGAAACCGGCCAGCCGCTCACCCGGCCCGAACTCGCCGTCCTCCTCGCCTGGTCGAAGATCGTCCTGTTCGACGATCTTGTCGCCTCTGACCTGCCGGACGATCCCTGGTTCGCGCCCGTCCTGAAGGCCTATTTCCCGTCGCCCATCGACGGTTTCGAGAAGGCGATGAAAGGCCACCGCCTCCGCCGCGAGATCATCGCCACCGTGATTGCCAACCGCACGCTGGATTTTTGCGGCCCGGTCGCCGTCCTGCGCCTGCGCGAACTCACCGGCGCGGCCCCCGCCGAAGCCGTCCGCGCGCTGGAGGCCGCCCGCGAAGTGCTGGACCTCGCCGGCTTCCGCCGCGAAGTCTTCGCTCTCGACACCCGCGTCGCCGCTGATCTGCAGACGGAGCTTCAGCAGGAAGCCGTCCACGCTGCCAGCGAAGCCGCCGGCTGGTTCATCCGCGCCACCGCCGGCAAGTCCATCGGCGACGCCGTCAAGCAGACCCACGCCCCGCTCAACGAACTCAAGATGGCGCTCGCCGATGTGCAAACGGATTTCCCCGCCTCGCGCATCGAGCGTGATGCCCGCGCCTTCATCAAGCGCGGCGCCCCCGACGCGCTCGCCCACTGGGCCGCCGCGATGAGCTATTTTGCGCAGGGCCTCGACATCGTCGCGGTCTCGCAGCTGGCAAAAAAGAAGGTGCCGGAAACCGCCGCCGCCTTCTACGCCATCGGCGACGCCCTCCGGCTCGACCGGCTGCGCGCCTCGGCCCGCGAAGGCCTCGTCAAGGCGCCCTACTGGGACCGCGTCGCCGGCCGCCGCTTGATCTCCGAACTCGTCCGCCTGCAGGCCTCTGCCACCGATGAGGCGCTCCGCTCCGGCGGTGCCGACGCCTGGCTCGAGGCGCGCGGCGAAGGCCGCCGCCAGGTGATCAGCACACTGACGGCCCTCGGCAAGGACCGCGCCTGGTCCTTCGCCAAGTTCGCCCTGTCGACCGACGCCGTCCGCCAGTTCATGGGCCGCTGATCCCATGCGGCGCCTCGGTCTCGCGTTCCTGCTCTCTCTGGCCGCGGCCTGCACGGTCACGCCCGCGCCCGCTGAACCCGTGGCCGCAGAGGCGCCGCCCTCGTTCCGCTGGCACCGCACGGGCGAGGCCCTCTTCGTCTACCACCAGGTCTGGGGCGACTGTGACACCCTCGTCCACACCCATGGCCGCAACGCCGCCTGGGGCCTCTGGGAAATGCCGCTCGCCGAAGTGATCGAACACGGCGCCGAGGAGACGGACGAGGGCACGGCCCTTGTCCGCCTCACCTGCCTTGACGGCTCGGCCTGCATGCGAAAAGGCGCGCTCAGCACCGCCGCCGACCCCATTCGCGATCACGCCATCCCCTTCGGCACGATGGCCCTCGCCCGCCAGTACACCGAAGCGGTCGCCGCCCTCAAAACCGCCTGTCAGCTCCCGAACTGACGCGCGCCGCCGCCGCGCGATTCCCTGCCGCCCCGAAGGCTGCTACCCAGCACGCCATGACCGGCGCGCCCGCCTCCCTCGAAGACACGCTCAAAGCCGCCGCCCTGCGGCTCGGCTTTGACGCCGCCGGCCTCGCCCGCGCCGATGAGGCCTGGGAGGCCGGTGCTCGCCTCACCGCCTTCGTTGCCGAGGGCCGCCACGGCGAGATGCGCTGGATGGAGGAAACCCTCGCCCGCCGTAGCGCGCCCACCGCGATGTGGCCGGAGGCCCGCGCCGCCCTCGTCGTTGCGATAAACTACGGCCCGGACCACAACCCGCTCGACACTCTCGCTGAGCGAGCGACGGGCAACATCTCCGTCTACGCGCGGGGCAGGGACTATCACGACCTGATCAAGTCCCGCCTGAAGCAGCTCGCGGGCGAGGTTGCCCAGCTGACCGGCGCCGAGGTGAAAGTCTTCGTCGACACCGCCCCGCTGATGGAAAAGCCGCTCGCCCAGAAGGCCGGCCTCGGCTGGCAGGGCAAGCACACCAACCTCGTCAGCCGCGAGCTCGGCTCCTGGTTTTTCCTCGGCGTGGTCCTCACCAGCGCCAATCTCTTGGCCGACGCGCCCGAGCCTGACCATTGCGGCTCCTGCCGCGCCTGCCTCGATATCTGCCCGACGAACGCGTTCCCCGCGCCCTACCAGCTCGATGCCCGCCGCTGCATTTCCTACCTCACCATCGAACACGCCGGCCCTATCCCCCGCGAATTCCGCGCCGCGATGGGCAACCGCATCTATGGCTGCGACGACTGCCTCGCCGTCTGTCCCTGGAACAAGTTCGCCGCCAGCGCCTCGGAGGCCGCCCTGTTCGCCCGCGCCGAGCTGAAAACGCCGGGCCTCGACGAACTCGCCGCGCTCGATGACGCGGCGTTCCGCGAAGTCTTCTCCGGCTCCCCGGTCAAGCGCTCGGGGAGGGACCGCTTCGTGCGCAATGTCGCCGTCGCCATCGGCAATTCCGGCAGCGCCCGGCTCACGGACAGCCTGCTGCCCCTGCTGGACGATGCTTCGCCCCTGGTGCGCGGCGCGGCCATCTGGGCGCTCGCCCGCCTTGATCCCGCCCGCTTTGCCGGGGAAAAGGCGCAGCGCCGCGCCAGCGAACATGATAGCACGGTCATCGAAGAATGGGATCTCGGGGCATGAGCGACGATACGGCCAACACCTCCCTTCCGCCGCAGAAGGAGAAGCGCAATGTGCCGCTCTGGCGCCATCTCCTCGTGCGCCTCGTGCAGGCCGGCATCGCTGTCTTTCTGCTCTTCCATCTCTACGCCCTGATCCTGAGGGTCCTGCCCGCGCCCGGCACCATCCTGATGATCCAGCGCGGCATGCAGGGTGAGGACGTCCGGCGCGACTGGACCAGCCTCGACAAGATCTCGCCCAATCTCGTGCTCGCCGTCATCGCCTCCGAAGATGCGAAATTCTGCGAACATGGCGGTATCGACTGGGACGCCATCGAAAAGGCCCGCGAGTACAACAAGAAGCATGACGGCAAGAAACGCCGCGGCGGCTCCACCATCAGCCAGCAGACGGCCAAGAACGTCTTCTTCTGGAATGGCGGCGGCATGCCCCGCAAGGCCGGCGAAGCCTGGATGACCTATGTCATCGAAACCGTCTGGGGCAAGCGCCGCATCATGGAAGTCTATCTCAACGTTGCCGAATGGGGCGACGGCATCTTTGGTGCCGAAGCCGCCGCCCAGGCCCGGTTCGGCAAGTCCGCCGCCGATCTCTCGCAGCTGGAGGCCGCCCGCCTCGCCGCCGTCCTTCCGTCCCCGAACAAATGGAGCGCCGACAAGCCCGGCCCCTATGTGAGGAAGCGCACCGGCTCGATCATGTCGCGCATGCGTGTCGTCGCCAATGAAGGCTACGCAGCCTGCGTCCTCGGCGATGATTTCCGCTCCACCCTGCCGAAACCCGAGAAAGGCGACGCGCCCCGACCCGAGCCCGTCTTCGAAGACCTGCCGGACGCCCCAGATGAAGGCGAGGAAGCCATCGGCGCGCCAGCCGAAGCCGAACCCGCGCTCAACGAGAACGATGTCCTCAACGACATCCTCAACTCGGCCGACGAAACCTTCAACACCGAACCTCTCCCGGAACCGGCGCCTGAAGTCCCCGCCGAGGAATTGCCGCCCGAAGAACCCGCCGCCGAACCCGTCCCCACCGATCCGCCCGCAGACGAAGGCGGCCCAACGGTCCTCACGCCGGAATAGGCCCGCCGCCCTCTCCACATGCGCACGAACAGTTTTTCGTCATCCCGGTTTCGCCGCAGGCGAATACCCGGACCCAGACTTTCTCGCGCTGGCTTCCGGTCTGCGCGAGTTGCGATAGTGGATGATAAAAAAACGCGACTGGGTGATAAAAAATGAGAATGATTGAGAGGTAATCGTCATTCCCTGTGCATTGACTGCATACTTGTGAAACAGCTTGGCGAGGTTTGGCGAGGGCAGGCACACCACCTTGCGCCTACAAAAACCACCCCGCCCGAAAAATAAAATCCAGTTCCCTCAAGCCGTTATAAAATAGACGGCGTTTTCTTCCCCCACACCTCAGTGCACGGAGTTACACTCCCGGCATGAGCTCATCTCAAAAAACGTCCCAAACAAAAAACCCTCACCTCCCAGGACCTGAGGCCGTGGGAGGTGAGGGTCTTCGCCAGACAATTCAAAGCTGCCCTAGACTGGATCGTACGGGAACACGCTCGCCGTCGCGCCCAGTCCGAAGAAGCTGCCGCTCATCGCCGGGAAGCAATGGTCGATCAGGCTTTCCGGCGTCCAGCCTTCGAGACGCGCCAGCGATTTCACCGGGCGGGGCTGGTCGAACAGGATGACCTCGTTGCCGCGCACGCCGAAGATCTGCCCACTGACATGCGCCGCCGTGTCGGCGCAGAGCGCCACACCCAGCTGCGCAACCTGGTCGGCCCGCATGCCGTCCTTCATCCGCTGCACGCGCTGTGCGCCGGCCTCGTCCTTCACGGGGATCGAGGCAATCATCCGTGTCCACGCAAACGGCGCAATGATGTTCGAGCGCACATTCTTGGCGGCGCCTTCCATCGCGATGATGCGGCTGAGGCCGGCAATACCGAGCTTGGCCGCACCATAGTTGGCCTGGCCGATATTGCCGATCAGGCCGGTCGTGGAGGTGAACAATACATAGGAGCCGGCTTCCTTCTCGCGGAAATGCTCGATCGTGGCACGGGTGACGTTGAAGGAGCCATGCAGGTGGACGTCGATGACGGCCTTCCAGTCGGATTCGCTCATCTTGTGGAACATGCCGTCGCGCAGGATCCCGGCCGGGTTGATCACCGCGTCCAGCCGGCCATAGGTGTCCAGCGCCTGCGTCACCATGCCGGCGACGGCCTTATAGTCCGTCACGCTCTCGGAGTTCGACACCGCCTCGCCGCCGGCTTTCCGGATTTCCGCCGCGACAGCCTCTGCGGGGCCCGCCGAGCCTTCCTCGTCGCCCTTCAGGCTGCCGCCGAGGTCGTTGACCACGACCTTCGCGCCCTCGCGCGCCGCCAGCAGGGCGCATTCCTTGCCGATGCCGTTGCCGCCGCCGGTGACCAGCACCACTTTTCCGTCCAGAACGCCCATGGTTTTTCTCCCTGTAGTCTCGCTTTTGTTTCGGGCCGGGACACTATCGCCCCCGCGACGCGCTGCACGGGCAGGGCGGATGAAAATCATGGTTTGAAGTGCCGCGCCGGGCGCGCTAGCTAGCCGCCCTGACACGCACCTTCCAAGCCATCATCTGGGATTTCGGCGGGGTTTTCACCTCCTCGCCCTTCGAAGCCTTCAACCGCTACGAAGCCGCCTCCGGCCTGCCGGTGGATTTCATCCGCACCGTCAATTCCATCAATCCGCTCGAGAATGCCTGGGCAAAGCTTGAGCGTTCGGAAGTCGATGCCGAAGGGTTCGATGAACTCTTCCGGATCGAGGCAA
>JBBSDJ010000044.1:0-18881 GCA_038249555.1 Caulobacterales bacterium
GCGGACTGCTCAGTGATCGGCGTCAGGGTGTTGTCAGTCATTGCGCGAGCGCTTATCGCACCTGCTTGACAAAGGCGAGGGGGTCTGTGCCCTACGCCGCTTCTTTATGTTTGGCCGAGATACCGGAGTATTCGCCCGATGCATGCCTATCGCACCCATACCTGCGGGGAATTGCGCAAATCCCATGTCGGCGAGACCGTCAAGGTCTCCGGCTGGCTGCACCGCCGGCGCGATCATGGCGGGGTCATGTTCATCGACCTCCGGGACCATTACGGCCTGACCCAGATCGTGTTCAATCCGGGCTCGCCCGGCTTCGCCACGGTTGAACGCCTGCGCGCCGAGAGCGTCATCACGGTCGAGGGCAAGGTCGTCGCCCGCGACGCGGAGTTGATGAACGCCAACCTCGCGACCGGCGAGATCGAGATCGTCGGCGGGGCGGTCTCCGTCCAGTCTGAGGCGGCCGAGCTGCCGATGCCCGTGTTCGGCGACCATTCCTATCCGGAAGAGATCCGCCTCAAGCACCGCTACCTGGACCTGCGCCGCGAGGCCCTGCACAAGAACATGGTGCTGCGCTCCAACGTGATCGCCAGCCTGCGCCGCCGCATGGTTGCCGAAGGCTTCACCGAATACCAGACGCCGATCCTGACCGCCTCCAGCCCCGAAGGCGCGCGCGACTTCCTGGTGCCGAGCCGCATGCACCCCGGCGAGTTCTACGCCCTCCCGCAAGCCCCGCAGCAGTTCAAGCAGCTGCTGATGGTCTCGGGCTTCGACCGCTACTTCCAGATCGCGCCGTGCTTCCGCGACGAGGACGCCCGCGCCGACCGTTCGCCCGGCGAGTTCTACCAGCTCGATATCGAGATGAGCTTCGTCACGCAGGAAGACGTGTTCGGCGCCATCGAGCCCGTCATGCGCGGCGTGTTCGAGGAGTTCGCCGACTGGGACGGCAAGGGCCGCACCGTCGCGCCGGGCCCGTTCCCGCATATTCCGTATGCGGAGGCCATGCTGAAATACGGCGTCGACAAGCCGGACCTGCGCAACCCGATCATCTGCTGCGACGTCTCCGACATCGCAACGCGCGAGGACGTGACGCTCGGCGTGTTCAAGAAGATCGTCGATGGCGGCGGAATCGTCCGCGCCATCCCGGCGCCGAATTCCGGCGAACAGCCGCGCTCCTTCTTCGACAAGATGGACGCCTGGGCGAAGAAGGAAATGCAGGCCCCGGGCCTCGGCTACATCCGCTTCGTCGAGGAAGACGGCAAGCTGTCGGGCACCGGCCCGATCGCCAAGTTCTTCGCGCCGGAAGCCCTCGCGGCCCTCGCCGCGAAGGCGGGCGTGAAGGCGGGCGACGCACTCTTCTTCTCGGCCGGCGACAAGACCGCCGCCGTCAAGCTGCAGGGGCAGGCGCGCATCCGCATCGGCGAGGAACTCGGCTTGATCGAGCCGGGCATCTTCCGCTTCTGCTGGATTGTCGACTTCCCGATGTACGAGTGGGACGAAGATAACAAGTGCGTGGACTTCAGCCACAACCCCTTCTCGATGCCGCAGGGCGGCATGGAAGCCCTGCTCGCCGCCGACACGGTAGAGAAACAGCTGGCGCTGAAGGCCTATCAGTATGACATCGTCTGCAACGGCGTGGAGCTGTCCTCCGGCGCGATCCGGAACCATCGTCCCGAGATCATGCTCAAAGCCTTCGAACTCGCCGGCAAAGGCCCGAATGTGGTCGAGGAGAAATTCGGCGGCATGCTGAACGCCTTCCGCTTCGGCGCCCCGCCGCACGGCGGCATCGCGCCCGGCGTGGACCGCATCGTGATGCTGCTGGCCGAAGCCGACAGCCTGCGCGACGTGATCCTCTTCCCGATGAACCAGCAGGCCCGCGACCTCCTGATGGGAGCCCCGAGCCCGGTGGAAGACAAGCAGCTGAAAGAACTGAACATCCGGTTGGCGCCCGCGGCCAAGGCTTAAACTCGGAAGAATCGGCTGGCGAAATTTAAGGCATCTTTGTCATTTCTGCCAAACAGGCGCTGACTTAAACATCCCCCGGACGGTGATCGTCCGGGGGAAATTCCATGCGCCGCAGAGATTTGTTGACCCTCGCGCTTGCCGCCGCGCCGCTCGCGGCCTGCGCTTCGTTCAAGTCTCCTGCTGCTGAGCCTGAACCCATCCCTGAGGTGGAACATCTTGCCACGATTGCGCAAATGCGGCCGCCGAAGCGAAAACGTCCGCTGGCTGCCATTTTGCTGGACAATCGGGGATCCGAGACAACCGACTCGATTGTGCCATGGAGCGTCCTGAAGCGATCGGGTGTCGCGGATGTCCGCATGGTGACCCTGGAAGCAGGGCCTGCCGTCCTGATGCCGGTCTTGTCGGTGGACTCCGAGCAGACGGTCGCAGCGTTCGACGAAGCCCATCCCGATGGCGCGGATTATGTGTTCGTCC
This sequence comes from Caulobacterales bacterium, assembly GCA_038249555.1. Taxonomy (GTDB): domain Bacteria; phylum Pseudomonadota; class Alphaproteobacteria; order Caulobacterales; family Hyphomonadaceae; genus Hyphomonas. The sequence continues at coordinate 2,437 of JBBSDJ010000044.1, forward strand.
CCGCTTATAATGACGAACGCTCGCCGGCTGCTATCGCGTGGTTGCGCAAACAGGCAAGCGGCGGCGCCACGATCGTCGGCATTTGTGCGGGTGGTTTGACACTTGCGCATGCCGGGCTGCTGGAAGGCCGGCGCGGAACGACCCATTGGTTCAATCTCAAGCAGATTGCGGACATCAGTCCCGGCATGACGGTCGTGCCGGATCGCCGATATGTCGCCGACCGCGGCGTAATCACCACGACAGGTGTATCGGCGTCCTTGCCGGTGTCGCTGGCCATCGTGGAGGCCATTTCAGGACCAGAGCTTGGAGCGCAACTCGCGCGCGGTCTGGGTGTTGCGCACTATGATGCGCGTCATCTGTCGTCCGCGTTCGGAAGCAAATCCGCTATCTATTCTGCAGGTGCGGCGAACATGCTGAACTTGCTCGGCCGCCGGAACCATTCGCTGCAAGTCGATGCGGGCGTAGATGAACTTGCGGTCGCATTCATTGCCGATGCGTGGTCCCGAACATATCGCGGTGATTTCGACGCGGTCGCTGCAACGGCGTCCCTCGTGAGCCAAAACGGTCTTGGATTGGTGTTCAAGACCGGCGCTGACGGAAAGCCGTTGTCGGCCTTCGCGGCGCCGTCGCTGCCGGGGGAGGCGCTGCATAACGCTCTAGACGCCATATCGTCCGAGTTCGGAACTTCAACAGCCTTGCTGGTTGCGCACCAGCTGGAAGTGATCTGGCAACAGGGCTGACAAATCAATCCGGCAGCGGACGGATATCGGAACGCCTGACACCAGATGGTCAGGACCGAACTAGTCGAGGTCCGTGCCAAGCCGTTCGTTCAGCTGCGCGCTGGTGCACATCGGCAGGCGCATGTCCGGCGGCAGGCGGGTCGAGACCGAGCCGCAGGCGCCTTCGAAATCGGCTTCTTCGAAGCCTTTGACAGTCGCCATGTCGGCGCCCGGGAAACGCGCGTCCTTGAACGAGGCACCGGCGATGTCGGCGCCGCTGAAGCGGGCATCCTTGAAGTTGGCGCCGTTGAAGATCGTGCCGCGCAGGTTCGCCCGGTCGAGCATCGCGCCTTCGAAATTGGCGGTCGACAGGTCGGCGTCCTCGAGGCGGGCGATGATCAACTCGGCGTCTTCGAAGTTCGCGCCGATCATCACGGCGTCCTGAAGGCTCGCCCCGTGCAGCAGCGCGCGGCGCAGGTCAGCGCCCGAAGCCTTGACCTCTTGCAGCCGCGTGCCGGCAAAGATGGCGTCCGCCAGCTTGGCATTGGTGAGGACCGCGCCGCGCATGTCGGCGCCGGTGAGGTCTGCATGTTCGAAGTTCACGGCGGTCGCCTGCACGCCGCGCATCACCGAATAGTCGAGCTTGGCGTCGGAATAGTTCGCCCCGGCGAGGGTCCAGCCGGTGAGGTTGCGTCCGGACAATTCGCAGGTCGCGCAGGTGCCGACATAGCTCGGCGACCAGGCGACAGGCTGACCCTGAGCCAAAGCGCCCGGTGCGGTGATCGCCGCAAAGGCACCAGCAAGAGAAACGAGACGCAGATTCAAGTTGTCCATGAGACTCGGGATAGCGGTTTCCGTGTACTCTCTAAACTGAACAAACTGTAAGAACTGTAAATGCGGCACGACTGTTGCCAGAAAGCAATAATTATTGCCGTAAGGTCATGTTTTTTCCCGTGAAAAGCGCTGCAGCGCAGCACGCCAGTCGCGCGAGGAGACTATTGGCTGGCGCGGCTTTCTTCCCCGCACGTGTCACACGCGAGGTGACCTTCTGGGCCGGCTTCGAACAGGGTGAAGCTGCCGCAAGCCGGGCAGGCCTGGGAAAGGTAGGTCGGCGAAAGGTCAGCTACCGCCGCTTCAGGCTCCTCTGCGGCTTTCTCGGCGCGGCGCTTGTCGAGGATGACGATGTTGTCCGGCAGCTGGCCGCGGGAGAAGCCGCGGGAGATGATCTGGGCGGCTTCGGACGTGAACGGCGCAGGCTCTGCCCGTGTTGCGTCTCCAGCGCCCCTGCCCAGGCCGTCATGGGTGACGTCGGCTTCGGCGAGGTCATCCCGGCCGAGATAGGATACGGCAAGTTCGCGGAAGATGTAGTCAAGGATGGAGGTGGCATTGGTGATCCGGTCATTGCCGTTCACGGCGCCGGCGGGTTCAAACCGGGTGAAGACGAACGCGTCGGCATACTCTTCGAGCGGCACGCCATATTGCAGGCCGAGCGACACGGAGATGGCAAAGTTGTTCATCAGGCTGCGGAAGGCGGCGCCTTCCTTGTGCATGTCGATGAAGATCTCGCCGAGGCTGCCATCGTCGAATTCGCCGGTGTGCAGGTAGACCTTGTGGCCCCCGACGGTGGCTTTCTGGATGTAGCCCTTGCGCCGGTCCGGCAGCCTTGTGCGGCGCACGCGGGCGGGCGGCTCTTCCGACAGGGCGGGCAAATCCGGCAGCGCTTCGGCGTCCTCGGCAATCTCTTCGGCGAGGGAGATGATCTGCTCCATCCTCAGGCGCAGGTCGTCCGATGGCGGCGCGCGGTGGCCGGTCATCAAGGCGGACAGCCCGGCGGCCATTGCGGCTTCGGCCAGTTCAAGACCTTCGGCGGACGGCGCGCGCAGCATGCCCATCCCGCCCAGCGCTTTCGAGGCGGCGGCGGTGAAACGGATTTCGGCGTCGGCGGTGACCTGAAGGGAGAGACCCGCCGCGGCGAGGCCCTTGCCGGCGATTTCCTCGATGGCGCCATCGATGGCGAGTTCGGCGGCGGCGATGTCCTTCTTGGAGAATCCGACAGCCGACAAGAGCGCCTTGCCATCCGAATCGAACCGCTCGGGCGAGAGTTTCAGATCGTGGATGATGATCTCGTCGCCGAGAACCCAGCGGGAGAAGGCGGCGTTGAGCGGCAGGCCGTCGCCAATGGCGCGGGTGACGCGCTCGATGGCTTCGTCGGTGAAGCCCCGGTCGCGCAAGCGGTTGCGGCCGAGGGCAGAGTCGAGGTCATGCGCGCCAGCCTGCGCGAGGCGTTCCAGCAGCTGGGGCAGGTGTTCGGGCGCGCGCCGGGCAAGGCCAAGCCGGGCCGCGCGGCTTAGGCTGGGGGCATCCTCGCCATAGGCCAGAACAGTGCGAACCGGGGCTGCGCCTTCGCTTTCGCATTCCGGCAGGGTGCCGGCGATGTCGCGCAGGGGCAGCAGAGCCAGCTGGCAGTTGCGGCGGCCAGAGGCCTTCAGGCCCTCAAGGCCGAGAAGCCGACCTTGCGCCGCCGGAAAGGCTGCGCCGGTGGCCGCCGATTTGACGAGGGCAGCCAGCGCCGCGCCTACGGCCACGCCGGTTTCGGACGCATAGTCGAGCCCCAGCGACAGGACGGCGGCGCCAAGGCCGGCGACGACCAGCATGCCATCGCCCAAGCTGCGGGACGCGGCATCGACCGAGGCCACGAGGTAATCGGCTTCGAGCCCAGCCGGGCCGATGGCCTGCGCCACATCCAGCACGCGGCACCGGGTGCCGGCTTCCGGCAAGGCGCCGCGCATCAGGTGGATTTCGGCGCCTTCTTCCAGGGCGGAGAGCAGGCCTTCGGACAGGCCGGCCTCGATATGGCCGGCTTCGAACACGCCGGGGCGGGGCGACGGTGTGCTGACAGCGGCGGCGCGCAGGGACGCGGCGGTTTTCAGGATGCCGCCGGGCTGGCGGAGGGCTTCTTCCAGAACGTCCTGTGGCAGGCCAGCGGCGAGCGCTTCAGCGAGTTCGGCGTTGCGGGGCGCGTCGCCGAGGCGCTCCAGCATTTCGGCGGTCGCCAGCTGGGAGACGCCGAGCAGGTTGGCGGCGGACCAGGCGGAGCGCACATCCCGGAGGGCGGCCGCGTTCAGCGGCTGTGGCGGCCTTCCGGCGGAGCGCAGGACATCCCTCAGGCGCATTTCGGGGGAGAGCAGGCCGTCTGCTTCGGCCGCTTCAAGAAGGTCGCTCGGGGATTTCGTGGACATGAATGGGGTTCCGCACCGAATCAGTTCACCACAGCGTGCCTTGGGCGAGGGGCCGCCGCAACCCCGGCGCCGGCCTGTTCAGGCGGTAAGTTGCCTGCAGGCGGTGGATGGATTAACTGCCGCCGCAGGGCCATATTGCGGCCATCAAGTCAGGTCAGGAACACCCCCATGCTGGAGAAGATTTTCACCTGGTGGAACGGCAACACGATCGGCGCGGCGTTCGATATCGGGCGGCGGTCGAACGAGATCGGCACCGATGAATACGGCAACCGGTACTACGAAGAGCGCAAGCCTTCAACCGAGGGCCGCCGCCGGCGCTATGTCATGTATAACGGCCTCGCCGAGCCTTCGAAGGTTTCGGCAGATTGGCACGGCTGGCTGCACCACACATTGGAGACGCCGCCGACCAAGATGCCGCTCGACCGGCGTGAATGGGAAATTGACCATACGCCGAACATGACCGGCACGCCCTATGCCACCAAGCCGAAGGGCAGCATGGCCGCCGGCGATAACCGGCAGAAATCTGACGCGGACTACGAGGCCTGGAAACCGGATGCGTGAATCTGCTTTCGAAACCCTGATCGGCGCGGTCGTTGTGGCGGTTGCGGCCGTGTTCCTCTGGTTCGCGCTGGCGCGCGGCGGAGAAGCCTCGACCGGCGGCAATCAATATGACGTGACGGCGCGCTTCAACAGCGTGTCCGGCCTCGCGCGCGGCTCGGATGTTCGCATCGCCGGCGTGAAGGCAGGCATCGTGAAAGCCATCGACGGCGATCCGGAGCGGTTTGAAGCGGTGGTGACGCTGGCACTCGATTCCAAATGGGTGCTGCCGGATGACACCGACGCACGCGTCTCCACCGACGGCCTGCTCGGCGGCGCCTATATCGCGCTTGAGCCGGGCGCGGGCATGGACAACATCGCGCAGGACGGCACCGGCGAAATCCAGTACACGCGCGGCAGTGTGGACCTGCTGACGCTGTTTGCTTCGTTTGCCTCGGGCAGCGGATCGTCGGAAGAAGATGCGCCGGTGGATGATCCGCTGGCGGAAGACCTCGAAGACCCACTGGGAGTCGAATGATGACATCGCTGCTGCGTGTGGCCGCTTTTGCGGCGGTTGGCCTTTCGCTCGTCGGCCTCGCGTCTGCGGCGACCTATGCAAAGCAGGACCGCGCCACCTTGCGCGCGCTCGACAAGATCACCGGCCGCTCGACGGACATCGTCGTGAAAGTTGGAGAGCCGGTCGTCTATGGCTCGCTCAGTATCGAATTGAAATCCTGTTTCCAGACACCGCCGGAAGAAGTGCCGGAAAGCGCGGCGTTCCTGCGCATCTCGTCCACACGCCCCGTCTCGGACGAACAGCTTGAAAAGGCGGACGCCGATGAGGCGGCATCTGAAACGCCGGTTGTGTTCTCGGGCTGGATGTATGCGTCCTCGCCGGGGCTCAGCGCGCTCGAGCATCCGGTCTATGATATCTGGGTGATCCGCTGCACGGCGCCGGCGCCGGTGAAGCTGCCGGACCGCGTGATCGTGCCGCTCGGCGATGAGCCGTTGACGGACGATATTCCGGCAGGCGTGTCGGAGACGGATGAGGCGCCGGTCATCGAAGAGATCCCGGCCGAGCCCGAACCGATCGACTGATCGCGCGGCGGGTGAAAAATCGCCGGCACTTTCAGCGCGCGTTTCAACCGTGCACGGAAATCTTCCCGCGTCACTTCGATCAGGCCGAACTGGCTGAGATGCTGGTTGTAGAATTGTGCATCCAGCAGCACGAAGCCGCGATCAATCAACCGCGCGACAAGGTGCACCAGCGCAATCTTTGACGCGTCGGTGGCGCGGCTGAACATGCTCTCCCCGAAGAACGCCCCGCCCAGCGCCACGCCGTAGAGGCCTCCCACGAGCTTGTCGCCCTCCCAGCATTCGACCGAGTGCGCATGCCCTTCGCGGTGGAGCGCGCTGTAGAGATTGACGATGCTGGAGTTGATCCAGGTGCTGGGCCGCTCGGGTTGGGACTCGGCGCAGGCTTCGATGACCCGGGTGAAGGCCGTGTCGAACGTCACGCGGAACGGGTCCTGGCAGATGCGCCGCTTTAGGCGTTTCGGAATGTGGAAGGCATCCAGCGGAAGCAGGCCGCGCTGTTCCGGATCAACCAGGAAAAGGCTCGGGTCATCGCGCGAATCCGCCATCGGAAACACGCCCCGGCGATAGCAGATCAGCAGGTCTTCAGGGGAGAAACGCGCGGCCATGGGCGAGATATGGTTTGCGCCGCACGCGAAGTAAACGTGTCAGTTCTCGTTGGCGGCTTCCGCTTCGGCCGCTTTCGCATCCGCCAGGAATTTTTCCAGCCAGTGGATGTTGTAGTGGCCGGCGACGACGTCGTCATTGTCGACGAGGCGGCGGTGGAGGTCGAGCGTGGTGAAGACACCGCCGACGACCATTTCCTGCAGCGAGCGCTTCAGACGCATCAGGCATTCCCGGCGCGTGCGGCCGTGGACGATCAGCTTGCCGATCAGCGAGTCATAATGCGGCGGGATGCGGTAGCCGGCATAGGCGGCGCTATCGAGGCGCACATCCGGGCCGCCGGGGGCGTGGAATTCGGTGATCAGGCCGGGTGAGGGGACGAAGGTTTCCGGGTGCTCGGCATTGATGCGGCACTCAATGGCATGGCCGACGAGCATCACGTCTTCCTGGCGGAAGGAGAGCGCCTTGCCTTCGGCGATACGGATCTGTTCACGGACGATGTCGATGCCGGTGATCATCTCGGTGACCGGATGCTCGACCTGCAGACGGGTGTTCATTTCGATGAAGTAGAACTTGCCGTCCTCGTAAAGGAACTCGATCGTGCCGGCGCCGCGATAACCGATCTTCTGCATCGCGCGGGCGCAGATCAGGCCGATCTCTTCGCGCTGTATCTGGTTGAGGGCGGGCGAGGGCGCTTCCTCGAAGACTTTCTGGTTGCGGCGCTGGAGCGAACAGTCGCGCTCCCAGAGATGCGCCACGTTGCCGTGCGTATCGGCGATCACCTGGATCTCGATATGGCGGGGCCCTTGAAGGTATTTCTCGAGATAGACGGCGTCGTCACCGAAGGCGGCTTTCGATTCGGTCTTGGCGGTCTTCACCGCGTTCTCGAGATCGGCCTCGGTCATCGCCAGTTTCATGCCGCGGCCGCCGCCGCCGGCGGAGGCTTTGACGAGCACGGGGTAGCCGATCTTCTTGGCGGCTTTCTTGGCTTCCGAGATCGATTCGAGCGCGCCTTCGGAGCCGGGCACGCAAGGGACGCCCGCTTCGATCATCGCGCGTTTGGCGGCGATCTTGTCGCCCATGATGCGTATGTGCTCGGCGGTCGGACCGATGAAGGCCAGGCCGTGGGCTTCCACCATCTCGGCGAACTGAGCGTTCTCCGACAGGAAGCCGTAGCCGGGGTGAATCGCATCGGCGCCGGTGATTTCGGCGGCCGCCAGGATGCGGGATTTCTTGAGATAGCTTTCCGACGACGGCGCCGGGCCGATGCAGACGCTTTCGTCGGCCAGGCGGACCGCCATCGCGTCACGGTCGGCCTCGGAATGGACGACGACCGTCATCAGTCCCATTTCCTTGCACGCGCGGTGGATACGCAGCGCGATCTCGCCGCGGTTGGCGATCAGGACTTTGTGGATCGGGCGGGGGTCAGCCATGAACTACTCGATCAGGACGAGAGGTTCGCCGTATTCGACGGGCTGGGAATTCTGCACATAGATGGCCTTCACGGTGCCGGCGCGGTCGGCTTCGACGGGGTTGAAGGTCTTCATGGCCTCGACCAGCATCAGGGTGTCGCCCTTCTTCACCTTATCGCCGATGTTGACGTAGGGCTTCGACTGCGGGTCGGCTGACAGGTAAACGGTGCCGACCATCGGGGATTTGACGGCATTGTCGGGGGCGGCGGAGGCCGCCGGGGCAGCGCCTGGGCCGGTCGGTGCGGGCAGCGCGGCCTGCGCCGGGGCATATTGGTGGGCCGGGGCGGCTACGGCGGTGTGCATCACCTGCGTCGACTGGCGCGAGACGCGCAGCTTCAGGCCGTCATGCTCAATCTCTATCTCGCCAAGGTCGCCTTCTCGAAGGATGGCAGCAAGTTCGCGGATCAGGCCCGTGTCCAGCTTGTTCTTGGAAGTACTCATTTTTTTTCAGCTCCTCCCTGACCGGAAAGCCGCAAGGCAGCCCCCAGCGCGAGTTCGTATCCGTAGGCACCTAGCCCGGCAATCGTAGCCGTTGCAACAGGTGCAACATAGTTAACGTGCCGGAATGCTTCGCGCGCCGCGGGATTGGACAGATGGACTTCAATGACGGGAATCTTGAGTGATTTCAAGGCGTCATGAAGGGCGATGGATGTGTGGGTATAGGCGGCGGCGTTGAGGATCAGGACCGAGGCCTCGCGGCCGGCCTCCTGAACCCAAGTGACGATCTCGCCTTCCGAGTTGGTCTGGCGCAACACGAGCGAAGCGCCTTGCGCCTGCAACCGCAGCCGGGCGTGAATATCTTCCAGGGTATCCCGGCCGTAAATCTCGGGCTCGCGGGTGCCGAGCAGATTGAGATTTGGGCCGCCGAGGACATATACCGGTTTCGACATGGGCCTCCGTTTGCGCTGGAACGCCGTGTGTTGCAAGAGGGCAACAGGAAGCGGACTGCCATGAAAATCACCCTTAACGGCGAACCCCTCGAAATTGCCGCCGGAACCACGGTGGCGATGCTGGTGACGCGGCTGTCGGCCGAGACCGGGCGCGACCCGCGCGGCATCGCCGTGGAGCGCAACCGTGAGATCGTGCCGAAGTCCGAACACGCGCTGACAGCGCTGGCGGAGGGTGACCAGATCGAGCTGGTGCAGTTCGTCGGAGGCGGCTGAAACCCGTCCAGAAACTGTCCACACGGGCGGGGCGAGTTCTGGACTCCTGCATATCGCGATGAGGGGTTTTTCGCGTGGCGTGTTGACGCCCGCGCCGGGGGCGGCCAGATCACGCCGCATGTCTGAAAAGCAATCCAATGACCCGCTTATCATCGCCGGCAAGGCGTACACCTCGCGCCTGATCGTGGGCACGGGTAAGTATGCCTCCTACCAGCAGAATGCCGACGCGGCGCGCGCGGCGGGAGCGGAGATCGTGACGGTGGCGCTGCGCCGGGTGAACCTCTCCGACAAAAGCCAGGAAATCCTCTCGGACTTCGTGAAGCCGACCGAGTTCACCTACCTGCCGAACACGGCGGGCTGCTACACCGCCGACGAGTCGGTGCGCACGCTTCGGCTGGCGCGTGAAGCGGGCGGCTGGAACCTCGTGAAGCTGGAAGTGCTGGCGGACCAAAAGACGCTTTACCCGAACATGCCGGAGACGCTGAAAGCGGCGGAAGCGCTGATCAAGGACGGCTTCGAAGTGATGGTGTATTGCTCGGATGATCCGGTCTATGCGCGCCTGCTGGAAGAGGCCGGGTGCTGCGCGATCATGCCGCTCGGCTCGCTGATCGGCTCCGGACTCGGAATCATGAATCCGGTCAACATTCGGCTGATCGTAGAAGCCGCGCGCGTGCCGGTGATCGTGGACGCCGGCGTCGGCACGGCGTCGGACGCGGCGATTGCGATGGAACTCGGATGTGATGGTGTCCTGATGAATACCGCCATTGCCGCCGCGAAGGATCCTGTGCGGATGGCGGGGGCCATGAAGCATGCAGTGATCGCGGGGCGCGAAGCGTATCTCGCCGGACGGATGCCGAAGAAGCGGTATGCCGATCCGAGCTCGCCGCTCGCCGGATTGATCTAGGCCCGACCTTGAGTACGCTGCGCGACTTCGACCTTCTGGTCTTCGACTTTGACGGCACGCTCGCCAATAGCGCGAGCTGGTTCCGGTCGATCCTGCCTGATCTTGCGCGGCGGTTCGGTTTCCGCTGCCCGGACGAGGACGAGCTGGAAGTGCTGCGCCACAAACCGCCGCGCGAGGTGATGCGTATACTGAAGATACCCAGCTGGAAGCTGGTGTTCATTGCGGTGCACGTGAGGAAGCGCGCGGCGAAGGCCGAGGCGTTTCCGTTGTTCGACGGCGTGCCGGAGGTTCTGCGGGCAATTGCGGCAAAGGGCGTCAAGATTGCGGTCGTCTCGTCGAACGCCGAAGGCAATGTGCGCCGGGCGCTGGGGCCGGAGCTGAGCGCGCTCGTCACCTCCTGGAGCTGCGGGGCGGGACTGTTCGGCAAGGCGAAACACTTCCGCGACGTGCTGCGCGAGACGAAGGTTGCGCCGGCGCGGGCGCTGTCCGTCGGCGACGAGATCCGCGACATTGATGCGGCGCGCGACGTTGGCCTGAAGACGGCCGGCGTGGCCTGGGGCTTCGGGATGAAGCCTGCGCTGGAGGCTGCGAATCCGGACCTGCTGTTTGTGACGGTCGATGAATTTCAGGTCTTCGTATCGAAAGAAGTGCGGACCGGTTCCTGAGACAATTCGTAACGTTTAGTTGCGGCTGTCGATTCTGTAACTGTGATTGTATAACAGATCCGGAGCCTTCAACCATGAGATTCAAGATTTCCCTCGCCGTTTCGGCGCTTGCCCTGTCATTGGCGATGCCCGCCTTCGCCGACCTTCACCCGATCGGCTTCGAGAAAGCCTCACGGCCAGCCAAGGGGTTCGTCGTACTGCCGGTTGGCAAGAACGGCGCGCTGACGGGGCTCGCAAAGGATGCGGACAAGGCATCCAGTGGTGCGCTTTCGAAAGCGTTGGGTCTCGCAAAGTTCACGGGCGAAACGGGTCAGACCCTCACGCTGTATGATGCAGGTCCGTTTGACGCCGTTCTGTTTATCGGCACGGGTGAAGGCCTCCAGACAGCCACGGAACTGCGGGACTATGGTGCGCATGCCGCCAGCGGAACCAAAGGCTGGGCCGAGCCGGCGAAAGTGGTTGTTCCGGATGCCGGGGACGTCGCACTCGACGCGACTGAGGCGGCTATTGGCGCGCGTCTCGGAAGCTACACCTTCGGCAAATGGGGGGCGGCAGAAATAGACGACGCCGACGCCGCAGCGCCGCAAGCGCTGATCTTTCTTTCGCCGAAGGCGGCCAATGCCGAAGCTGCGTTCCAGAAGGATGGTGAAGCGGTCCTTGCGGGCGTCACGTTCGCCCGCGACCTGATTTCCACGCCGTCCAACATCAAGACACCGGAATGGTTTGCACGGCAGGTTCAGGAGGCATTTGCGGGCATGCCCCGCGTGACCGTCACGGTGCTGGACGAAAAGCAGATCGAAGACCTTGGCATGGGCGCGCTCTATGGCACGGGTCAAGGCTCGACCCGTCCGCCGCGCCTTGTGGCCATCGAATACAAGGGCGGCAAGGACGGCGATGCGCCGATTGCGTTCGTCGGCAAGGGTATCACCTTTGATACGGGCGGCATCTCGATCAAGCCGAATGACGGCATGTGGCGGATGCGGTCGGATATGTCCGGCGCGGCCGGATCGGCCGGCGCCATTCTCACGCTTGCCGGACGTGAGGCGAAGGTGAATGCGGTCGCCGTGTTGGCGCTTGCCGAGAACATGCCGGACGGGAATGCGATCCGGCCCGGAGATGTTTTGACCTCGATGAGCGGCAAGACGATCGAAGTGCTCAACACGGATGCGGAAGGCCGCCTGGTGCTTGCTGACGGGCTCTGGTGGACGCAGGAAACCTACAAGCCAAAGCTGGCCGTGACGATCGCGACCCTTACCGGCGCGGTTGTCGGCGCACTTGGCCGGGAGCATGCCGGTCTGTTTACGCAGGATGAGCGCCTTGCAGCGGATTTCCTGAAAGCTGGCGACGCCGTTGGAGAAAAACTTTGGCGTTTGCCGGTAACCGAAGCGACCGCGGAGTCGATCAAGAGCGACATCGCGGACGTCAAGAACATTGCCGAGCAGGGGGCAGCCCCAGGTGCTTCGGCAGGGGCCGCGTTCATCATGGAATGGGTCCAGCCGGAAACGCCATTCGTGCATCTCGACATTGCCGGAATGGCCTGGGAAAATGCGGGCCGCCCAACCGAACCGAAGGGCGCTGTAGGCTTTGGTGTTCGGCTCTTCGATGAGATTGCGCGGCAATACGAGGCGAACTGAACTTCCAACAAGATCAGTCGGCAGACAAAAAAGCCCCCTTCGTTCGAAGGGGGCTTTCTCTGTTCAGAGGGGTCTCAAGCCTTCACCAACCCGATGTCCCGCAGGCGTTCCATCAGGAAGTCCTGGGCGGTGATCGGGGGCTCTGCCTTGCCGCCTTCGGCGAGGCAGCCGGGGAGGGCTTCGATCAGGAAGTCCTGGTTGAAGTGCAGAAAGAACGGCGTCGAGTAGCGCGGGAAGCGCGAACGCTCCGGGGACGGATTGACGACGCGGTGCGTGGTGGAGGGCAATACGCCGCCGGTGTAGCGCTGCAGCATGTCGCCGCAATTGATGACGAGGGCGCCGGGCGGCGGGTTCACGCCAAGCCATTTTCCGGAGCGGTGCTTCACTTCGAGGCCTGCCTCTTCGGCGCCGAGGAGCAGGGTGATGACGTTGATGTCTTCATGCGCACCGGCGCGGACAGAGCCTTCCGGCGGCGGGTCCATCTGCGGCGGATAATGCAGCAGGCGGAGGATCGAGTTGCCGAAATTGACCTTGTCGCCGAACCAGTCTTCGGACAGTTCGAGATGCAGCGCGACGGCTTTCAGGAGTTCGGCGCCGAAGGCATCGAGCGAATTGAAAAGCGCGCGGGTTGCGTGGTCAAAGTCCGCCACTTCGGAAACGGACGGCGTGTCCTTCATCGTGTCGCGGTAAGGCGAGCCCGGCGGCAGCGCGCGGCCGGTGTGCCAGAATTCTTTCAGGTCGGCCTGGGCCTGGCCCTTGGCGTTCTCGGTGCCGAAGGGGGTGTAGCCGCGCTGGCGGCCGCCCGGGGCGTCGTGGTATTTTTCCTTGGCCTCGCCCGGCAGCGCGAAGAAGGCCTTCGTGGCGGCGAGATTGTCGTCGATGGTTTTCTGGGCAACCGGATGGCCGGTGATCACGGCAAAGCCGGTCTCACGGAACGAGCGGCCGAGCGCCGCGGCGAAGGCGGCTTTGTCGGCAAGCCAGAGCGAATAGGGGATCGGTTCGAAATATTGGTTCATAATGGCATTTTGCCAGAAGCCGGGGCCGCCAGATAGGGGGAGCGTCACCCCGCCGCAAGTTCAGCGGTGGGCGGCGCTGACCGCGTAGAAGAGCGAGAAGGGCAGGGGCAGGGCGTCGCGGATGTATTGGGCGACGAACTGGTTCCGCTCGGCGATGCGGCTGCGGGGGACGTAGATCACGTCGAACCGGCGCAGCGGCAGCCAGCCGGCGCTGCCGGGATCGCTAAGGCCGGCCCGGACGTCGATCAGGGCCGAGCTCACCTCGCCGCCGGGCAGGCGGCGGATGAGCAGGACATTGCTCGCCTGGGCGTCACGGGTGAAGCCGCCTGCCATCACGATGGCCTGGTAGGGGGCGATCTGGCCGGGGATGTCGAACATGCCGGGAGCGGCCACTTCGCCGCCGACGAAGACTTTCTGAGACGCAAACTCCGTGGCGACGACATCGAGGTCTGGGTCGATCAATTCGCTGGAGAGGGCCTGGCGCAGAATCGTGGCGAGTTCGTCCGGTGTGAGGGCCATGGCCATGACGCTGCCGGCGAGAGGCATGTGGATGCGGCCGTCCGGGGCGATGACAAGTTCGCGGGAGAGTTCCGGGGCGGTGTGGACGATGACCTCCAGCCTGTCGCCCGGCGCCAGGAGATAGGGGGCGTCCGCGAGGATGGCGCCGGACCAGGCTTCGGCCGGGAAATCGGCAGACGTGACTGCAGCCGGAGCGGTTGAGCAGGCGCACAGCAGCGCGGCGAGCGGGGCAATGAGGAGGCGGGCGCTCATGGGCGGCGGATGTCTCGCAGGGTCTGGGGCGCGCAGCGTGGCTTTATACATCGGCAGTAATGATTAAGGAAATATCAAATCGGGCATGCGAAGGCTCGACGCTGGGACGATCCGGGTCAGGACAGAACATGCCGCAGGCCGGCGAGCGCACAACAGGTTCGGCGGCCAGCACCGCACGTCACGCCGCGCAGCTGCGCCCGCGGCTCGGCGCGCTGGATATCGCCGTGCAGCTGTGGCGCGCCAGATGGCTTATGCTGGCCGTGTTCGCGCCGCTATGCGCGGTGGGCCTCGCGATCGCATTTGCGTTGCCGCAGAGCTTCACGGCAACCACGCGGATACTGGTGACGCCGGGCGATACGTTTGCCTACGGAGCAGCGGACGTGTCGGCGCCGGGCGAACTGGAGTTGCTGCGTAGCCCGGTCGTCGCGCAAGCGGCGCTGGCGAAAGTGACCCTGGCACGCGCCTATCCGGATATTGCGCACGGATGCCGGCCAGAGGCGTGCGAGGGGCTTGGAATCGCGGCGATCACGCACAGCCTGTCCGCAGCTGCTGCGGACTCGAACGCGGTGATCACCGTTGAGTTCCGGCACGCCCAGGCGGGAATGTCCGCCGAGATTCTGAATGCGCTGATCGAGGCCTATCTGGCGTACCGCGCGGACATCCATACCGACACTCAGACCGATGATTTCCGCGAGCAGCGCGAGCGTTTCGAGCAAGACCTTGCCGAGGCGGATCAGGCGATCCGGGCCTATCTCGAATCCAACAACCTGACCGACCTGGCCGCAGAGCGCGATACCCTGCGGGCTTTGTACCAGTCTGCCAGCGGCGAGTTGCTCGTGGCGCAGTCGCGATTGCGGCAGGCTGAAGCGCAGTTGGACAATTACCGTACACAGATTGAATCTATCGCGCCGGAGCAGGATGTCTATGTCGAGGATTCGAGCCAGCACACACTGCTCGCGCTCAAGCTGGAGCGACAGGAGAAGCTGTCGCGTTACCGCGCCGGCTCGCGTGTGATCCAGGAACTCGACAAACGGATTGAGCAAGCGGAAGCGTTTCTCGACACGCGCGGCGACGTCGGCGGGATTGTCAGGCGGGGCCCCAATCCGCTTTACCAGCAAGTCGAAGCCTCGATCGCGACGCTGCAGTCCGAAGTGCAGGCGCTGCGCGGGCAGGCGGCCGAGCTGAAATCCCAGATCACCGCGTTCGAACGGCGCCAGCGCCGCCTGGTCGAACTGGAGCCGGCCCTTCAGGAACTGGAACGCAGCCGGCTTGTTGCGGAGAAGGCGGCCTTTGCGTTTTCCGAACGGGAAGTGGACGCCCGTGCCCGTAGCGAGATGACGCAGCGCGGCGCCAGTGCCATCCGCGTCCTGGAGCCGGCAACGCCGCCGGTGGAGGGCGTCAGCCTGAAACTGCCGGCAATCATTCTGACCCTGATCCTCGCCGCCCTGGCCGCACTGGCCGCGGGTCTGGTGCGCGCACTGACCCGCAGCGGGTTTGCAACGCCCGGATCGGTGGAGCGTACGCTCGGCCTTCCGGTTCTTGCCGCCATCCAGAAGTATTGAGGTGCACCGGGATGCGTGACCTGAGGCAAGACCTTTCAAGCCTCTGGCGGATTGCCGCGCAAGTGCAGCCGGCAAAAGGCGGCCGGGTGATCCTGTTCATGTCTGCGCACAAGGGCGAAGGCACGAGCAGTGTGGCGGCCTCGTTCGCGATGATCGCCGCCAGCCGCGCCGCGCGCACGGCCTGGATCGTCGATCTCGATATCCGGCGGAATTATCAGTACACGTCGTTTGCGCAAGGCATCGTCAAGGATGCCGGACGGCCCGGACATGCGCTGGATGCCTCGCTCAGCGCGGAGCAGATCTACACCGTCGCGGGCCATGAGACCGACGTGTCCTATGGCAAGCTCCTCAACGCACACCAGATCGAGGGCCAGCGGCTGCTGGTGACGCGGTTTCGCAGTGACCGGCTGGCGCCGGGCCAGAAGGTGCAGCTGCGCACGGCGCCGGGCTGGTGGTCGGCGCTCCGGGCGGCGGCGGACTGGGTGATCATCGATGCCCCCTGTCTCGAGCGGACCCGGGCGGGGCTCGCCTTCGTGGCGCAGGCGGACGGCGTCGTGCTCGTGGTCAAGGCCGACGATACGCCCGCCGCCGACGTGACCGCGCTGCGTCAGGATGTCGAAGCGCACGGGGGGACGGTGATCGGCGTGGTGATGAACCGCGTCCAGGATGATGCGCGCCTTGTGGGCCGGTTCGGTTGACGCGCAACGGCTGCCCGGGCGCCGCGTTCCGACCGGAGATCCGTTGAAAAAGCTCAGGCAACCGCCCGGCAGAGGCAGTTGGCCGCTATATCAGCCGCGCGAAGGCCTTGCGAAGCGCGGGGGCTTTCAATAGACCCCTGTTTTCGCGTTGGAGAGGTGGCCGAGTGGTCGAAGGCGCGCCCCTGCTAAGGGCGTATACCTTTACGGGTATCGAGGGTTCGAATCCCTTCCTCTCCGCCACTTCCAAGCAAGCCCGCCTGTAGACATGGGCCGCCGACGCGCGGGTAGCGCGAAGCCGCGTCGCCGCCTGCTTCATTCGCCGCAAAATGGCGCAATTCGCCACAAATTCGCCTTATCGGTCGGTGAC
>JBBSDJ010000045.1:0-18605 GCA_038249555.1 Caulobacterales bacterium
AACGGCCGGCATGCGCGCCTCGCGGCAGATCTGCTGGCCGCGGCGCTCGGCCGCCCGCGTTTCTCGTGGGGAAGAACGAGTCTTGTCGAAGCCGCCTCTACCCGGGCGCAGTATGTCGCCGCCCTGAAGGCTGCTGACGGGAATGACATCGAGCCGCTGATGAAATTTGCGCGGTCGTGACTGCGCTGAAACAAGCGTCGGTGACGAGTGCAGCGAACGCGCCGTTGAAGAACACGCGACCGTGATGATCTGAAGACGTCTCAATCGTCGCTCGGCGATCGGCGCATTCAGCGTGGAAGCTCGCGCCCTCTCTGGTTCTGGGAACTAGACATCCGTGTCAAAGAAGTCTTCGTCCACCTTCTTCAGGTGCAGGATCTCCTCGTCGCGGCAACCGACATTGTAGCGGATCATCAACCGGGCGAG
Source organism: Caulobacterales bacterium (assembly GCA_038249555.1). Taxonomy (GTDB): domain Bacteria; phylum Pseudomonadota; class Alphaproteobacteria; order Caulobacterales; family Hyphomonadaceae; genus Hyphomonas. The sequence continues at coordinate 424 of JBBSDJ010000045.1, forward strand.
ATGGGTCCCGTCGATCAGTACGATCCGGCTGCCAAGGCCGCGCGCAGTGTCTACCGCAGACGCGGAAAAACTGGATGTTGTGACAAATATTCCTTTTGACGCGCGCTTCAGGCTGAGGCCTCCAAAGAAGTCACGAATGGCGCCTGACCCGACCGTATTACCCTCGGCATATCGCTTGGCCTGAATATAGACCTGATCAACGCCCAGCGGGTCCTGGTCAATCACACCATCGATACCATCATCACCAGAACGCCCGAGCGCGCGGCCCGCCTCCTCGCTTGATCCGCCATAGCCCATGGCAAGCAGCAGGTTGACTATCAGCGTTTCGAAAAAGGCCGGCGATGCGCTCCGTACCCGGTCTATCAGATCAACCGCGAGACTTTCCTGGATCCGGCTGTGCGCATTGCGCAGCGCTTCATCCGGAGTGATCGACGGAGCCTCCACGGATAAGCCCGCCTCAGTCCCAATGACGCGCTCCGCGCTTCGGCCTTGAAATGCCTGAAACTCCTCGAACTGCTTGAGCAACTGATTGTCGATTCTGGTGGCGGGATCACTGAGCGCTGCGCGGCCTCTGTCCGTGATCACGAAATGACCTCGTCGCGTGGATGCAACGAAGCCTGCCTGTTTGAGGTAGGTCTTCGCCCAGTGAATTCGGTTGGCGATGACGGTCTGCCTGCCGCTGGGCAAAAGCTCGGACTGCTCGGCCTCGCTGAGTCCCAACTCTCGGCTAAGTGTGCCGATCAAATAAGAGATGCGAACTTCACCTCTCGAGGCGTGTGCGAGGACCGGGCGCATCAGGGACTGGTAGTCTGGAATCATTCGTCAGCCTTGTCACTTTCAAGAGCCTTTAGCGCGCAAGCGCCTTCAGCACACCCAGCATATTGCGCAGCGCTTCCTCGGACTTTATTCGCCTGATCCAAGTCTCGCACTCACTGCGTAGCTTGTCGGCGGCGCTCTTCTTCGCTTTCCCAGGCTTTGCCGCGTCCTCGAAGAGTTCAATAATGTCGACGCCGAGCACCTCCGCAATGCCGGGTAGCATGCCGACGCTGATCCGGTTCGTAGCAGTCTCGTACTTCTGGAGCTGCTAATGGCTTATACCAAGCTGACCGGCGAGATCCTGGAGGGTCAAACCCGCCTCCAGTCTCAGCTGTCGCAGCTTTGTACCGACCAGACGGTCAAAGTCATTCGGCGATCTCGATCCCGGTACTTTGCGCTTTTGTGAATTCATCATGTTCTCCGAAGCAAACCTCGCTCTTGTAAAGCTATCATTTTGTAGCCTTTGCGTAGCTTCTCGCCAACGCAATGAGGGCACTTAAACTATAAGTGACGCAACCGTTCGCCGGCCGAAAGATCCAGAGGCAAAGTCTCGTTTATAGTGCTTCGGTTATCTTCTGTTTCCGGCGTTCGGCCAGAGCGAGTCGGGGCCATTCCATTGGAGTTCCGATTTGGCGATTCGTGCCACGGCAACTCTTGCTCTGTGAAAGCAGGCAATCGCGCTTTGCGGTAGTACACCGATCACAGGCTCAACGGGTGTGTGTGATGCGACGACGATACGCCTCAACCCGGCTCCTATGCAGCTCATGTTGAAACCGCTAAACGTAATTCTTGATGATCATGCCCGATCCGGGAATGTGATGCGCAGAAATTCTCGCAAGGGAAGGTGATTTGGACCTCAGGCTCGATCTGGAAGACGTCTCCTTTGTCAAAACCCTCATCCAGGGTTGCGACGTTGACTGCAAAGCCCTCCTGGGGGAACTTGACCTTCCGAGCGATTGTCTGGAGCCCAGCGGAAACTACCGGATCAGCTTCGACGATTACGTTCGTATCCTGCGACACCTGGTCGAGGTTTCCGGCGACGAGACCTGCACAGGCTCTGCACGCCGGATACTGGTCGGTACAACACCCTTCCTTCTCGGAGGCGTGACGAAGAACACGACATTGCGAGAGGCCTTCCAGCGGCTGGCTGACGGGTATAACTTCGCGCATGGCGGAGGTTTCAACCGTGTCCACGCAAGCTCCAACCGGCTCACCTACATCGTTGACGACACCGACTTCCCCTATGCTCACGCAGATTTCAGCCGTGACCGGCACCCGTTCATAGAGAGCATTCTGGTGTCACTGCACGGCCTGTTCGGCAGGCTTGCCGGTCAGTCGCTTGCAGACCGCGTACTGCGGGTCACTACCCGTCGATCGGCAGACGACCCGCGAGGCTCGTTCCTGAAATTCTGGCATGCGCCGGTTCAGCGCGGCGCCGAATACTATTCAATCCAGTATGACGGCCGTATTGCCGACTGGCCGGTCCAGCCCATCGACGAAGCGGCCTATCTGAGCATCTTCGATGCCGCGACAGGGCTCTTGGACGATGACACGGAAGCTGCCTCCGGCGGTGACTACTGGACCCGGCGCACAGGCCAGCTGATCACGTCCGGCGCAGCCATCCAGTCGGAGGCCGTTGCCGCCTCGCTGGGCCTCAGCCCCGCCACCCTGCGGCGACGCCTCGCCGGTGAGGGCGCAAACTTCAGGTCGCTGCGAGCCGACGCACTGAACGCAAGGGCGCGCCGCCTCCTCGCGCTTGGCGAGCCGGCACACAAAGTGGCCGCTGCACTGGGTTTCGCCGACCTGCGGAGCTTTTCACGCGCGTTCAAGGGATGGAACCGAGTTACGCCAACCGCATTTCAGGCCGGATCGGGTAAAGCCCAGGAATGAGCGCTCTCGCCCATGAGCCGGCCGCGCGGCGCTGAGCGGAATTGTCCTCCACTGTTGACGGATATTGTCGTCGCCCTTTGCGGGTCAGCGCTGCATCTGGTGCGCTGGGAGACCGGCGACAGATCGGCTCCATCCAACCGGGAGGAAGAAACCATGTCCGATTCATGCAGCAGATCCGTCGCCAGCCGTCCATCGTCATCGCGGATCAGGCCGCTTTACCTGGGCGCATCCCTATTGGTCATCGCCGCAATGACCCTGCCGGCTTATGCCCAGGTTGAACCGGTCGCCGCTGAACAGGACGAGGTCGCCGAGGGGCGGCTTGACACGGTGGTCGTCACAGCACGCCGCCGCGCGGAAACCCTGCAGGACGTCCCGCTTGCCGTGACAGCCTTTGGCGAGAGCCAGATTTCCAATCTTCAGGCCGACAATGTGTCCGGCCTGCAATACGCCACGCCAAACCTCTATTTCGACGAGGGCGACGCGTCCAACGCCGTGGTTTACCTGCGCGGGGTCGGACAGAATGACAGCCTCGCGTTTGCTGACCCCGGCGTCGGCGTCTATGTGGACGACGTTTTCATTGCGCGCTCTCAGGCTGCCTTCCTTGAGCTCTTCGATGTCGAGCGGGTCGAGATACTGCGAGGACCGCAAGGAACCTTGTATGGCCGCAACACCATAGGCGGCGCCGTGAAGTTCGTGTCGAAGCGCCCCACCGACGATCTCGAAGCCTACGGCGAAGTCGGCCTGGGCAATTTCAATTCCGTCATCGCCAAGGGTCGCCTGAGCGGCCCGCTCTCGGAGGGCAAGGTCTACGCCAAGGGTGCGTTCGCCTATTCCAAACGTGACGGTTTCAACGAAAACGTCTTCACCGGCGAAGACGACGGCGACGTAAACAGCCTCTCGGGCCGCGTCGGTCTTTACTTCACGCCAAGCGACGAACTGGAAATCGACCTGACGCTCGACGCCAGCCGCGAACGCCCCGACACATCACGCAATCCGTCCCGAAGAACAGCCGCCACCGGCATCCCAGACCCGGTCGGCGCGCCCTTTACGCCGCAGACTTTCCCGGCCTCCCCGGACCCCTATCAGGTGAACGTCAATGCCGGCGGACTGTCAGACATCGACGCCTACGGCCTCACGGCGCGGGCAAGCTGGCAGGCAACAGACGCCCTGCGGCTTGAATCCATCTCCTCCTATCGCAGTTTCGAATTCCAGCTGAACCTCGACACCGAGGGTACCCCGCTGAAACTGCTCGACGTCTACCTCGACCAGACACAGTCCCAGTTCAGCCAGGAACTGCGCGGGACTTATGATGCAGGCGGCCCGCTGAGTTTCACCGGCGGGGTATACTATTTCCATGATGATGACCTGACCCTGAGCGGCGTAGACAATTTGTCAGCCTCGCTCTTCGGCTTTCCCGTCACACTGTTCGGCTTCGCCACCTCTTCCCTCGCCGACACCAAACAGATCACCGATTCCGCCGCAGTGTTCGGCGATCTTTCCTATGACCTGACCGACCGGTTGAGCGTCAGCGCAGGCGCCCGCTACACCACCGAAACCAAGGAGTCGTCACGGCGCTTCGAAAACTACTTTAATCCGGCGGTATCGGTCATTACAGACCGACCACCCTTCCTGGCCGGCGCCGGCACACCCGGTATCATCATTGCCGGAGAAGCGGACTTCGAGGCTTTTACGCCGAAAGTATCCGTCGCCTACGATGTGTCGGATGACATTCTGGTTTATGCGTCTGCGTCCCGCGGCTTCAAGAGTGGTGGCTTTTCCGGCCGCGCCAACAACGCATTCAGCTTCCAGCCGTTCAAGCCCGAATTCGTCTGGAGCTATGAGGGCGGCCTGAAAACAAGCTGGAATGAAGGCCGGCTCGTCGCCAACGCAGCGGTGTTCCTGAATGACTATACCGACATTCAGGTGACATCCTTCGGCGCCGACCCCGTCACAGGCGTATTCGTCGATCTCTTCACAAACGCTGCAGCGGCCACCATCCAGGGTCTCGAACTGGAACTGCTTGCAATACCCGTAGACGGACTTTCCCTCTCCGCATCGGTCGGACTGCTAGACGCTCAGTATGATGAATTCGACATCCTGGTGGGCAATGTCGTGACCGATGTCAGCAGCCGCTCCCTGGTAAACTCTCCGGAAGTCAGCGCCAGCTTTGGGGCGACCTATGATTTCGGCCTGACAGACGCACTGAAAGCCACAATGCACGGCGATCTAGCCTATCGCGGCAGCTATGCCAACGAAGTCACCGACTCGCCCAACCTCCGGCAGGACGCCTATTGGATCTCGAATGCCTTCTTTGCAGTGAAGACACTGGATGAACGCTGGGAAGCTCGCGCAGGTATCCGCAATATCGGTGATGAAGCCATCCTGGTGCAGGGCTTCAACCTCGCCGCCTTTCCGGGTGTTGAAACGGCATTCTTTGCTGCGCCGCGGACATATGACTTCCGGTTGATCTACCGGTACTAGACGTGTTCTGGCGTCGCTCGAGGATCGCGGCAGAAAACGGCCCTGTTTTCGAGGCCGTTCCCGTGCGACGCGCCGGGCCCGGCGATGACCTCCTGACGGCGGGACTCGGCTTGCAAGGGTTGCGCGATCCGGTCCTGCCCAAAGGCGTCAGTGCACGGACGGCGGCTATCCACAAGGATTTCCGCGACCTCGTTGATCTTTCTGCCAGCGGCGGCTTCGGGAGCCTCGTCCCGCATGCGGCTAAGGGCCTGTGCGTGAACGGATGGGAATACGCCGCCCTCCTCCGCCTGCCAGGATCGCAGCACCCGTTCGGCGTCCGCGTACTGGTGCCCGATGACTTCGACTGGGATCGCCCCGTGCTGGTTGTCGCTCCCTCATCCGGCTCGCGCGGGGTGACCGGATGCATCGGCGATATCGGGGCATGGGCACTACCCGGCCGCTGCGCCCTTGTATTGACCGACAAGGCGACCGGCGGCGCTCACCTTCTCGGCGATGACACGTGTTACGGCCCCGACCTGGAACCTGCCGCTTCAGCAGATACGCCGAGCGTGTTTCGCCTGAAGCAGGATTCAGCCTATCGGCGCTTCCAAAAGAGACATCCGCAGGCGATTGCATTGAAGCATGCACATTCGGGGGAGAACCTCGAAGCCCTGTGGCCTCACGCCGTACTTCTGGCCGCCCGGTTCGGGCTCAGCATCCTCGAGCGCCGCGGGGAAGCGAGGCGCCCGGCCTCATCGCCTGAAAAGGTCCGGGTCATCGCAGCCGGCGTCTCGAATGGCGGAGGCGCCGTGCTGCGTGCTGCAGAGCTGGACAAGCAGGGCATCCTTCACGGGGTCGTTGCAGTTGAACCCAACATCACACCCCGCAAGATGTATGGCAGCACGGTTCGCATCGGTGACTGCCCACCCTCCAGTCCGGGCCGTCGTCTGGTCGACTATGCGACAGCGATGAACCTCCTCCTTCCTGCGGCCCTTCTGGCCCCGGAACTTGCTGACGCGCCTTTCAACCAGACCCCGGGACCGGACGGCGCGCGCCGCGCCGCATGGGCCGAAGGCCTCGCGCGTCATGGCCTCATCGAAGGAACGGATACGCCGGCCCGCGCCAGCGATGCCCTGCGCCGTATCGAGACGCTGGGCTTCGGAGAGGGATGCCGTGCCCTTTTCCCGATGATGTCGATGATGCATATCTGGCCAGCGGTCAGCCATACCTTTGTCAGCGCGCTGGGCCGGTTTCCGGTTGAGGCAGACCCGATTGGCGCGCATGTCGCGTTTGCCAGGACCGATACACTTGGACAGATCCTCGAGGACGTTGAGCCTCCAACCGAAGAACAGAGACGTCTTTACGGCGCGCTCGGCGGCGGCCTGTCACCCGGCGGCGGAGCCTTCACCATCCACGCAAGCGGCGACATTCATCCTAGCCTCGAAGATGCGCTGCAACTGCGGCAACTCGCACTCGGAAAAGGAAACTACGGCCACCGCGTCTCAACAGGCGCAGCGCAGGTTCTGGGTGAGGCGCGCTCAACCGGTCTTCCAACCGTCATCCTGCACGGACGCTGCGACTCCCTCATCAGCGTTCAGCATGCATCACGCGCATACTTCGCCGCAACATCAGCCTCCGGCAGCGATATGCGCGAGTGGCGATATTATGAGCATGAAACGGGACAGCATTTCGAATTGTTGCTTGGCATGCCAGGCTTGTCACAACAATTCACCCCTCTCCTTCCGAGCCTGTACCAATCACTTGACCTGATGCGTGAGCGCCTGTTCAGCGGCGGCGCGCTTCCGCCGAGCCAGGTCTTGCGCGCCCCTCTACCTGACGAATGCGATGAAAGCGGACTTGCGATCCGGAGGAACCTGTCGGGAAACATCGCCGCAAACCCTGGCCGGGATGCCATTGAATTCTCCGGCAACTCGCTCTGCATACCGATATGATGAAAGACAGTTTGAGCGGCGCAGAGGCGCGCCGGACGGCGTGCGCGAAAGAGACCAGCTCGAAACCATAGCCAGAGCAGATTATGAGCAGTTAAGTGACGAAGCGGCTCACAGCGTCCGGCGGAGCGTCTAACGCCTATTGGCCCACTGACTACATAATCTGTCTGCGGACGGATCCACGATCAGGCAGCTGCAGCCTGCGCGGTCTGCGCTGCTTTTCGATGGCACTGCGATCACGTGAACTCGGCACGCGTTTCGATCAGAGATCTCAAGTCGGCAGGATGCGCATCATCTCGGCATTGCAGACGATGTGTCCCCGCTTCTTCACCAGCGGAAAACCAACCTTCACGATCGTCCCGTTGCAGAAAACACCTTTGCAAGTTTCACAGACCCGCCATAAACCAAGTAAGGCATGGCCTGATGTCCCAGGCAGCGGCGCATGATTCTGCCCGGCGAAACGGAGCCTAGCTCGCTGCCTGCGTCAGGCGGCCGAGCCGGACGACGAGCGGCATCGAGTCGTGGTACCCCGCCATGAAGGCCGTGCTGCAGTCCTCGCACACGAACGCAGGCTCGAGGGCGACGCCGGGAAAGGGTGGCGGCAGTTTACCGACACGGACGCCCCTGAAAGCGACGCGCGATCCCGTTTGCTCAGGTTGAATAAGTCATGTTCACGGATGAGATGGGTTTCCAGCCTTTGCCATTGTCGGATGAGCCTCTTATGCTCTTCATGTCGGTTGAGCCACTCCGAACATACTTCAGCGGCTTCGTCGGTCGGTCGCTGATCAAAGCCAATCGCTTGGGAAGAGCCACTCTTGGCAATTGCTTGGCGACGTGATTCGCCTGACATTTGCTGCCTCATAACGATAGGCGGGCAAGCAAGCCTCCGCCCATAATTTACATATTATAGTACATAACACTAAAGTATGTAAATAGCTAGACTTCCAGCATGGATATGCGAAAGCTGGTAGGTCGCAATTTTGCGCGTCTTCGTCGCGAAAAGCGCCTCACCCAAGAGGAAGTCGAGGCACGCTCGGGATTCAGTCAGCAGTATTTGAGCGGATTGGAACAAGGCAAAAGAAATCCGACGGTCGTGACGTTGTATGAGCTCGCCCAAGCTATCGGGGTGACGCACGTCGATCTGGTTATGCCGGACGATAAGACGCGACCCAAGAAATAGTATAACGCTGCAATCCGCACTTCAGTTCCTCGAAACAGAAATTGCAAACTGGTGCCCATTTTCACCCTCACTGGTGCGCCACCCGAAACGTCGATCTCCAGACACTTCGCGCCGCCTCCGGCGCAGGTGAAAGCGCTGGGCCCGTTTCCGGTCTTGGGCCCGTGGACTTTGCGTGAACACAAAATAGGGTACCAAGAGATTCGGCCAGCGCCGGGACGACGGCAAAGCAGAGAAGAAAAGTTCCATGAAGCACCTGCTTGTTGCCGCATCGCTCTTGGCTGGCGTGCAAGCCTGCGCACAGACCCGTTCGATCGTCATACCGGAGCGCCCGGACGCAGATGCAAGGCTGGCGATTGTTCCGCTCAAAGGAGACCTCGGCCCGGAGGCGATGGACGTGATCGCCGGCGAGTTGGCGGCGCGCGGCATCCCGGCGCGGGAAGGCCCGTCCGTCATCAGCCTCATCGGCTATGAGGCAAACATCACGGACGGATCGCCCGCTTCGGCTGGCCCACTGCAAGAATATGGCGGCGACCTGGGTGTGGATTTTGTCCTCGCCGGAACGGCCGAAACGGTTGGCGGCCCGCTCTACGCCTTCGACCGGGTAAAAATGACCCTGCGACTGATAGACGTCCGGACCGGCGAGACGCGCTGGATCGGCAGTTACGGAGACACGGTCTGGGCCGCCGCGCTCAATACGCAGACCGACCTCGCGAGAGCGGCCGAGCACATCATCAAGGCGCTCGATGACAGCGGCGCGGACGATCTCGTCCGCTAGGCCCGCGGCCCCGGTAGACAAACTGCGATTTGCCCGCACAGTGGCCGCATCAACTCGCGGCCCGCCAGAGGCTGCCCCAACACAGGAAACGCCCCCATGGATCTCCAGCTCAAAGGCAAGAACGCGCTCATTCTCGGCGGCACGCGCGGCATCGGCCGCGCGATTGCGGACACGCTTGCCAAAGAAGGTGCAAATGTCGGCGTCTGCGCGCGCAATGCGGAGCAAGTCGCCGCCGCCGTGAGCGAGCTGAATGCGCTCGGTATCAAGGCCACCGGCGCCTCGGTCGACGTCACGGACGGCGCCGCCCTCAAGGGCTGGATCGCCTCGGCCGCAGGCGAACTCGGCGGCCTCGACATCCTCGTCTCCAACGCCGGCGCCATGGCGCAAGGCAACGACATCGACGCCTGGGAAAAGAACTTCCAGCTCGACGTGCTCGCCGCCGTCAACGCCTTCGACGCCGCCCACCCATTCCTCGAAAAATCGGCTCAGGCCTCCGGTGATGCGGCCTTCGTCATCATCTCCTCTATCTCCGCCGCCATGGCCGACCGCGCCGACAGCTATGGCCCGATCAAGGCCGCGCTGATCCACATGGCCAAGGGCTTCGCCCGCCAGCACGCCAAGGCCGGCATCCGGGTCAATGTCGTCTCCCCCGGCATGGTCTTCTTCGAGGGCGGCGTCTGGCACATGGTCAAGACCAACGCCCCGGACTTTTTCGCCCAGGCGAATGCCCGCAACCCCACCGGCCGCTGCGCCACGCCGCAGGAAATCGCCAACGCCGCCGTCTTCCTCGCCAGCCCCCTTTCCTCCTACACGACAGGCTCGAACCTGATCGTCGACGGCGCCGTCTCCAGCCGGGTGAACTTCTAGCCGCCCGCGAAAGAGAGTTCCCATCGCACGTCGGCGCACTAAGGTGGCGCCAGCATTGAGGCGGCCGGGGGAGTAGAGCCGATGTCATTCCTTACGCGCCGCCGGTCCATCGACACGATAGCGGACTTCGAGCCCGGCACGCGGCTGACGCCCACGCTCAGCTGGCCGCACCTGATCGCCCTCGGCGTCGGCGCCATCGTCGGCACCGGCATCTACACGCTGATCGGCGTCGGCGCGGCGAAAGCCGGTCCGGCGGTGATGCTGTCCTTCCTCATCGCAGGCGGGGTCTGCGTCTTCGCGGCCCTGGCCTATGCCGAACTTGCGACGATGATCCCCGCCTCTGGCAGCGCTTATACCTACAGCTACGCCGCCCTCGGCGAAGGCCTCGCCTGGATCATCGGCTGGAGCCTGATCCTCGAATACTCCCTCGTCGTCTCCGCCGTCGCCGTCGGTTGGTCTGGCTACTTTTCAGGCTTCCTTGACAGCATGGGCTGGGGCTTGCCCGCCTACCTGACCAACGGTCCCTTCGGCACGGACACGCCCGGCCTGGTGAACCTCCCCGCGGTCGGCATCGTCGGCGTGGTCGCAGGCCTCCTGATCCTCGGCATGCGCGAAAGCGCGACCCTCAACGCCGCGCTCGTCGTCGTGAAGGTGCTCGCCCTCGCCGCCTTTGTCGCCATCGCCGCGCCGCATTTCGATCCCGCCAACCTCTCCCCCTTCATGCCCTTCGGCTTCGGCAAGAACGAAACCGTGGTGGACGGCGAAACAGTTTCGGTCGGCGTCATGGCCGCCGCCGCCATCATCTTCTTCGCCTTCTACGGCTTCGACGCGGTCTCCACCGCCGCCGAGGAAACCAAGAATCCGGGCCGCGACCTTACCATCGGCATCGTCGGCTCGATGATCGTCTGCATCCTGATCTATCTGGTGGTCGCCGCCGCCGCGATCGGCGCCATGCGGTTTGACCAGTTCGCCAGCTCCGGCGAACCGCTCGCCTACATCGCCCGCACCCTTGGCAGCGATATGGCCGGCACCCTGATCGCCGGCGCGGCCATCGTCGCCCTGCCGACCGTTCTCCTCGCCTTCATGTATGGCCAGAGCCGCATCTTCTTCGTCATGGCCCGCGACGGCATGCTGCCCAGGCGCCTCGCCCGTGTCAGCGAAAAGCGCGGCACGCCCGTGCTTATGACCGCCGTCACCGCCGTTCTGATGGCCGTGATCGCCGGCCTCTTCAGCCTTGGTGAACTCGCCGCGCTCGCCAATGCCGGGACGCTGGCCGCTTTCATCGCGGTCGGGGCCTGCCTGATCGTTCTCCGGATCCAGCAACCTGCCCGCCCCCGCCAGTTCAGTGCCCCGGCCTGGCCGCTGGTCGGCGCCGGCTGCATCGCCGGCTGCCTCTACCTGTTTGTCAGCCTGCCGGTCTCGACCCAGGTCAATTTCTTCATCTGGAACGGCCTCGGCCTGGTGCTCTATCTCGCCTTCGCGCGCCGCAACACGCGTCTCGCCAAGGGCGAGGAGCAGCCGGCCTGAAACGGCTAGCCTGATCACGAAGGCGTTAAACGGGCGCGGCCAAGCGCCTCGCCGCCGTCCTACATGGCTGTTATGCGCAAAGTTAAGTTGCCGCAGCGACGGACAAACCAAGCTGAAGCGTTTACAGTGGGTAATCCGGACTTAACGCGGCCACGGCTGGTATAGCCTTGATCGGTAAGGTTCATCGTCTATCTGTCGAGGCATATGACAACGTTATCTGTGGTCCGCCCGGCCCGCCTTGCGGGAGTTGTGTTCGCTGCCCTCATGGTTGCGGCCTGCGCCGGCGTGCCTGCCGCTCCCCTTGCCGCCACCCCAGCCGTCGAGACCGGTCCCGGCTTCCGCGCCGTCACCGGCACCAGCGCGCCTTCTTCCGCCTGGTGGACCGGCTTTGACGATCCCGAACTCCAGCGCCTCGTCGAGACGGCCCTCAAGGCCTCGCCCGTCCTGCGCGGCGCCGACTATTCCGTTGCCGAGGCCGAAGCCCTGCTGCGCCTCGCCCTGCTCGGCCGCAGCCCGTCGCTCACGTCCTCCGCCAGCGCCGCCGCCAGCCGCCCCACGGGCGGCGGCGACGACTTCGAAGCGAGCGGCGATGCGGGCTTGGCCACCAGCTGGGAGCTCGATGCCTTCGGCCGCCTCGGCGCCGCCATCGAAGCGGCCCGCTATGACGAGACGGCCGCGCGCGAATTGCGCCGCGACCTCGCCGTCACCGTCGCGTCCGAAACCGCCCTCGCCTATATCGACCTGCGCAGCGCCGAAGCCCGCCTCGGCGTCGCCCAGGCCAACGCTGCCGCGCAGAAGGACAGCCTCGACCTCGTCCAGACGCTGTTCGACAATGGCCGCGCCAACGAGTTGGATCTCAACCGCGCCGAAGCCCAGTACCGCACCACCCTCGCCTCCCTGCCCGTCTTCCGCGCGACCATCGCCTCCGCCCGCAACCGCCTCGCCGCCCTCACCGGCGCCGCCGCGACCCTCCCAGCTCCGGTCACAAGTCTCGACGGCGAGCGCGTGGCCCGCATCCCGCGCCTCACCACCTCGCTCAGCGCCGGCGCGCCCGAGGACATGCTGCGCCGCCGCCCGGACGTGCGCCTCGCCGAAGCGCGCATTGGCGCCGCCCTCGCCCTCGGCGACGCGGCCCGCGCGAGCCTCTTCCCGCGCATCACACTCAACGCGAACCTCTTCGGCCTGATCAGCGATACCGGCGTCGCCTTCAACGAAGACTCCATCGGCTTCTCCTTCGGCCCCTCGATCAGCTGGGCCGGCCCGGACCTGCGCCGCGTCTATGCGCAGATCGACGTCAACGACGCCCGCACCCTCGGCACGGTCGCCGACTATGAAGCCACCGTGCTGGACGCGCTCTCCGACGCCGAGACCTCGCTCTCCGACTACGTCACCGAGCGCGAACGCCGCGCCGACCTAGAAGCCGCCCTCGCTGCCGCACGCCGCTCCTATGAACTCTCGCGCCTGCGCTTCCAGGAAGGCCTCGACTCCTCCCTTGACGTGCTCGACGTGCAGCGCACCCTTCTGACCACGGAAGATCAGCTCGCCGTGAACGAAGCCGAAATCGCCCGCCGCGCCATCCGCGCCTATCGCAGCCTCGGCGGCATCTGGACTGACGAAGAACTCACCGCCTTCCGGGCGGATCAGGAAGAAAATCCATGAGCACGCCGACCTCCCGAACCCGGCCCCGCGCGACCGCCCTTGTGGCAGGCGCTGCTATGCTGATCGCCCTCGCCGTCCTGCCCGGCTGCACGGATCACGGCGCTGCAGCGCCCGCCGGCGGGCCCGGAGGCGGCCGCGGCGGCCCGCCGCCTGCCAGCGTCTTTGCCGAGCCCACCCGCAACCAGACCTTCGCCAACCGCGTCGAAGCCATCGGCACGCTGGAAGCCAACGAGCGCGCCGACCTCACGCTCTCTGCCTCGGACCGCGTCACCGCCGTCTATTTCGAAGACGGTCAGCGCGTGAAAGCCGGCAAAACACTCGTCTCGCTCGCCCAGCGTGAGCAAAGCGCCCTCGTTGAAGGCGCCGAAGCCGAACTGGCGCAGGCCAACCAGGAACTCGCGCGCCTCGAGCCGCTGACCGCGCAGGGCGCCGTCTCGCAGGCCGAACTCGACATCGCTCGCCGCAACGCCAACGCCGCGGCCGCCCAGCTGCGCGCCGTGCAGTCGCGCCAGCGCGACCGTGTGCTCGTCGCGCCCTTCGACGGTGTGCTCGGCTTCCGGCAGGTCTCCGTCGGCTCGCTCGTGCGCCCTGGCGATGTCGTCGCCACGCTCATCGATGACAGCGTCATGCGTCTCGATTTCGCCGTGCCGTCGATCTTCATGAGCAGCCTCACGCCCGGCCTCACCATCGAGGCCCGCTCCAATGACCTGCCCGGCGCCACTTTCACCGGCACCGTCGACAGCATCAACAACTCGGTCGATCCGGTCACCCGTTCCGTCCGTGTACGGGCGATGATCCCCAACGCCGATGGCCAGCTGAAAGCCGGCATGTTTGTCGCCGTTGCCCTGCTCGCCCAGCCGCGCGAGGCGCTGTCGGTGCCGGAAGGCGCGCTCCAGCCCCTCGGCCCCGAAACCTTTGTCTGGACCGTCTCGGACGGCGCTTCCGGCCCGGTGGCCAACCGTGTGAAGGTCGATGTCGGCCTGCGCCAGGACGGCCGCGCCGAAATCCTCGCCGGCCTTGAGCCCGGCCAGCGCGTCGTCACCGAAGGCGCCCTGCGCCTGCGCGAGGGCGCCGCGATAGTCCTGCGCGATCAGGCGATCCTGAAACCCTCCGCGGCCGCCGGACCCGGCGGCGGCGGAGAGCCGTCCGCCGCAAACCGGGATTAGACCGCCATGATGCTGTCGGATACCTCGATCAAGCGGCCCGTCTTCGCCTGGGTCGTCTCCCTCGTGCTCATCGTGTTCGGCCTCGTCGCCTTCTCGCGCCTTGCCCTGCGTGAGTATCCCGACATCGACCCCCCGGTCGTTTCAATCTCGACCAACTATCCCGGCGCGTCCGCCTCGGTCGTTGAAACCCGCATTACCCAGATCATCGAAGACCGCATCGCCGGCGTCGAAGGCGTGCGCTTCATCAATTCGCGCTCGCAGGACGGCCGCTCCAACATCTCGATCGAATTCCGCATCGACCGGGATATTGAATCGGCCGCCAACGATGTGCGCGACCGCGTGTCCGGCATCGTGGACCTCCTGCCCGACGAGGCCGATCCTCCGGAAGTCGAGAAAGCCGACGCCGACGACGACGTGATCCTGTGGCTGAACCTCGCCAGCGAAAAGCTCGCAACGCCCGAACTTACCGATTACGCCAACCGCTATCTCGTCGACCGCTTCTCCGCCCTCGACGGCGTCGCCCGCGTTCAGGTCGGCGGCGCGCGTGACTACGCCATGCGCGTCTGGATCGACCGCCGCGCCCTCGCCGCGCGCGGCCTCGTCGCCAGCGACATCGAACGCGCCCTGCGCGCCGAGAACATCGAAGCCCCCGCCGGCAACCTCGAATCCGGCGACCTCTACTACACCATGCGCATCGACCGCGCCTTCCGCACCGTCGATGATTTCGCCGGCCTCGTGATTGCGCAGGGCGAAGGCTACCTGGTCCGCCTCGGAGATGTCGCCCGCGTCGAGCGCGGCACCGTCGATGACCGCACCACCTTCCGCGGCAATGGCGAGCCGATGGTCGGCCTCGGCATCGTCAAACAGTCCACCGCCAATACTGTCGACGTGGCCCAGGCCGCCAAGGACCTCGCCGAGGAACTGAACGCCACCCTGCCCGGCGGCATGCAGATCTACCGCGCCTTCGACAGCTCGGTCTTCATCGAAGCCTCCATCCGCGAAGTCTGGATGACGCTCGCCATCACCGTCGGCCTCGTCACCCTCGTCATCTTCCTCTTCCTCGGCAGCCTGCGCGCCACCCTCATCCCGGCCGTCACTGTGCCCGTCTCGGTCATCGCCACCTTCATCATCATGTACGCGCTCGGCCTGTCGCTGAACCTGCTGACCCTGCTTGCCCTCGTGCTCGCCATCGGCCTGATCGTGGACGACGCCATCGTGGTGCTGGAGAACATCGACCGGCGCATGAAAGAACTTGGCGAGACCCCGCTCGTCGCCGCCTTCAACGGCACCCGCCAGGTCGGCTTCGCCGTGCTCGCCACCACGCTCGTGCTGATGGCCGTGTTCATCCCGATCACCTTCATGGGCGGCAATACCGGCCGTCTGTTCACGGAGTTCGCCGTCGCGATCGCCGCCTCGGTCGCCTTCTCGTGTTTCGTGGCGCTGTCCCTGTCGCCGATGATCGCCTCGAAAATCCTGAAGCCCCACACAGGGCCGCGCACCGGCATCCTCGCGCTGCTGCCCAACCTCATCGACCGCGCCTTCAACGGCATCAAATGGCTCTACGGCCACGTGTTCGACATCATTGTGCGCTTCCCCGTCATCATGATCGCCGGCCTGCTCGGCGCCTTTGCCGCCATCTGGCTGCTCTACCAGACTCTCGGCCAGGAATACGCACCGACCGAAGACCGCGGCAGCTTCTTCATCACCGTGCGCGGCCCCGAAGGCGCGTCCTTCGAATACATGTCGAAATACCTCGACGAGATCGAACGCCGCCTGCTTCCGTACACGGAATCCGGCGAGATCAGCCGCCTCCTCGTGCGCGCCCCCGGGTTCGGCTCCAACGCCTACAACCAGGGCAACGTCGTCGCCGTGCTGGATGACTGGTCAAGCCGCCGCCCCGCCCAAGAGATCATGGGCGAGATCAACGCCAAGATGTCCGACCTCCCCGGCATCCGCGCCTTCGCCATCATGCGCCAGGGTCTCGCAAGCGGCGGCGGCAAGCCGGTCCAGTTCGTGATCGGCGGCCCCTCCTACGAGCAGCTCGTCGAATGGCGCGACACCTTCGTCGCCGCCCTCGAAACCGACAATCCGGGCCTCACCGATATCGACTGGGACTACAAGGAAACCCAGCCGCAATACCGGATCGAGATCAACTACGCCCGCGCCGCCGACCTCGGCGTCACCGTCTCGGAGATCGGCTCGACCCTGCAGACCATGCTCGGCTCGCGCCGCGTGACGACCTATATTGACCAGGGCGAGGAGTATGACGTCATCCTCGAAGGCCTGCGCTCGGAACAGTCGACACCCAACGATGTCCAGAACATCTATGTCCGCTCCACCCGCTCCGGCGAACTCGTCCCGCTCGCCAGCGTGGTCAGCATCACCCCCTTCGCCGACAGCCCGACGCTCAACCGCTACAACCGCGTCCGCGCCATCACCATCGATGCCAACCTCGCCCCCGGCGTGAACCTCGGCGAAGCGCTCGACGGCATGGAACGCGTCGCCCGCGACGTCCTCCCGCAGGAAGCCACCATCGACTTCAAGGGCCAGTCGCTCGAGTTCCGCTCCTCCGGCGCCTCGATCCTCTTCGTCTTCGGCCTCGGCCTGCTGATCGTCTTCCTCGTGCTCGCCGCCCAGTTCGAAAGCTGGATCCACCCGCTGGTGATCATCCTCGCCGTCCCCGCCACCCTCGCCGGCGGCATGTTCGGCCTCTGGATTACTGGCCAGACGCTGAATATCTACACCCAGATCGGCCTGATCATGCTGATCGGCCTCGCGGCCAAGAACGGCATCCTCGTGGTCGAGTTTGCCAACCAGCTGCGCGATGAGGGCAAGGATTTCGACACCGCCCTCAAGGAAGCCTCCCTCGCCCGCCTGCGCCCCATCCTGATGACCGGCCTGACCACCGCCGTCGGCGCCATGCCGCTGATCTTCACCCATGGCGCCGGCGCCGAAACGCGCACCGCCATCGGTATCGTCGTCTTCTTCGGCGCCATTGCCTCGGTCACCGTGGCCCTGCTGGTCGTCCCGGCGGCCTACAGCCTGCTCGCCCGCCGCACCGGCTCGCCCGGCGACGTCGCCCGCAAGCTCGAGGCTGAATCCGAAGCCCTCGCCCAGCCCGCCGAGTAACGGCGCGACCCGATTTAAGGTTACCCGGACCGGCATGACGCTTGAAAGGCGCGCAGACGCTCCGCATAGAGTTGGGCGATAAAAAAAGACTGAGGAAACGGCTGGCCCTGTCATGAACCTGTTCTTCCGATTCCTGCGCGTCTTCCTGCCCGCCTTCTTCTCGAAGGTGAAAACCGGTCTCCTCGACCTGCACATCGTCCGCTCGGCCGTCTGGCTCGGGGACCAGGACCCGATGGGCCACATGACCAATTCGCGCTATTCCTCCTTCACCGATCTCGGCACGATGAACTTCATGGGCCGCACCGGCGCCCTCAAGACCTACCGCAAGCGCGGCTGGATCCCGATCGTCCAGTACGAGTCGTTCAACTACATCCGCATGCTGCGCTATCCGCAGAAATTCGAACTTCAGACCCGCCTCGCCGGATGGGACGACTGTTTCATCTGCTTCGAACACAAGTTCGTCTCCAGGGACCAGGTCTGCGCCACCAGCCGCATGGTCGCCCGCCTCTACGGCCGCAAGAAAGCCAAGGTTACCGCCGAGATGGCGATGGAGGCCCTCGGCGTGAAGTACGACAGCCCGCCCCTCGACGAGCATTACCGCCGCATCATCGCCGAGCTGCAGGCGCGCGGATGAGCGCCCTGCCCCTGATCATCGACTGCGACCCCGGCATCGACGACGCCGTCATGCTGATGATCGCCTTCATGTCGCAAAAGCTCGACGTGCGCGCGATCACCACCGTCGCCGGCAACGTGCCGCTGCGCCT
>JBBSDJ010000046.1:0-16957 GCA_038249555.1 Caulobacterales bacterium
AGAGAACGCCATCGTCAACATCGTGCGCCATTCGGATTCTGAAAGCGCGCTCGTCTTCTGCTCCACCCGCGCCGCCGTGAACAAGTTGATGAGCCGGATGGGCAACCGGGGCTTCCCGGTCGTCGCCCTCTCGGGCGAGCTCAGCCAGAAGGAACGCTCCAACGCGCTGCAGGCCCTCCGTGATGGCCGTGCCCGCGTCTGTATCGCGACGGACGTCGCCGCACGCGGCCTCGACCTGCAGAACCTCGGCCTCGTGATCCATGCGGACCTGCCGCGCGATCCGGCCACGTTGCTGCACCGTTCCGGCCGGACAGGCCGCGCCGGCCGCAAGGGCGTCAGCGCGCTGCTGGTGGCCCCCAAGGCCCGCCGCCGCGTCGAGCGCCTGCTGGGCGATG
Organism: Caulobacterales bacterium; assembly: GCA_038249555.1. Classification (GTDB taxonomy): domain Bacteria; phylum Pseudomonadota; class Alphaproteobacteria; order Caulobacterales; family Hyphomonadaceae; genus Hyphomonas. The sequence continues at coordinate 396 of JBBSDJ010000046.1, forward strand.
CCAAGATTTCCGCGACCTGGGGCAAGCCGCCCTCGGCCGACGAGATCGCCCGCCAGGATGACGCCCGCCTCCTCTCAGACGCTGCAATCAGTGCGCCGTCGAACGCGCACGAGAAACAGCTCGTCGAGCAACTCCTCGCCCAACATGGCGCCGAAGCCGTTGCCGCCGCGTTCGTGCGGGCGAAGCGCGAAGGCCGCTCGGCGCCGGAAGAGCTGCGCGATGTCGATGACCGCGCCAGCGACCGCAAGGCCAAGCCGGATTGGGAACGGCCCGAGCGCTCGCTGCGCGACCGGCCGGAACGCATTCGCCCAGATCGTCCGGATCGTCCGGAACGCGCGCCGCGCGACGAATGGACGACCCGCGAGGACCGTCCCGCCCGCGATGACCGCCCGCCGCGCGAGAAGCGCGCCCGCACCGAACGCGCAGACCTTCCGGGGGCGATCTGGATTGCGATCAATGTGGGCCGCAAGAAAAACGCCGACCCGAAATGGCTGCTGCCGATGCTGTGCAAGGCCGGCGGCCTGGAACGCGACGACATTGGCCAGATCCGGATCAACACCGGCAACACGCATGTCGAGCTGACGCCGCAGGGCGCGATGCGCCTGTTCGAGAAGGTCGGCGAGTCCGGCCGCCTCGAAGGCAGCCTGCAGGCCTTCCCACTGGACGGCGTGCCGGAGCCAGAGCCGTTTTCGCCCTCCGAAGACCGCAGCCCGCCGCGCCGCGAGCGCAGCCGCGACGACGCCCCCCGCCCGGCCTACCGCAAGGAGCGTCCGCCTGCAGAGCGCGCAGAACGGCCTGCCCGCGAGCGGGAGCCCCGTGAGCGCAGCTTCGACGAGGCCCCCGCGCCGCGCGCCTTCGCGCCGTCTGAATACGTGCAGGACGACCGCGCCAAGGGCGGCAAGCCCCGCGCCAAGCCGAGCGCCAAGTACGCCGCCAAGACCGGCCCGGGCGCGGCGCGCGCTAAGGGCGGCTTCAAGGGAAAGCCAAGCACATCCAAGGGTCCCAAAACCGGCTTCAAATCCGGCCCGAAACCCGCCAAACGCGGCCCCTCGGGCGGGCGCGACTGACGGGTTTGCAAAACGGCTGAAGATCGCTCCAGAACGCCTTGTTCTGACTAGCGTTTTTATATTCGTTTCGGCACTGCAAAATACGCCCCCGGGACGTTCCCAAGGGGGCGTAAATCCCGTATATTTCAAGACAATTCTGAGAATCACCCGAGAAAGAATTTCCCATGGCGGATGACACGGTCCCCGAGGCCCCCGAAGAGGGCGGCGAAGGCGAGTATGGCGCAGATTCCATCAAGGTCCTGAAGGGCCTCGACGCAGTGCGCAAACGCCCCGGCATGTACATCGGCGATACCGACGATGGCTCGGGCCTGCACCACATGATCTACGAAGTCGTCGACAACGCGATCGACGAAGCGCTCGCCGGCCACGCCGATCGGGTGACGGTTACGCTGTACCCCGACGGCTCTGCTGAAGTGACCGATAACGGCCGGGGCATCCCGGTCGGCCTGCATGCCGGCGAAGGCGTCTCGGCGGCCGAAGTGATCATGACCCAGCTGCACGCCGGCGGGAAATTCGACCAGAACTCCTACAAGGTCTCCGGCGGTCTGCACGGGGTCGGCGTGTCTGTCGTCAACGCATTGTCGGACTGGCTGGACCTGACGATCCACCGCGAAGGCTATGAGCACTACGTTCGTTTCGTCGAGGGTGGGCGCGTCGAGGCGCCGCTCGTTCGGCGCGGCGCCTCGCCGAAGCGCGAGAATGGCAAGCCCTATACCGGCACCGCCGTGCGCTTCTTCGCGTCGCCCTCGACCTTCACGATGACGGACTACGACCGCAAGACGCTGGAACACCGCCTGCGCGAACTCGCCTTCCTGAACTCCGGCGTAAAGATCATCTTCCGCGACGAGCGCGGCGCTGAGCCGTTCGAGATCACGCTGGAATACGAAGGCGGCGTGAAGGCTTTCGTGCAGCATATCGACCGGCAGAAATCCTCGCTGATCGGCGAGCCGATCTATGTCATCGGCGAGAAGGACGGCATCACGGTCGAAGCGGCCCTTGAATGGACCGACAGCTACCACGAGTCCGTGCTGTGCTTCACCAACAACATCCCCCAGCGCGACGGCGGCACCCACCTTGCGGGCTTCCGCGGCGCGCTGACGCGCATCATCAACAAATACGCCAACGAGACCGGCATCGCGAAAAAGTCGAAAGTCGAAATTTCCGGCGATGACGCGCGCGAGGGCCTGACCTGCGTGCTCTCTGTGAAAGTGCCGGACCCGAAGTTCAGTTCACAGACGAAAGACAAGCTCGTCTCCTCCGAGGTCCGCCCGGTGGTCGAGAGCCTGATCGGCGAGAAGCTTGGCGAGTGGTTCGAGGAGAACCCGAAAAAAGCCGTCCAGATCATGGAGAAAATCGTCGAGGCGGCCACCGCCCGCGAAGCCGCCCGCAAGGCGCGCGAGCTGACGCGCCGCAAGTCCGCGCTCGACATCACCTCCCTGCCCGGCAAGCTGGCCGACTGCCAGGAGAAAGACCCGGCGAAATCCGAAATCTTTATCGTCGAGGGCGACTCGGCTGGCGGCTCCGCCAAACAGGGCCGCAGCCGCGACAATCAGGCAATCCTCCCGCTGCGCGGCAAGATCCTCAACGTCGAGCGCTCGCGCTTCGACAAGATGCTCGGCTCCGACCAGATCGGTACACTGATCATGGCCCTCGGCGCGGGCATCGGCCGCGACGAGTTCAACATTGAAAAGCTGCGTTATCACAAGATCATCATCATGACGGATGCTGACGTCGACGGCGCGCACATCCGCACGCTGCTGCTGACCTTCTTCTATCGCCAGATGCCGGAGATCATCGAACGCGGCTATCTCTACATCGCGCAGCCGCCGCTCTACAAAGTCACGCGCGGCAAGTCCGAGCGTTATGTGAAGGATGACGCGGAACTGGAATCCTACCTGATCAGCGAAGGCACCAGCGGCGAGACGCTGATCCTCGCCGACGGCACGCAGATCGCCAGCGAAGACCTGCGCGACCGGGTGCGCCAGGCGGCGAACTTCCGCGCGAGCCTGCGCCGTCTCGCCCTGCGCGCGCCGGCTGACCTGATCGAGCATGCGGCGCTCGCGGGCGCCCTCGCGGGCAATGCTGACGCCGCCGAAGCGAAGGCGACCGCCGTACGCCTCAACCGCCTCGCCGAGGAAGGCGAGGACACCTGGGAAGGCCGCTTCGTCGAAGGCGCGCTGGTGCTGCAACGTACCGTGCGCGGCGTTGACGAGACCGCCGTGCTGCCGCCGTCGCTGATCGCCAGCCAGGATGCCATCCGCCTTGCCGAGCGCGCGGCCGGCGTGCGCGAGATCTATGAAAAGCCGGCCATCCTGCGCCAGGAAAAAGGCGGCGAAATTGCCGTACACGGACCGGCGAGCCTGCTCGACGCCGTGCTGGAATCCGGCCGCAAGGGCCTCAAAGTCCAGCGCTACAAGGGCCTCGGCGAAATGAACGCCGACCAGCTCTGGGAAACCACGCTGGACGCCAACGCGCGCACGCTGCTGCAGGTGAAGGTCGAACACGCCGACGAGGCGGACGAGCTGTTCACGAAGCTGATGGGCGACGTGGTGGAGCCGAGGCGCGAGTTCATCGAGGAATTTGCGCTCGAGGCTGAGGTGGACGTTTAGTCTGGCTCAGGAAAGCCCCTCACCCGCTCAGCACGATCCCAACGCCGCCGATCTGCACTTCGTCGTTCACTACATCCAGCCCTCGCCGCGCGGCGCGGACGGAGGCGGCGCTCACGTCCGGCACGCTGACGCGGAACTTCACCAGGCGGTCCTCCGTGCCCTGACGGAACTCTAGCGTGGCGTCGGCCAGCTGGATCACGCCGCCCTTCGGCGAGATGCCCAGCGCCTCGCCCCAGCGCGCGGCCATTCCTTCCGGATCAGCGGTGTGGATTACCGCGCCGGTTAGCTTGCCGCGAGCCGCGTGTTTCTGCCAGTCCGGCCCGCCCCAGCGCCAGCTTCCTGCGGGCCGCGCTTCGTCGATCGAGACGATCGCCGCGCCGACATCCGCCGGGTGCAGGTGGCTGGCGGAAATGTCGGGCAGGTCGATGTTCCAGACCCGGCGGATTTTCAGGGCGTCGGCGCGGGCCCGGGCGGCGGCGAGGTCGTCGGTCTGGAAGATCGCCATGTAGCCGCCGTCCCCGCCCCGCGCGAGGAAACGGCCCGCCGGCGCGGTCAGCGCTGTCGGCACGACCACTTCCAGGAATTGGTCCCCGATGGCGTAGACGCGGTTGACGAGGCCGAATTCGGCAACGCCCGGATCGAGGAAAGCCTCCCCGAGGCCGAGGACATTCGCCAGAGTGTCGGCAACTTCCAGTGATGCAGCGGCAATCACCAGCTGCCGCAGGCGCACATACCCCATTTTTTCCTCCTCACCGCTGGCCCTCTTGCCGTGGCCATGCGTGTTTATCGACCATACCCCATAACGGCCGCGTAATGCTATCACGCGCCGGTTGACGTATCCGCCTGCACACGCCACCCCCTCCCGCATGCACGACCATACCGATCCCTGCTGCCCCGAAGAGAGCGCCCACTCGCATGCGAATGCGCACGGCCTCGCCCATACGCACGATCATGAAGGCCACGCCCACCACCAGCACCATGCCGACATGGGCAGCGCCGATTCCCGCCGCCGCGTCGTACTCGCCGCGCTGCTGACCGGCGGGTTCATGTTTGCCGAAGTCATCGGCGGCATCCTGTCCGGCTCGCTGGCGCTGATGGCGGACGCCGCCCACATGCTGACCGATACCGGCTCGCTGATGCTGGCCTGGCTCGGCTATAAGCTGGCCGCGCGCCCGGCCGATCCGGGGCGCAGTTTCGGCTTCGGGCGAATGAAGGTGCTGGCCGCCTTCACCAACGGCGTGCTGCTGATCCTGCTGGCGCTGTGGATCGTCTGGGAAGCGGTCAACCGCCTGCTGCTGCCTTCGCCCGTGCTGGGCGAGCTGATGCTGGGCGTGGCCGTGCTCGGCCTCGTCGTCAACGTGATCGCCTTCGCCATCCTGCATGGCGGCGGACACAAGGACGACCTCAACCTGCGCGGCGCCCTCTGGCACGTGGCGGGCGACATGCTCGGCTCGGTCGCCGCCATCCTCGCCGCGGTGCTGATCCTCTGGCAGGGCTGGTACATTGCCGACCCGCTACTCTCGATCCTGGTCGCGGGCCTTGCCCTGTTCGGCGGCATCCGTATCGCGCGCGAGTCCGGCCATATCCTGATCGAGGGTACGCCCGAAGGCCTCGAGGCCGCGAAGATCATTAATGACTTGAAAGCCAACGTGCCGGGCGTCGCCAATGTCACCCACGTCCATGCCTGGGCGCTGACCGAATCGCGCCCGCTGGTGACGCTGGAAGTCACCCTCGCCGCCGGGGCCAGCGCCGAAGCGGTGCGCCGCGCGGTGAAGGAACGCCTCGCCCACGCCTTCGGCGCCAGCCATGCCACCGTGGAAGTGATCGGTGAGGTTAGCCCCGCTGCCGCATAGCCGCATTGCGAAGCCGCCCGCAGCGCTTTAACCCTGCCGTCCAGCGCCCATATAGGGGCCTCGAAGACGATAGGAGCCTGCGGTGGCCGAGACGAGACATGCTGAAATCCTGATCATCGGCTCCGGCCCGGCCGGCTGGACGGCCGCCGTCTATGCCGCGCGCAGCTTGCGCGAAACGCTGGTCGTCACCGGCATGCAGCCCGGCGGCCAGCTGACCATCACCACCGATGTCGAGAACTGGCCGGGTGATGCCCATGTGCTCGGGCCGGACCTGATGGTGCGCATGCAGGAGCATGCCGAGAAAATGGGCGCCAAGGTCGTCAGCGACCACATCCTCAGCGTCGATTTCGAAAGTCGCCCGTTCAAGGCCGTCGGCGAGAACGGCACGACCTATACCGCCGACGCCGTGATCATCTCCACCGGCGCGCAGGCCAAGTGGCTGGACCTGCCGAGCGAGCAGAAGTTCAAGGGCTTCGGCGTCTCCGCCTGCGCCACCTGTGACGGCTTCTTCTACCGGGGCCGCGAAGTCATGGTCATCGGCGGCGGCAACACGGCTGTCGAGGAAGCGCTTTTCCTGACGAACTTCGCCTCCAAGGTCACCGTCGTCCACCGCCGCGACCATTTCCGCGCCGAGAAGATCCTGCAGGACCGCCTGTTCAAGAATCCGAAGGTCGAAGTGATCTGGGACACGGCGCTCGAAGACGTGCTCGGCGACGAGCAGCCGCTGGGCGTGACCGCCGCGCGCATCCGGAACGTCAAGACCGGCGCGGTGCGCGACGTTCCCGTCCACGGCATCTTCATCGCCATCGGCCATGCGCCGTCCACGGAGCTTTTCGTGGGCAAGCTGCCGATGCGCCCGAACGGCTACCTGATCACCGAGCCCGGCTCGACCCGCACCGCCATCCCCGGCGTGTTCGCCGCAGGCGACGTCACCGACGAAACCTACCGCCAGGCCGTCACCGCCGCCGGCATGGGCTGCATGGCCGCACTGGAAGCGGAGCGTTGGCTGTCGGAAGAGGCCGCGCATAGCGAGGCCGTGGCGGCGGAGTAAGCGCTACAACATCCCCTGCGCGGTTTCCTCGATCTCGCGCGGTTTCTCTGTCTCCACCGCCTGCAACAACGTCGCGGCCCGCTCCTGCATGACGCGGTCAAGATCCGTGGCCGGATCAATCGCGAGAGCGGCTTCAAGCTCGGCTTCGATTTCGCTGTGATACTTTTTCGCGTCGAAGGCGGCCAGCGCCCGCGCCCATTGCCAGCGCAGGCCGGCGTCTTCCGGCGCGAGGCGGACGGCTTCGGCGTAAGACTTGCGCGCGGTCTTGAGGCTTGCCCCCATCACCGCCGCGCCGAGCGATCCGCCGCGCCGGTACACTTCTACATGCCAGACGGCGAGGAAGCCCAGCGCGTAGTGGTTCGCCGGATCATCCGCCAGCACGGCCTCTGCCAGTGCCCGGGCTTTCGGTCCGTACCCGGAGTCGCGCGCGTCGCCGAGGCTCATCGGCCGGGTCAGCAGCGACAGGGTGATCGCCTTCTGCAGGCGCCCTTCCCCGTGATCGGCGTCCAGCTTCAGCGCCGCTTCGGCTGCGGCCAGCGCGGCCTTGAGCGAGGCGAGGTCCGGTTCACGCCCCGAACACATCACCTTGGCCAGCATCGCCCGCGCCCGCAGGGCATGCGCATCGGCCGAGCGTTCCCCGGCTGCCTCGCTGAGCGCCAGGTCATAGTCCCCCGCCCGGAACGCGGCATTGGCGCTCGCGACATCCGCGAACGCGCTCAGCGCCCCTGAGACAACAAGCGCCGCGAGAATCAGGCTGCTTCTGATCATGAGCCCTGATACTAGACCGTTTATGCCTCCCCGGCGAGCGGGAGGTTGAACGGATCAACAGCGGGCACTTCATGGCGGACAGTTTCGAGGCAGATGTGGTCGTCATCGGCGCCGGCGTGATCGGCCTTGCGTCGGCGCGCGCCCTCGCCCGGGCGGGCCGCGAGGTGATCGTGCTGGAGTCCGAGGACCAGATCGCCATGCACACGTCCTCGCGCAATTCCGAGGTCATCCATGCCGGGCTCTACTATGCCAAGGACAGCCTCAAGGCCCGCCACTGCGTTGAAGGCCGCCGGATGCTCTACGCCTATCTTGATGCGCACGGTGTCACGGTGAAACGCTGCGGCAAGTTCGTGGTGTCAGTGGGCGACGCCGAAGCGGGCGAGTTGCAAAAAATCCTCGGCCGCGCAGAAGCCAATGGTGTCGAGGAGCTCAGCCTCATCGACGGCGCCTCCGTGCGCAAGATCGAACCCGCCCTCAGCGCGAATGTCACCGGCGCCATCGTCTCGCCCGTCTCCGGCATCTTTGACAGCCATGCCTATTTCCTCTCCCTACAGGGCGAACTTGAGGATGCCGGCGGCTCCATCGCCTTCGGCACGCCGCTGCTCTCCGGCGCCGTCGAGACCGGCCATGTCCGCCTCGAGACCGGCGGCGCCTCGCCCGCCACCATCCGCGCCCGCACGGTCGTCAATGCCGGCGGCCACCACGCGATCAAGATTGCGGCCGCTATCGAAGGCCCGCACACCGCCGGCCTGCCCCAGCCGCATTATGTGAAAGGCAGCTATTTCACGATCCAGGGCCACACGCCCTTCTCGCGGCTGATCTATCCGATGCCGACCAGCTCCAGCCTCGGCCTGCACCTGACCATCGACATGGCCGGGCGCGGCAAGCTCGGCCCGGACGCCGAATGGCTCCCCGATGAAGCCCGCCCGCCCTTCGACTACCGGGTCGACCCCGCCCGGGCGAAGCTGTTCCATGCCGAAGTCACCCGTTTCTGGCCGGGCCTGACGATCGAGCGCCTCAGCCCCGATTATGCGGGCGTACGCCCCAAACTGGTGCCGCAAGGCGCGCCCTCAGGCGATTTCCGCATCGAAGGGCCCGAAACCCATGGCAGCGCCGGCCTGATCAACCTCCTGGGCATCGAAAGCCCGGGGCTGACCTCGTCCCTGTCGATTGCCGGGCATGTTGCGGAACTGGCGGGCCAGAGCGCAGGCCAGAGCACAGGATAGGGCGCTTGCACGGCCCCGCCCCAATGTGTATCAGGCGCCTTCGCTGACGCGGCGAACGGTTCGGTAGCTCAGCTGGTTAGAGCGCGCGACTCATAATCGCGAGGTCGGGAGTTCAAGTCTCCCCCGAACCACCACTCACCGCTTTGATTTTGATCATCTTTTAGCTGGCCGATCAAAAACTCGGAGATCGAACTAACACGCAACTGACACGCAACGCGCTGGAGGAAGTCGTCGATTGCTGCGGTCGATTTAAATAGGTACGTCGGATCGAACGGCGCGTAGATCTCCGTCGTGCTGACATCGGGACTCTTGTGGCCAAGCTGCGCGGCGACTTCCCAGGCCGGAACGCTGCTCTTGCGAAGCCAACGCGCCATCGTGTGCCGGATGCCATAGGGCTGAACCTGTTTGTCCATTTCCAGCTTCGCCCGAACCGAGCGCCAGGCCGTGCGAATGCTTGCCACGGGCGCACCCCGAAACTCGATGAGGCGGCCTGACCGCGACCGCCTCGACTGTGCTTCGAGCCACGGCTTCAGACTCGGCGGCAGCTTGATCGTCGGACGGAACTTCAGGGTCTGTTCCCGCTTGTCTGGATTAAGGTGGATCAGGTCGTTGGCAAAATCGACCTGATCGAAGGTCAGGCTGAGGACGGCCTCGTTCCTGCCCGTCGTTGCGATCATCAGGATGATGAAAGCCTGAAGGTGATACTCCGACGCCTCGATCAGCCGCGCGACTTCCGGAACATCGAGGGGTCGCCCCTTTGGCGGCGGCTTCGGCACCTTGACCAGTTCGATATAAGGCACAGACGCAATCTCTCCGCGTTTCCACGTCCAGTTCAGCGCCGCCTTGCCGATCGTGAGCACCTGGCGCGTTGTGCTGGGCCCAAGACGGCGCTCGCTGCGCAGATACTTCTGAAAGGCTTGCTGGCGAGCCATCTGGCAGGCCTCTTCGACCGTCGCAGCGCCGTGAAAGTCGAGCCAGAAATTCAAAGCGCGTTGGATGTTTCCGCTGCTCCGGATTGTTGAACCATAGTGTTCGAAGTATCGCGCGAAGACTTCTGCCAGCGTCGCGTCGGCGGGCTTTTCATCCTTCTTGGCGTGGTTCAGCACGAACCAGTCGGTCAGCGCCTGACGGGCTTCGTTATGATCCGTTGTGCCGAGGCTAATGCGCTTTGTCTGTCGATCCTCGAGATCAAACCAGGTGCGGCACCAAGCTTCGGAGCCGCGCCGTTTGGAAAGCCAGAAGTCTCCGAGCTGGAATTCCCGGTCATTTGAGTATCGGGGCATGATTTTTCCTCCACGGCCTGCAGCAGGAAATCGATGAGCTGATAGCCGAAAAATCCGATCTTGCGCGGCGAGATACGGACAAAGGCGATGCGCCTATCTGCACGCAAACGCCTCAAAGACACAAGCGACGTCTGCAAGGTGGCGGCCGCATCGGTTTCGGAATAACGCCCAAAAAGCGAAATGCCGTGCGCTTCAGCAATCGCTTTGTGGAACTCCGAAAAAACCGGCGGCTCGCTCATCTGATCTGCAAGCGCCCTTCCCCGCGTGTCCCGGAGCCGCCTTGCTCCCGAAAGGTGATCCCGGACAGAGGGTCTGGCAAGGGCAGAAGCGCAAGCGTCCCTTGCCAGACCCTCCGTCCAGGATAAGGGGCGCGCAAGGAGGCGGCGCCGGAAACGCGTTTCCCGGCGAGCTGAGCGGTCACGTCTTCTCCTCGGCGCGGACGGGCGCCTTGATAAAATCGTCTTCATTGAAGATGGCATCGGCGAGCGCTTCTCCGAGAAGCTTGCGTCCCGGCGCGAGGCGGCGTTCAAGTTGGACCCGATAGTTTTCAAACGCTGGGACGGTTTCTTTGAACACCGACTTTACGGCAGCGGCATCGAGGCGCGGGCCGAAGGCGATCTGATACCGGACACCGAGATCGCAGAGCTCCATCAAAGCTTGGCTGTCGCGTTCCATGCGGGCGAGCCGCCGGTTCATGTCATCGAGGCGTTTGATAATCAGCCCGTCGCGCTCGTGCTCAATCGCGGAAGAAAAGAAATACTTCAGCGCCGCTTCGATAACGGAGGATTTCGACCAGCCCTTCTTGGCGCCCGCCGCAGAGACCTTGGCGTCAAGCGTGGCATCGAGGTAACAGATCGCGCGGGACTTCATGAGGCGCCTTTCTGGCAATGGACAGCGCTCAGAAAATGCGCGTCTTCACGGCTTGTCAAATCAGCGCCGCGCGAGTGACTTTACCCATTTTCGCGCGTCATGACTGTCAAGTATGCGTGCAGGCCATTGCCAGCAAGGCCCTGCATTTCGCGGCGCAATCCGGCATACTTTCTTTTATGAAGATTTTTTTGACTGCTTTAGCCTTCGACGCGCGGCAGGTCGCAAAAGGCCTCAAGTTTCGAGAACGCACGCGAAATCGGGCGTGCGTTTTCGCCTGATAGGCGCCGGTATCAGCGGCCAAGACCGAGGCTGCGCTGCCTCAGGCGGCTGATCGTCAGGTCACGGTCGATGGTCATCTCGATTTGAGTGTAGCGCCGGTGTTCGAACTCCGGCTTCCAGGGCACAAGCGAAAACTCCGGGTCTCGCTCCACGACGGCGAAGCGCCCGGCCTGGCTCGTGAACTCGCGTTCGAAGTAACCCTCAAGCTCCTCTCCCGGCTTTACGGGCCGATAGGCCTTGCCCATCTCTGCCGCGATGCGCGCACCTTCGGTGTGCATGGCTTCCCAATCGAGCTTCGCGAGCAATTGCGCGTCCGGAAGCTCGCGCGGCTGAACGAGCCCGCGCCGGACAAGGTCGGCATGGCGGTCGCGGGCGGCTGACAAAAACTCCGCCCCGAGGCCTGCGCGTGAGGCGTCGAACGTTTGCTTCCCGGCTAGCCACTCATCGAGCATCGTTCGTCCGGCTGCTTGGACCTGCTCGCCGAGCGGCGGGACCGCACCCAGCCGTCCGATCGAGTCGGGTTTGATCCTCACCCATTCGCCGGACTTCAGATCCTTATCGCCAGCGAACTCGAAATGATGCACGCGGCCATCGAGACCATCGACCAGCGCGTAAACGCTGCCGGTGTGCTCATTGGCGAGGCCCATCGCAAACACCCGGCCAACGACATCCCGGCGCTTCGCCTGCGGATCAAAAGTGAAACCTTCGGCGCGGTTCGGTCCCACTTCGCGCAAATGCACCCGGATGCGCGCCTGCGCGACGCCCTGCTGCTCCAGTCTCGAAAGGGAATCGAGCAGGTCGGGTTTGATCTGCCAGCGCCCGGCGCCTGCGCGCTCGGCGAGGCCAAGGCGTTCCAGAACTTGCAGCCTGGCGCGATAGTGCATCCGGCGGCGCTGAACATCGTCGAGTTCGATGATGCCGCCCGTACCGCTCTGCCTCAACATTTGCCGGTCGAGATTTGTCACGCGCCGGGACGGGATCGCGCGGTTGACTTTGAGCTCGATTTCCTCGGCCGTTTCGAGGCCGAGCTCTCGGGAGAGGATTTGACCGGCGCGGGCGCGGATGCCGGACGAAATGTAGTCCCGGTCGATGACGAGGTCGCGGCCATTGTCCCGCACGCCGCGGACCATAATATGCGAATGCGGATGATCGGTGTTGTGATGATCGACCGCGATCCAGTCGAGCCGCGTGCCAAGGTCGGCTTCCATGTCCTTGACCAGGGCACGGATGAATGGCTTCAGGTCTGACAGCTGCTCGCCATCTTCCGCTGAGACGATGAACCGGAAATGGTGGCGGTCTTCAGCGCCGACCTTGAGCCAGTCCTTGCCATCCACGCCATCACGTTCGCCATCGTAGAACGCGGCGCGCTCGCCGCCGCGCCCAGCGCCTTCGCGCTGGAGATAAGCCAGGTGCGCGCGCTGCAGGGCGATCCCTTTGCCGCCGAGCCGCACCACACGCGCCTTGACGATGGTGCGGCGCGTGCCCTGCCAGCCTTGAACCCTCGGTGCCGATCTCCTGCGCGCTGTGCTGCCGGATCTGCGACCCTTGCGCAGCGAGGACGCAAGACTGCGCGGGGGCTTCGCGCGGTCCTGGCCGACGCGGCCAAGCCTCGGCCGGAAGTCATCGCTCGTCTCACTCAAAGGGCGCCTGCCTCTCCTGTTGTGCGCACACTGAAGGGCCGCTGGTACGCATGCAACAAGGCGCCAATGCGCCAAGCCAAATGACTCGCGTGTGTTCTGCAGTATCTGCCGTGCAAAGATTTTTTTTGGCGACTCGCGCCGCAATCGTCAACGACTCGCACGGTCCTGAAGCGGCGTCACCAGAAAGCGAGCCCGCAGGGCACAACTTCTTTTATCTTGCATTACGCCGCTTCTCTTTCCGCATCCCCTGACACCGCCTTTGACGCCTCAGAGACCAGAGCGCAGTTCCTGTGCGATGCGCAGCGCTTTGAAGCCGGTCGCATCATAAGCATCGGGCTCGATATTCTGCTCAATGCAGAGGTGCAAATGCCGCCAGTAATCGGGGGCGATATCTGGCAATTCATGCTGCTTCTTGAGGGCGTCGATCATAGTCAGCGCGCGCACCACCCGGGTCTTTCCGAAGGCGTGCAGGAGCAAAGCCGCCGCCGGTTCGACGCCCGGAATCTTCGTCAATTCGGTGCCCGTGTCGGCCGCTTCGCAGACCACAATCCGCCAAGTCTGCGTGCCATATCCATCCCCGCGCCAGCGTACGAAGCCGAAAACCTGACCCGGAACGAAGCAGACAAGCTCACAGCCCGGCGCAAACGGAAACCGTTTCACTGGCACGCCAAACACCAGCCGGTCACGCGCCTTGAGCTTTGCTTCTCGCAGGCGAACGCGCGTCAAAGGGCACAACGGAACAGGGCCGGTTTCCATGTGGGGCGGTGTGCAAGTTTTGAGCCGTTGCACGAGCAATTCAGGCCCCTAAAAGTTCGCCAATTTGAAGCGCCACCCCTCTTTGCTGCAAGACTTCCGGGAAGACGGGGTAAGGCCGCCATCCGAAAATGGCCCGTCAATTGACGACACTTGAGGCGAATCTGCCCTAATTTTTGAAGGCAGTCACACCGGCGGCCCGAACGGATCGCGGTCCTTCCTCCGGCGCCGCCGCCGAACTCTGGTGCCAACCGATGTAAATCCCCGCCCGACCCGCCGAACGGCCGTTGTTGTTACCTCGAATGGCACGCGTCGCCAGCCCCTGTACGACAGTCGTTGGCCGAGGCTGTGTAAAAACGACGAAGCAGTTCATGCTCTCCGATATGGTCTCGGGAGGTTTTGATGAAGCGGTTTGTCGAAGGTGTTGCACGCGATCAGGGCGGTTTGTTTCCGGCGCATCTGGAAGATTTCATCGCTGAGGATAATCCGGTGCGGGTTGTTGATGCTTTCGTTGACCTGCTGGATTTACGTGCGTTTGGCTTTGTCGCGGTTGACCCGAGTGCGACCGGCCGGCCTGGCTACCATCCATCTGTTCTCCTGAAGCTTTACATCTACGGCTATCTCAACCGTGTTGCGTCGAGCCGGCGGCTGGAGCGCGAGGCGGGGCGCAATGTCGAGCTGATGTGGCTGACGGGGCGTCTTGCGCCCGACCACAAGACGATCGCCAACTTCCGCAAGGATCACGGCCCGGCGATCCAAAAGGTGAGCGCGCAGTTTGTGGAGCTGTGCCGCCAGCTGGGCCTGTTCTCGCGGGCAATCGTGGCCATCGATGGCAGCAAGTTCAAGGCCGTCAACAGCCGCGATAATAACTTCACTGCCAACAAGGTCGCGCGGCGCATCGAGCAGGCGGAGACCCACATCGCCCGCTATCTGACAGCGCTGGAACGGGCTGACCGTCAGGGCGGCGATGTGGCCGAGGAGCGCACACCGCGCCTCCGGGAGAAGATCGAAGGCCTGCGCCGCCGGATCGCAGATCTGAAGGCGATGGAAGAGCAGCTTGAAGCGGCGCCCGGTACGCAGGTCTCGCTCACCGATCCTGACGCCCGTGCGATGTCAACACGCGGAAAAGGCACGGACGTCGTTGGCTACAATGTCCAGATCGCCGTCGACACCGAGCATCACCTTATCCTCGCGCATGAGGTCACCATGACCGGTAGCGACAGAGCCCAGCTCGCACCGATGGGCGAGGCGGCGCGCAATGCGAGCGGCCACGCGTCAGTCACAGTGCTGGCAGACCGGGGCTATTATAGCCGCGATCAGGTGCTCGCCTGCGAGGGCAGCGGCACTGTGCCGATCGTGCCCAAGATTGATACCGCGGGCGCGGCAACGCGCGGCGTCTTCACCACCCACGACTTCATCTACGAGCCCGAGCACGACCGCTACACCTGCCCGGCCGGACACTCCCTGACCCAGGCACCGGTGCGCTCGACCCGAGGGCCTGATCCCGACCTGGTGCGCTATCGCAACCTTGATGCCTGTGGCGCATGTCCGCTAAAACCGAGGTGCACGCCAGAGAGTTACAAGCTGATCAAGCGGTGGAAGCATGACGGTGTCCTCGACGCCATGCAGGAGCGACTTGAGCGAATGCCAGATGCCATGAAAATCCGCAGGCGGACGGCCGAGCACCCATTCGGGACAATAAAAAGCTGGATGGGCGCGACACACTTCCTCACAAAAACCCTCGCAAAGGTCAAAACCGAGATGAGCCTTCAGGTACTGGCCTATAACCTCAAGAGGATGATCGCCATGTTCGGGGTTGGCCCCCTGATCAGAGCAATCGCCTGATCAGGCCAAGCGGCCGGTGACAGTCCGACACACACGAGAAGCCAGCGCGTTTTTACACAGCCTCGGCCCTAAATTGCCGTTCGGCTACTTAGCGGCCGCCCCGTGGCCGCTCAGATCGAACGCCTTGCCCGACCAAGGGTAAAGCGGCGCAGTATCGCGATAGAGCAGGACATAGTCGGTCATCTGCGCCGTCGTTCCTGAAACTTCCCAGGGCTGCATCATGACGAGATATCCTGATGCGGCCGCAAGGCGGTCGCTTTCTTTGAATGGGCTTCCGTCGCCTCCGACCCGGTAGAGTGCGGCGCGGTCGGTTCCGAGCGTGTGCATGAAGTCGCTGATGCCTTTAGGACGCTGAAAGTAGGGGTTCTCGATGCCCATCGGCACCCACGTATAGTCTTCTCCGTTTGGGCCTGCCATCGGACTTGGCAAAGCTGCCGCCGGCATCATGTTGAAACAATCGCCCACGCACATTGAGTTTATCGTGACCACGTCGCCCGCATAAGGCGCGGTGCTCTTCTGAAGCCAAGATGCGAGCGGATCAGCATTGTTGATGGGCGCTTCACTTGCGTGGAAGATTCCCCAGAGACCGTAGAACCGGGCATCGGCAAAACCCGGCAGCTGTGCCAGTGCGGTCAGCCTGGTCTTCATGGCGCCATAGCGGCTGCGGGTTTCCACCGGCACGCCGAAAAGGACCTCATTGATGGCCCGCGCGGTGGACGGATCGCTGAGGTCCGGACCGCGGGCGTCCGCCTCCGGCAGATCAAGGGGATCGCCGTCGCGATCAAGATCGATGCCGATAAAACGAACCTGACGTTCGGCGGGAAGTGTTTCGTTTAGCGCGCGCAGTGATGTCAGCTTCTGAAAGAACTCTTGGTTTGCCCACTGGACACCCATCCCGGCGAACCGGTCAAATACGGCCCGCGCATAGCTGTCGCTGCCACCTGAAAGGTATTCGTTGACCGCTATAGCTTCGCGCGGGGTCATTTCGGCGAGATACCAGCGCGGCAGCCCCTCTGTCTGGAGGTATGTGATCAAGGCGACGTCGAGCTGTTGCGGGCGCGCGTAGCCATGCATTTCGCCGAGAATGACGTACCGGGCATCGAGGTCAGCTGCTGTTAACTGAAAACCTGCATCTGGCGCATTGAGGTCGAGTACGGTTTCATTGGCAGCCAGATGACTGCGATACGGGCCAGAACCAAATCGCTCTCCGGCAACGGTCAGCCAGGGTAGCCCTGCAAACGTGGCAACAGCCACAACTATAAGTGCGATGGCAGCGACGATAAGGCGAATGGCCCATTTGAGCATAATCGAGCCCCCG
>JBBSDJ010000047.1:0-16896 GCA_038249555.1 Caulobacterales bacterium
GTAGACCCAGAACTGGTTCGGTAGCGCACCGAGGTCGCGCGCCGGCGGGAAGCCGAAGGTGGCGGTGTCGGCGGCGATCACCATGTCGCTCATCAAGGCGAGGTCGCAGCCGCCCGCGAGGCAATAGCCGTGGACCTTGGCGATGACCGGCTTGTGCATATCGAAGATCGCCATGCGCCAGCGCTGCTGGCGCTCCAGCTGCCAGGCATCGTCATCAATGGAGCGGTGGCCACGATAGGACTTTGATGCCTTGTCCTCGACCGGCGAGACCGGCACTTCGCCGTCGGCGCCCGAGAGGTCATACCCCGCGCAGAAAGCCCGGCCGGCGCCTTCTAGGATTACACTGTGTACGGACGTGTCATTGTCTGCCTCCCAAAGCGCGGCGGCGAGTTCGGACTGCATGACATAGGACAGCGCGTTGAGCTTCGCCGGGCGGTTCAACGTGATGCGCGTGTGGCCGTCGCGCGTGTCGTAAAGGATCGTCTCGAAGCCGGGCATTGCGGGTGCTCCTGAATTGAGCTCCGACTATCGTCTGCCTTCACGCGAAAGCCAAGAAGTGACGCGGCGTCCTGCCAGTCTTCAGTCCTCCATCGCGCGGGCGACGGCCTCTGCGATAGCGGGCACGGGGTGCTTGGTCAGGTCCTTGTCGATCCAGGCGATGATGCGCTTCGACAATTCGCCTTTGACGGACTTGCGTATCTGCCCGAGGGCAACGGGCGGGGCGACCACGGCAATGCCCTTGAATGCGCCGCGCGCCGCATCGGCCTCCAGGTCCGCCACGATACCCGCAATGAACCGGTCTTCTGCCACCTGGTGCAGGTCCGGCGCTTCGTGCGACGAGCGGCGTCCATCGGCGGACTGAACCGTTCGAGGCGGCTGGTCACGCCCCAGCTCGTGGGTACGCGGATTTTCCTGATCATAAACCCGCAGGACTTTCAGCTCCGGCGCAATAGCCGTGCCCTCGTTCTCGAATACGATGCCATGGCCGCCGTCAGCCACCACGACCCAGACTCCGGTCTTGAGTTTCATCCTTGTCTCCCGGTCAGGCGATCAGAGGACCGCCATACCTCCCAGTTAAACCCTGCAGCGGCGCGGGGTCAGTCCGGGATTCTACGGAGGTCAGGCGAGGCGTTCCGGAGGATAGTGCGGATAGCTGGCTTTCATCACGCCGTGATTGAGCAGCATTTCCGCCTTCTGGTTCTTGCCAGCGGCATCGAAGATGCGGGTGCGAACCCAGTAGTTCTCGACGCGCCGTGATTCCGACAGGGCGACGATCTCGCGGCGCAGGAGGTAGTCCTCCCCTACGAAGAGCGGGCCGTCGATCATGCGGATTTCAAGGTCCGCGAACAGGCCGATGCTGGGGTTCTTGACCGGGAAGCGGGCGCCGTGGCTGGAATAGTTGGCCAGCACACTGACCATTTCCAGCGGGATCACTGCGCGGCCCCAGGGTGAGGCGCTTGCGTCGGAATACATCGGGTCCGTCTCGGTGATGACCTTCAGCTTGTCGGCCAGCGAAAAGGGATACAGGTCGCCCATGTGCTGGTCAGGGCCCATGCTGACGATTTCATGGTCGCGGCCGGTCATGCCGACTTTCAGGTCCGCAAGGATGACGAGGTCATCGGCGGGGCGCAGCTTTTTCATCCGCTCTTCTAGCAGCGTATCGCCATGGTCCGGGCCGAGACTGGCGCTGGCCTCCAGCACAGGCGTGCCATCGGCCTTGAAGGCGCGGGCCAGCGTGCGCGTGGCGTTCGGGGCGGGCTCGTCGATTTCGGCCCAAACCTCTTCGCCCTCGAACACCATGTTGAGGAAGTGGCAGGAGAAACAGCCCTGCTCGAACCAGGCCCTGCCCCAGACATCTGCCAGCAGCGGAACGAACTGGGAGAAGTGCGTCGGTCCTTCGACGGGGCCGGCCTTGATGCCGAGGCGCGCGGCTTCGGCGTCATCGTGCAGCGACTTGTGGCCCGCATATTTCTGCTCGGTCAGCAGGTTGATGGGGCGGCGCAGTTCGCCTTTGAGGATCTCGCGCATGGTGTCTCCCTTTTTTCGGACAATGCCACCGCACGCGGGCTGCGTCACGTCTTGTTGCGGCGCGCGGGGTCCAGACGCATGCCGATGAAGGACAGCGCGACCAGCATGGCCGACATCGACGCGGTGAGGATGGCTGTGCCGTGCCAGCCTTCGTGCTCGTAGACCCAGGTGGCGGCCCAACTGGCGAGGCCGCCGCCGATGAACATAAACACGATATAGGCAGTCATCAGCCGGGTGCGCACGGCGGCCGGCAAGGTTAGGAAGGTCATGCGGCCGGTGATGTCGATCAGGGGGCCGACGAGGTTCAGGGCGATGATGGGGATCAGCAGCAGCCACAGGCTGTGCCCGAACAGGCCGAGCAGGCAGACCGCACCGAACTGGATCAGCGAGATGATGAAGCGGGCGCGGCGTGGGCCGGTGCGGTCCGCCCAGGCGCCGAGAGCGGGCGTTGTGAAAAGGTTCAGCAGCGAGATGGCGGCAAGGTATCCGACGGTGTCGGCGCCGTAGCCCATCTGCGGACTCGTCAGGTGCAGGCCGAGGCCCAGCCAGACGGCGAGGAAGATACCGAAGCCGAGGCCCTGGATCGCGCCGGAAAGGAGAACCTCCGGGTGCTGACGGATGATCGGGAAGACTGACAGCACCAGCGACGGGTAGTTTCCGGGCGGCGGAGACGCTTCAGATTTGTCCCGGCCCTCCATGATGCGCGGCAGGAGAAGGGTCACCAGCAGCATGACCGCCGCTGCGCCGTAATAGACCCAGCGCCAGCCGAGATGTTCGCCGACCCAGCCTGCCCCGACGCGGGCCACGAGAATGCCCGCGATCACGCCCGTCGTCAGCGTGGCGGTGGCCTGTCCGAGGCGGTGCGGCTCGACGCGCTTGGAGGCGTAGGCGGGCAGCAGGTAAGGCGTGATGGTGGAGAAGCCGAGAAAGGTGGAGCCGGCCACGAAGACCCAGAAACTGGTCGAGAAAGCCATGACGCAGAGGCCTGCGAGCTGTCCCAGGGCAAACAGGGTTGCGAGTTGCCGGTTGCTGAACCGATCGCCGAGCGGCAGCAGGAAGAAGATGCCGGCGGCGAGCGCGATCTGGTTGAGCGCAGGCACCAGACCGATCTCGGAAGGCGAGACGCCGAAATCCTTCGCGACGAGCGCGATGATCGGGTGGATATAGTAGGCGTTCGCCGTGACCACGGCGGCGGCGAAGGCGAGCAGAAACAACTCCCGCTGCGTGAGCAGCTTTCGCCCGGTCTCACCGCCCGGCGAGGCCGGAGGCGGCGGCGTCACCCCTCCATGCCGGCGCGGCGGGCATACTCATAGGCGAAGCGTGCGAGCGGCACGACGCGGGCGGCGTTCGATTCCGCATTGGCGCTGTTGGCGGTGCCGTCGCGCACGCGCCCGACGATACCCTGCAGGATGCCGGCGAGGCGGAAGGCATTGTAGGAGAAGTAGTAGTTCAGCTCCGGCAGGCCCTTGCGGCCCGTGTGCTGGCAATAGAGCGCCACGTATTCTTCCATCGTCGGGATGCCCCAGGCCTTGAGGTCCGGGATCGCCATGATCGAGCCGCGCGTGGAATCGCCCGGCGGCATAACCCAGTTCATCAGGTGATAGGAAAAGTCCGCAATCGGATCACCCAGCGTCGAGAGCTCCCAGTCGAGCACCGCGATGACGCGCGACTCGGTCGGGTGGAGCACCATGTTGTCGAGGCGGTAGTCGCCGTGCACGATGGTCGTCTTGTCGCCGGGCGGGATGTTCTTCGGCAGCCAGTCGATCAGCTTTTCCATTTCCGGAATGAGCATCGTCTCGGAGGCTTTGTACTGTTTCGTCCAGCGATGGATCTGGCGGGCGATATAGTCTCCCTCCTTGCCGAAATCCTGCAGGCCGGCTTTCTTCCAGTCGACATTGTGCAGGTCTGCAAAGGTTTTCACTTTCGCCTCGTAGATCGCGCGGCGTTCGGCCGGTGTGGACTCCGGCAGCGTACCGTCCCAGAGGATGCGCCCTTCGACCATGTCCATCACATAGAACATCGTGCCGACAACGCTTTCGTCCGTACACAACCCATACGGGCGCGCGACCGGATAACCGAGCGGCCAGAGCGCGTTGATCACCGTATACTCGCGGTCGACGGCGTGCGCGCTCGGCAGCAGGTTGCCGGGGGGCTTGCGGCGCATCACGTATTTCTTCTTCGGGGTTACCAGCTGGTAGGTCGGGTTCGACTGGCCGCCCTTGAACTGGCGCACTTCCAGCGGGCCTTGATAGCCCTCGACATTCGCCTCCATCCAGGCGGCGAGATTTGCCTCGTTGAACTTGTGGCTGTCCACCACCGGCTTTGTGCCGGAAAACAGGTCCTGTGCGTTTGCCGCCTCTGCCATGTCGCGCTCCCTAAATTCTGCCGGATTTTGAACCCTACCATACTTATACCGCCCCGCGCGCCAAGACCTGCCGCAGCGTCGCCGGATATTTGATGCCAGAAGGACCCCGCCGGCATGATGCGCCTCGTTGCCCCGTTCCTGCTCGCCTTTTCCTGCCTCGCCGCTGTCGCCCACGCCCAATCCCTGGACCCCAAAGGCCTGATCCGCCCGGAACTCCTCGAACGCGCCGTCACCGCCATGGAGACGCGCGGGCACGAGGGCCACGCCAGCGGCACACTGGTCGTGGTCGATTACGGCCTGCATTCCAGCAAGGAGCGCCTGTTCGTGATTGATCTCGAGACCGGCGCCGTGACCGCTTTCCGCGCCGCGCATGGGCTCGGCTCGGACGCGGACCATGACGGCTATCTCGACAGCTTCTCGAGCGTCTCCGGTTCGCAGGCGAGCCCCGAAGGCTTGTTCCGCTTCGCCGAGGAATATTCCGGCAAGCACGGCACGTCATTCCGCCTCGACGGGCTGGACGATGGCAACAAGACTTCCCGCGCCCGCGCCATCGTCATCCATGCCGCCAGCTATGCCGAGCCGGCGTTCCTGAAACAGCATGGCAAGCTGGGCCGCTCCAACGGCTGCATCGTTTTTTCGAAAGCGGACCTGACGCGCTTCACCGAAAAGGTGCCGGAAGGCACGCTGATCTTTGTGGGCAAGTAGTCCCGCCTTCAGTTGCGTTTGGCATATCCGACTACGACAACTGCGATCGCAAGAACAAGGATCGCCGCGGCCTCCAGAACGACCTTCTCGGGCGCCATGTCCTTCCCCTGAAGCACGATGAGGCGCGCGATGGCCGTGATCGCAATGAAAATCGGGTAGATGAAGGGGGAGCCTATCCCGGTGTAGAACACCGCGATCATGCTGATGACCTCGACGTACAGGAACATCAAGAGGATGTCGGCCAGGCCGACTTCCTGCTTGATGTAGATGTTCCAGACTTCGGTCGCTGCGGCGATGATCGTCAATCCTGCCGTCAGCAAGAGCAGCGCGCGCTCGACCAGCTTGAAAAAGGAGAGGCCGAGACGGCTGTTGATCTGGCCCATAACGGGCGGAACATCTGGATTGCGCGGTGTCATGGCTGAACTCCCTTTCAACCCGATCTACTCTTTTGAAGGCGCGCGGCAACCGGGGGCTTGAAACCGGCCCGCCTGCCCGGCTAAACCCCGCGCATGACCGATACACCCCCCGACCGCCTCTCCGTGAACCCACGCAGCCCGCACTATGACTATGACGCCCTCATTCGCGGCGTCGGCGTTCGGTTCAAGGGCGAAGAAAAGACCACAGTCGAGGAGTATTGCGTCTCCGAAGGCTGGATCAAGCTGACAGCCGGCAAGGCGATGGACCGCAAAGGCAATCCCCTGACACTGACGTTCAAGGGCCCGGTAGAAGTCTGGTTCAAGGATGAACCGGCGGCCTAACGTCCCTCCAGCACCTTGTCGCAATGTGCCTGATGCATCGACTTGATCTGGTCAAGCGCCCTATAGACGACATCGGCTCCGGGATTGTGCATCAGTTCCAGTGCAATACCGCGTAGACTCAGGATGAGGAGGTAGGCATGCGCCAGGCCCTCCTCGAAATTGGCCTCCCTGACGTCCGCCTCGCGCAACAACTCGAGGACATAGATAACAAACTGCTGATAAATCTGCTCACCGACTGGCCTCAGCGCCGTCGCGAGTGCCTCGTCCCAGCGGGCAGCGAGGAGCACTTCTGTCACAACGGTTGCGGCCGGCAGTTTCTGGGACTCCCAGAAAACATCGACGATACCGCGCAACCGCGCCTGAGGGTCCGCAATGCGGTTCGCACGCCGGTTCGTTTCCATCATCAAGCTGTCGAGGGACGCTTCGATCACGCCGGCCATCAGCGCGATGCGGTTCGGAAACTGGTTCAATACTGACCCGCGACTGAGGCGCGCTTCGTCCATCACGTTTTCGACCGAAGTCCCTGCATACCCCAAACGGTTGAGGCAGACGATGGACGCTGCAATGATCTGCTGGCGCGTCTGCTCCCCGCGCGTCGTCCGGCGGCGCACTTCGATTCGTCTCTCAGAACACAAAGTGAATACCCTGTTGGCTATGCGTCAATTCAGCAGGCGCTTGCCACTTAACGTCAATCCCGCCTTACAAAAAAGAATGTTGGTAGCGCAAATGTCTCCGCCGCTTCAATGCGCGGGGCAAGGCGGGGTTTAAAGACTTACAGACGACGCTGCAGGTGCAGGCCGCCTCGGACTCAAGCGTCGGGACGCTGTCCACTTGGGCCGACAATCATCCCAGCGCGCGCCAGCCGATGTCCCGCCGGCAGAAGCCTTCCGGCCAGTTGATCGCCGCCACGCCCGCATAGGCCCGGTCGACCGCCTCGCGCAGGGTTGCGCTGCTCGCGGTGACATTCAGCACACGCCCGCCTTTGGCGACCAGAGCGCCGTCCGGCGTAACATCGGTACCCGCATGAAACACTGTGACGCCGTCTATCGAGTTGGCCTCCGCCACACCGCCGATCACGGAGCCTTTGCCGTAGCTGCCCGGATACCCCTTCGCCGCCATTACGACGGTGGCGGTCGGCCGAAAGTTCTCCAGCTCCAGCAGTCGTTCGAAATCCTTCTCGCTGCCCTTCAGGCCGCCGGTCGCCGCGATCAGGATCAGCGGCACGATATCGCCCGCAAGCCCCTTCATCAGCACCTGGCATTCCGGATCGCCGAAGCGCGCGTTGAACTCGACCACTTTCGGGCCGTCCGCCGTCACCATCACGCCGATATACAGAACGCCCTGATACGGCATCCCGTCCTTCGCCATGCCCTTCAGCATCGGCTCGGCAATCTCGCGCTTCACGCGCGCCATGATCTCTGTACTGACGACCGGTGCCGGCGCATAGGCGCCCATGCCGCCGGTGTTCGGTCCGGTGTCGCCGTCGCCCACGCGCTTGTGGTCCTGCGCTGCGGGCAGGTAGACCGCGCCCACGCCGTCGGTGATGACGAACACGCTCGCCTCCTCGCCGTGCATGAATTCTTCAATCACCAGCGTCGCCGACGCGTCCCCGAACTTGCCGTTCAGCATCTCGGCAATCTCGGCTTCCGCCTCCGCGAGCGTCTCGGCGATCACGACGCCCTTGCCGGCCGCGAGGCCGTCCGCCTTCAGCACATAGGGCGCCTTCATGTTCTTCAGGAATGCCTTCGCGGGCCCCACCTCGGTAAACTCGCCATAGGCCGCTGTAGGCACGCCGTACTTCACCATCCGCGCCTTGGAAAAAGCCTTCGAGGCTTCCAGCTGCGCCGCCGCCTTCGACGGCCCGAATACGTCAAAACCCCGTGCTCGCAGAATGTCCGCCAGCCCCAGCGACAACGGAGCCTCCGGCCCGATCACGATAAGGTCCGGCTCGATCTGCAGCGCGAGCTTCACGAGCCCGTCGACATCGTCCGCTGCCACGTCGAAACAAGGCCCAATCTCGTGCATGCCGGGATTGCCGGGCGCCGAATGCACCACGTCCACCAGCGGGGACTGTGCCATCTTCCAGGCCAGGGCGTGTTCACGGCCGCCCGATCCGATCAGGAGTATGTTCATGGGGCGGCTTGATGCGCCGCGCCGCGCATGGGATCAAGTCCCCATGTCCGACTCAAGCCCCACCAACCAGGCCGAACTCACCATCTCCGAACTCGCCGCCAGCCTGAAGCGGACGATCGAGACGAACTATGACCATGTCGTCGTGCGCGGCGAACTGGGCCGCGTGACCCTCGCCAAGTCCGGCCACATGTATGCTGACCTGAAAGACGACAAGGCCGTGCTCAACACGATCATGTGGCGCGGGCAGGTCGAGCGTCTGCCCTTCCGCCCGGAAGAAGGCCTTGAAGTCATCGCGACCGGCAGGCTGTCCACATACGAAGGCCGCTCTGCCTACCAGCTGATCGCCAGCTCGATGCGTCCCGCCGGCGCCGGCGCGCTGATGCAGCTGCTGGAGGAGCGCAAGAAGAAGCTGGCCGCCGAGGGCCTGTTCGATCCGAAACACAAGAAAGCCATCCCCTACATGCCGCGCGTGATCGGCGTCGTCACCTCGCCGACCGGCGCCGTCATTCGCGACATCCTCCACCGTATCCGCGAGCGCGTCCCCGTTCGCGTCATCGTCTGGCCCGCCCTCGTGCAGGGCGAACAGGCCGCCGCCCAAGTGACCGCCGGCATCCGCGGCTTCAACGCCATGACCGGCGCAGACCGGCCGGACGTGCTGATCGTCGCCCGCGGCGGCGGCTCGATCGAGGACCTGTGGCCGTTCAACGAGGAAATCGTCGTGCGCGCCGCGTTCGACAGCGAGATCCCGCTGATCTCCGCCGTCGGCCACGAGACCGACACGACGCTGATCGATTACGTCTCCGACCGCCGCGCGCCGACGCCTACCGGCGCCGCCGAGATGGCCGTCCCGGTACGGACGGAATTACTGCTCTCCACAGGCGAAAGCGGCGAGCGCCTGAAGCGCGCCTTGACACGCGCGCTCGCCCGCAGCCGCGACAAGCTCGCCGCCGCGCGCCTGCCGCGTCCGGAAATGCTGCTGCAGCCTGCCCGCCAGCGCCTCGACTTTGCCAGCGCCAACCTGCCGAAGGCCGCCCTCGCCCTGACGCAGAAGGCACGCCTCACGCTTTCGCGGCTTCAGCTTTCGCCCGCGATGCTGAAATCCGAAATCCGGCAAGGCCGCCAGCGCCTGCGTGACATTGCCGTGCGCGCTCGCCCCGCCCTTATGCGCTTGATCGAAAAACGGACAGCGGCGTTGAACACAGAAGCCAAGATGCTGGAGACCCTCTCCTATCAGGCCACGCTGAAACGCGGCTACACGATCGTGCGCGATAACGAAGGCCGCCTGATCCGCTCGGCAGACATTGCATCGGGTACGGATCAGTTCAAGGTCAGCTTCGCGGACGGCGATGTCACCGCCTCGCCATCCGGCAGCGCGCCAAAACCGAAAGCCCCGCCGCGCAAGCCCGGCCAGCAGGGCAGCCTGTTCTAGGCCATGCATCCCGCCCCGCTCTTCCGCGAGTCCGATCCGGAAACGCTGATCGCCCGCATCCGCGCCTACCCGCTCGGCCTCGTCTGCGTCAGCGGCGAGTTCGCCCCGCTGGCCGCACACACGCCCATCCTCGCCGCGCTCGAAGACGGCCAGCCGCGCCTGCGCTTTCATCTGTCTGCGCACAATGCCGTCACGCGCCGCCTCGAAGCGGGCGCCGCCGCGCTGATCGTCTTCACTGGGCCGGACGCCTATATCTCGCCGGACTGGTACGGCCCGCTCCCTAACCAGGTGCCGACCTGGAACTATCTCTCGGTGGAGGCCGAAGGCACGCCGTCCCCGGCAGACGCAACCGCATTCCTCGACGACGTCTCCGCCCATTTCGAGGCGCAGCTCTTGCCCAAGCCGCCCTGGACCCGCGCCAAGATGGACCCCGCCTCGTTTCAGATGATGCTGCGCGGCATCCGCGCCTACGAACTCCGCCCCATCCGCTTCGAAGGCATGAGCAAGCTCAGCCAGAACAAGACGAGCGAGGCCCGCGACGGGGTGATCGAAGGCCTCTCTGCGACAGCCGGCGGCCTCGCCATCGCGCAGGAAATGCGTAGACTGCAGGGATGACCGCGCTGTTGCCCCCCGCCTTTCTCGCCGCCGCCAAGGACCTGCTCGGCCCGAAAGGCTGGACGGACGATCCGGAGAAATTGCTCGCCGCCTCGACCCCCTGGCGCGGCACTTACCAAGGCGAAACCCCCTTCATCGCCCGCCCCGCCTCCACCAGCGAGGCCGCCGCCCTCGTCAAACTCTGCGCGGCCCACCTCGTCGCCATCACGCCGCAGGGCGGCAATACCGGCCTCGTCGATGGCGGCACGCCCCACGGCGAAGTCTGCGTATCGATGACGCGCATGACAGCCGTGCGGGAGGTTGATCCGTTCAACAATTCAATGGTCATTGAAGCCGGCGCCACGCTCGTCGCCGCGCAGGAGACGGCGGAGAAAGCGGGCCGCCTCTTCCCGCTCTCGCTCGGCTCGCAGGGCACCGCCACGCTCGGCGGCCTGATTTCCACCAATGCCGGCGGCGTTGCCGTTCTGCGCTATGGCATGATGCGCGACCTTATCCTCGGCCTTGAAGTCGTGCTTCCTTCCGGCGATATCTGGGACGGACTCTCAGGCCTGCGCAAGAACAATACTGGCTACGACCTCAAACACCTCTTCGCCGGCGCCGAAGGCACGCTCGGCCTGATCACGGCCGCCACGTTCAAGCTGTTTCCGAAAGTCCAGCGCGCCACCGGCTGGGTCGTCGTCGCCACCGCCGAGGATGTCGTGAAACTCCTCGCCCTCGTGCGCGACTATGCCGGAGACTCGGTCACAAGCTTCGAGATCATTCCCGCCAACGCCGTCGCGATGGTCGTCGCCGATATTCCGGGTACGCGCGATCCGCTGCCCGCCAATGCCGAATGGCGCGTGCTGATCGAAATCTCCCAACCCCGCGCCGAACAAGCGGAAGCCTTGCTGACCGCCGCCCTCGAAGCGGGCGCCGAAGCGGGCCTCGTCCAGGATGCTGCGATTGCCGCCAGCGAGACGCAGGCGAAATCTTTCTGGCACATCCGCGAAACGATCCCGCTCTCCAAGCGAGCCTATGGCACCGCCCTCAACCAGGACATCTCCGTTCCCATCAGCCGCATCCCGGCTTTCATCGATGCCTGCAACGGTGCCGTGCGCGCGCATGTTCCGTCGGCGGATTTTGTCATCTTCGGCCATGTCGGCGACGGCAACCTGCACTATTCGGTGGTCGAGCCGGCGGGCAATGTCGCCCCGGTTCTCAAGGCGCATGAAGCCGCGGTCACGCGCATCGTCTTCGACACAGTCACCGCTTTCGGCGGCTCCATCTCTGCCGAGCACGGTGTCGGCCGCCTGAAGCGCGACGAACTCGCGCGCCTTCGCCCACCCGCCGCCACCGAAGCCATGCGGGCGATCAAGCGCGCGCTTGACCCCCTCAACATCATGAACCCCGGCCGTGTCGTCAGTGTCTGAATACCCTGCTTTCAGGGCGCATTTGGGGAAACGTTAACGGCCTGCTAACCAAACTTAACGATTGATCGCCCATCGCAGAATGCGAGGGGACACGCGAATGGTCTGGTACACCGATCTGCGCAACGAGCGCCTGTTCACGCTCGCCGAGCGCGACTGGACCTCGCGCCGCCTGCTCGACCTGCGCGCTCAGCTCGCCTCACCGCCGCCCAAGGGCGTGCCGCGCCGCACGAAGGATGCGAGCCTGATCATCGGCACCTGGAACATCCGGGATTTCGACAACAACAAGTTCCGCCACGGCCCGCGCCGCCGCGAGAGCCTGCACTACATCGCCGAAATCCTCTCCGCCTTCGATGTCTGCGCGCTGCAGGAAGTCAACGAAGACCTTCAGCCCCTGAAAGATGTCATCCGCCTGATGGGGCCGGGGTGGGATTTCATTGCAACGGACGTGACCGTCGGCAGCTCCGGCAACCGCGAGCGCATGACCTTCGTGTACGACAGCCGGAAAGTCCGCTTCCGGAATATCGCCGGCGAGATTGTGTTGCCCAAACATGCCCTGCTCCCCGGCGAGCAGCAATTCGCCCGCACACCCTTCCTCGTCAGTTTCCAAGCCGGCTGGTTCAAGTTCTCTCTCTGCACTGTACACATCTATTTCGGCGAGGAATCCAAGGGCTCGGACGGCTACCAGCGCCGCGTGCAGGAAATCGAATACCTCGCAAAGGAAATGGCGGGACGGGCCGAGCGCGAGAAGGAAAACTTTATCCTGCTCGGCGACTTCAACATCAAGAATCCCATCGACGAGACCATGCAGGCCCTGACCAAGGCCGGATTCCAGTTGCCGCCGGAACAGTACCCATCGAATCTTCTGGGCACGAACTATTATGACCAGATTGCCTTTCGCACAAAGGCCAACGAACTCACTTTTCTGTCCTCCGGCGCGTTCGACTGGTCGAAAGCCGTGTTCAGGCCGGAGCATTACGAGCACTACGCGCCTGCGCTGCCCGCCCGCCACCGCGATCTTGGCCCGGACGGCACGCCAAAGGACAAGTCGAGAGACAAGGAATACTATGCTGAGCGCTGGCTGACCTGGCAGATGTCAGACCACCTGCCGCTCTGGGTCGAACTCGCTGTCGATTTCTCGGACGCGCACCTGCTCGGCAATCTCGATCCCGCCTTCGAGGCGAAAGGCGCGCCAGCCCAGCTGGAGACGCGCGAGGACGAGATCATCGCGGCCGATACGCCGCCGGACCTTCCAGCACCCGTCCGTACAAAGACCAAGGGCCGCAAACCGCCCAAGATCGCGCCGCCCGAAAAGACGGGAACACTGGCGCCCGCCCCGAAGATGACCACCGGTGAAGCCTGGCGTATCTTCAAATGGGTCGCCGGCGGCGGCATGGACCGGATGCGCAAGACGCGCGAAACCGGAAAGAAAGCCGACAAGCCGAAAACTGCAAAGAAGGCGAAGGCCTGATCCGGTCCGGCATTTCTGCGCGCGCGGCAGAGAGACTTTTTTGGGTCCGGCCTAAAGGGCGCCAGCGCCCAGGATTTCTGCCACACTTTCCCAAAGCGACTCGGTCGCTTTCACGACCACCGGATGGCGCTCTGCTCGCGCCGCGCCGCTGGATTTCGTTCCGGTGACCGCAAAGGCGAATTCCGCATCCAGGTCCGGCACGTGAAAGGCCGCGCTGTAGAGTCCATAAGCTTCGCCGTGGTGACCTAGAAGCTTGAGTCCGGGGATCGGCGAGTCGTCTGCGGGGTGAAACTGCGCGCCCGCCGTGAACGCTGAAAAGTACCCTGCATCCGTATCATCCACGCCCTTCGCCGGATCATGTGTCCAGACAGGTTCCGTCATCCCCGGTTCGGAGGCTGCAAGCCGCGCGAGCGTCAGCATGTCCTGCAAACTCGCGCGCAGGCCGCCTTGCGGGCTGAACAGTGTTCCATTCGTACCCGGAACATAAGAGGCAAGGTCGAATCCGGTCTCGCTCAGGATCGCGGGCGACTCGCCAGCAAGGACCGCCGGACCGTCGGCCTGCGGCTGCCAGAGATCCTCCTCGAAAGCATACAGCGTGGCCCCGGCCTGGCGCTGGGCGCGCGGGACGCCGGACCAGTTGAACCCGCAGCCGAGGCTCGCCCCTCGGAAAACGGTCTGCGCGACGAGCCGGTCAAGGCGCATACCGGTGGCGCGTTCGAGAACATGAGCGGCGAGACCGTACCCGAAGTTCGCATATCTGAACGCGCTGCCCGGCGGGCCCGCCTCGGCGGGCCGCCACATGGCCGGCGTAAAAAGCCCTTCCGTGCGGCCAGGCGCGGCCATCCAGTAGACGTCCGGATCCTGCAGGCCGGCCGTGTGGCTGAGAAGCTGGCGTAGCGTGGCCGGCGCGTCCGGAAATTGCGGATGGCGCAGCGGCGGATCAAACGCGGCAGAGATATCCGCGTCGATGTCCAGCAATCCGGTAGCAGAGAGACGATGCGCGGCCAGCGCGACCGCCATCTTGGACACGGAAGCAATCCGCATCTTTGTATCGGCGCTGAACGGGACCGGCGCGGCTTGCCCGCCGGCGCCCTGCGCGAGGCCGGCGGCAAAGGAAAAGACAATCCGCCCCTGACGCCGCACCACGAGACCTGCTGCTGGAACGTCGCCCGCCTCCACCAGCGCGCGGGTGCGGTCCAGCGCCGCCGATGGAGGGCCGGCGGCGGAAAAGCCCGCGCAGCCTGCCGCGGAAAGAGCGCTTGCGCCTGCGAGGAAGCCGCGCCGTGTGACGCCCGCGTTCATCACCGGCGCCCGAACAGCTTCTCGATATCGGCGAGCTTGAGTTCGACATAAGTCGGGCGGCCGTGGTTGCACTGGCCGGAATGCGGCGTCGCCTCCATCTGGCGCAGCAGTGCGTTCATCTCCTCACCATTGAGGCGACGGCCCGCGCGCACCGAAGACCGGCACGCCATGTTGCCCATCACCTCTTCGAACCGCTCCTTCAGTACGAGGCCGGAGCCGTACTCGGCAAAATCATCCGCCAGATCGCGCAGCAGCCCGGCCGTGTCCATCTCTCCGAAGAGCGCCGGGGTCGCCCGCACACAGATGGCGCCGGGGCCGAAGGCTTCGACCTCGAGCCCGAGCGCGCCGAGATCGTCCGCCCGCTCCAGAATGCGGCCGGCTTCGTCTTCGCTGAGCTCGATGATGTCCGGGATCAGCAGCGCCTGGCGCCGAACGCCGCCTTCTTCCATCTGCCGCTTCATGGCCTCGTAGACGAGCCGCTCATGCGCGGCGTGCTGGTCGACGATCACGATACCGTCCGCCGTCTGAGCAATGATATAGGTCTCGTGCAGCTGCGCCCGGGCGGCGCCGAGCGGGAATTCGCCGGAATGCGCCGGCGGCACGTCCGCCTCGACCCGGGCTGCAGGCGCGGTATCGGGCACGAACGGTTCCCGCTGCGCCTCGAACACGCCGCGCGGCAGGCTCACCGGCCGCTGCGCAGGCGCATAGGGCGCCTGCCAGAGCAAGCCCACCTGCGACGCTTCGGGCTGCGCCTTTCCGAGCGCAAATCCTGCCACCGTCGTCGAGGCGCGGTGGCCTGCGTCCGCGAGACTGTGGCGCAGCGCGCCGATCATCAGGCCGCGAATGCTGGCGGCATCGCGGAAGCGCACTTCGGTCTTCGCGGGGTGAACGTTGACGTCCACCTCTTCGGCTTCCAGCTCGACGAACAGCGCCAGCATCGGGTGGCGATCGCGCGCGAGGAAGTCCTGATAGGCGGCGCGCACGACGCCGGTCAGCATCCGGTCTTTCACGGGCCGTCCGTTCACGAACAGGTATTGCATCTGCGCATTGCCGCGATTGAGCGTTGGCAAGCCCGCGAAACCGGAGAGGCGCGCGCCGTCTCTCTCGGCCTCGATCGCAATGGCGTTGTCGCTGAACTCCCGCCCCATGATCGCGCCGAGCCGCGAGAGGCGGCCGGCTTCGTCATCCCGCTCGGGGCTGTATCGCAGGACATTGCGGCCATTGTTTTCCAGCGTGAACCCGACCGCCGGATTGGCCATCGCGAGACGCTTGACCACATCGGTCACCGCCATGGCCTCGGCCCGCTCGCCGCGCATGAATTTCAGGCGCGCCGGTGTCGCATGGAAAAGATCCGCTACGTCGAGACGCGTTCCCGTCTCGCCCCGCCCGGTGAACGCCGCCGGTTTCGGCCCCTCGATCCGTCCTGCCTCGGAGTATATTTCCGCTGCCGCTTCACCCGCAGCACGGCTGACGATCCGCATCCGGCTGACCGAGGCAATCGACGGCAAGGCTTCGCCGCGAAAACCCATGGTGTGGATGTTCAGGAGATCGACGCGGCCATCGATATCGGGAACGAGCTTCGAGGTGGCATGCCGTTCCAGCGCCAGGGAAAGTTCGTCGGCCGTCAGGCCGCAGCCATCATCCTCGAGGGTGATCCGCTTCAGGCCGCCGTCCTCGATGGCGATGGCAATGTTTCGGGCGCCGGCATCGAGCGCGTTCTCCACAAGCTCCTTCACCGCTGCCGCAGGCCGTTCGACGACTTCGCCCGCCGCGATGCGGTTGACCACCTCCGGCGGCAGCCGGAGGATCACGGGACGGGGGCGCGCAGAATCAGCCATCAGCCGTTCATTGTAGCGGGCCGGCCGGCGCCTGTCCTGCGCGGATGTGGGTGGTTGAGTTTTGCTCGGTTCGCGGTGAAACTGCTGCATTGCTCCTCATTCAAGGCCTTGCTGACATGCGCTTTTTTGTTTCCATCGTCCTGTCCCTTTCTGTTCTTGCCGCTTGCGGCGGCGCCAATGAAACGGCCGCGCCAGCGCCCGCCGCCGCGCCGTCCGCGCCGGTGACCGCTCCGGTCATTGCAGCGCCTGCCGCCGCGCCGGCTGAACCGAGCCTGGAATTCGCGGCGCTTCCGGCGCCTTACAACACGGCCAACTACGCGGCGGGGAACCGGACCTGGAAGCTGTGCCAGTCCTGCCACCTGACGGCCGAAGGCGCCGGCAATCTCGTCGGGCCGAACTTGCATGGGCTGTTCGGACGGCAGGTCGCCTCCGAGCCGGGCTTCGATTATTCGCCGGCGCTGAAGGCCGAGACGTTTACCTGGACGCCGGAACAGCTTGACAATTGGCTCGCCAATCCGCGCACTTTCGTGCCGGGAAACCGGATGAGCTTTTCAGGTGTCCGCAAACCTGAAGACCGGCTGGCGGTGATCGCCTACCTGATGGTGCAGACCGGCTACACGGCGCCGGAAGCGCCGGCCGAGTGACGCCCTAGCGCCGGGCGACGACGGCGATGAGCACTGCGTGCTCGTCGAACGGGCCGCCGAGTTCTTCGCGGTAGCCGAGCCAGACATCGACCTTGTCGAAGTGCACGCCGAGCTGGTTTTCGATCTTGATCGAGCTGGCGCTCTGGTTGCCCTCTTCGACCCACAGCTGCTGGGTGAGAAAAACGCGTTCGGTAAGGTCTGA
>JBBSDJ010000048.1:0-16516 GCA_038249555.1 Caulobacterales bacterium
CGCCAGAGCGAGGAACAGGATGTTCGTATACAGAGGATCGCGCACGGGTTCCGAGAGCGTCTCCATGACGTTCGGGATGACTGCGGGCATCGGGCTGCCGTCTTCGAGGCCGGTAAAGGTGATGCCGCCTTCATCGTTCACGTTTGCGCGGCAGCCATCATGGCCTTCTTCACCGCCAAACAGGCAGCGCTGCGTACCGGTCTCGATGAAGACCTGACGCGACCCGCCGCGGCCTTCGACAGCCAGGTTATACTCGGCGCCATTGACCGTCATCGTCTGCGTGGCCTGCGGCCCGTGCAGCCCCATCGTAAGGTGTCCCGCAACGAGCAGCAGGGCGCCGAACGCGATGGCCTTTCGGTTGCCGAGATACTTGTCCGCAAGGAAGCCGCCGAGCAGCGGCAGAAGGTATACAAGCGCCGTGTAGGAGCCATACTGGCCCTGCGCCGTGCGGTCATCGAACAGGAAGTGCTGGGTGAGGTAGAAGATCAGCAGGCCGCGCATGCCGTAGAAGGAGAACCGCTCCCACATCTCGGCGAAGAACAGGATGTGCAGGCCCTTGGGATGTTTCCGCATCTGGCTGAAGACCGGGATACAGGTCGCCAGTGTGATGAAAATGCCCAGAACAATAACCAGCATGAACGGCTCCCCAGCGCGCTAAGTGACACGGCCCGCCGGTGGCGTCCGGATTGTGTCAAAGGTTTGACCATGCCCCGGCGGAGGGCTCAAGGCGGTTTCTGCCGTTACGCCAGATGCGCCTCACGCGCGAAAACCGTCCACACATCCGCAAGGCGAGTTGTGGACGGTTTATGGACTGGGAAACGGGCTCAGTATGCCTCTTCGGCGAACACCTTCGTCAGGTCCTTGTTCCACGGGCCGTGATAGCGCTGGAGGAGGCGTTCCGCCGGCGTGAGGCCCGAGGCGGCGATCTCGTCGAGGCCGGAAAGGAAGCCGGACTCGTCATCGCCCGCGGCAGACAGCTTGCCCCGGTCGCGCAGGCCCGCGCGCGAGATGGCGAGCACCTCTTTCGCGAGATCCTGCATCGATCGTCCGCCTGGGATCGGCGTGCTAAGACCGAGCGTGCGCACGCCCTGCCGCATCCCTTCGCGCTCCGGCGCGGTCCAGTCCTTCACCAGGTCCCAGGCCGCATCGAGCGAGGATTGTGAGTAAAGGATCCCGGTCCAGAAGGCCGAGAAGGCGCAGAGCCGGTTCCAGGGGCCGGCGTCCGAGCCGCGCATCTCGAGGAAGCGTTTCAGGCGCACTTCCGGGAAGATGGTCGAGAGGTGGTCGACAAAATCGTCCATCGCGGGGCGCTCGCCCGGCAGGATCGCCAGCTTGCCGTCCATGAAATCGCGGAAGCTGAGCCCGCTCGCGTCGAGATACTGCCCGCCCCGGCGCACGAAATACATCGGCACATCGAGCGCGTAGTCGACGTATTGCTCGAAGCCGAACCCGCTCTCGAAGGCGAAGGGCAGCATGCCGGAGCGGTCGGGGTCCGTGTCGGTCCAGATTTGCGACCTGTACGAGAGGAAGCCGTTCGGCCGCCCGTCGATGAAGGGCGAGTTGGCAAACAGCGCTGTGCCCAGCGGCTGCAGCGCCAGCGACACGCGCATCTTCTGCACCATGTCTGCCTCGGACGAGAAATCGAGATTTGCCTGCACCGTGCAGGTGCGGAACATCATCTGGCGGCCGAGGCGCCCGACCTTGTCCATGTACGCGGTCATGATCTTGTAGCGGCCCTTCGGCATCACCGGCGTCTCGGCGAGGCTCCAGATCGGGCTGGCGCCGAGGCCGAGAAAGCCGATGCCGAGCGGCTCGGCCAGGACGCGAACTTCGGTCAGGTGCTGGCCAACTTCGATGCACGTCTCGTGGATCGACTCCAGCGGCGCGCCGGACAGTTCGAACTGCCCGCCGGGCTCGAGGCTGACGCTGGCGCCGTTTTTCTTGAGGCCGATCAGGTGACCGCCCTCGATGATCGGTTCCCAGCCAAACCGGTCCCGCAGGCCTTCGAGCATGGCCTTGACGGAAGCCTTGCCCTCATAGGGCAGTGGCTTCAGGCCGTCCCAGAGGAATCCGAACTTCTCGTGCTCGGTGCCGATGCGCCAGTCGGTCTTCGGCTTGTTGCCGCCTTCGAGATACGTGACCAGCTCGGTCTTGCCGCTTATCCGGGGCGAGGCTTCGTCGATGTCGCTGGTGGGGGTCGTCATCGTTGCGCTCCGGGCGGCTGTCTTGTCCGGCGTGGAGATAAGGCCGAAATGTGGCGCCGCCAATGGGGGCGCCCAATTGTTACATTTCCGTCGCCGTCAGACCCAGTCGCCGCAGACCGACTGCCAGAGCGCCATGGCCGCAATGGCCGCCGTTTCAGCCCGCAGGATGCGGGGCCCAAGGCTCACCGCCCAGGTGCCGGTACGCCCGCGCAGGAAGGCGCGCTCCTCGCCAGTGAAACCACCTTCGGGCCCGATCAGGAGGGCGGCGTCCCGGCCTTTCAGCCCTTCCAGAACGGCGCGCATCGGCCCGGCGCGACCGGCTTCGCCGCCCCAGGGAGCGCCTGCCTCGTCGCCGGCTTCGTCACAGAAGATGACAGCCGTGCCGGGCGGCAGGGCGGCCAGGGCCGCGTCCAGCGTGGCTACGTCCGCAATCTCCGGCAGGTTCAGCCGCTCGGTCTGCTCGGCGGCTTCGAGGGAGATCTTGCGGAACCGGTCGAGCCGAACGGTGCGGGTCTGCGTGCGCTGGGTCAGAACCGGCACGACGCGGACAGCGCCGAGTTCGGCCGCCTTCTCCACGATCAGGTCGGTCTGATCCTTCTTCACCGGCGCGAAGAGCAGGGTCAGCGCGGGCGTGGCCGGAGGCGGCTGAATGCGCAGCCGGGAGAGGGGCGTGACTTCCGCCTTCTTGCCCGCCGCCGACAGGGCAGCGATCCATTCCCCGTCCCGACCGTTGAACAGGCGCACCTCGCCGCCTGCCCCAAGGCGGAGCACGCGCAGCAGGTAGTTCGACTGTTCCTCAACTAGCGCGACGGCGCGCCCGGCAGAAAGATCAGCAGAAACAAAGAGTCGCGGCGTTGTCGGCATGCGGCGCGGTATAGGCCGTTTCGGCCGCCCCTGTCAGGTGTGGTTTTTGCATCACGCCTTGTGGTTTTGAAGGCACAACCGGTGTGAGAAGATGGCAAATCGTTTATATCCCGTCGTAATGAGCCAGCCGCCCCGCTACGACAAAACGGAAGCCTTCAGCTATCCGGCTGATACCGCCCTTCCCGGCTGGCTCGAGAGCCTGCCGGCAGGCTGGCGGCCCTATGCCATGCTGGCGCGGCTCGACCGGCCGGTGGGCATCTGGCTGCTGTTCCTGCCCTGCGTCATCGGCCTCGCCTTCCAGCGCCTCTCCGGCGGCCTGTTCCTGGCCGACCTTGCCTGGGCCGTCCTGTTCCTGATCGGCGCGGCCGTGATGCGCGGCGCCGGCTGCACCTGGAACGACATCACCGACCGGGACTTTGACGCCAAGGTCTCGCGCACCGCCCGGCGGCCGATCCCGTCCGGCGCGGTGACGCTGAAGCAGGCCTACACCTTCCTCCTGGTGCAGCTGGGGATCGGCTTCGCGGTCTGGCTGCTGCTGCCGGGCGATGCGAAGATCACCGCCCTGCTCGCCCTGCCGCTGGTCGCGGTCTACCCCTTCGCCAAGCGCGTGACCTGGTGGCCGCAGGCCTGGCTGGGCCTGACCTTCAACTGGGGCGTCCTGGTCGGCGCCGCGACCGCCAGCGTGATTACCGGCCCCGTCTACATCCTCTATTTCGGCCTCGTCCTCTGGACCGTCGCCTACGACACCATCTACGCGCTGCAGGACCGCGAAGACGACGCGCTGATCGGTGTGCGCTCCACGGCGCGCCTGTTCGGCAAGCGGGCCGTGCTGATCTCGTTCTGCTTCCATATGGGCGCCGCGGCGCTGATCGCGCTCGCCGGCATGTTCAACGATGCCGGACGGATCGGCGCATTCACCGCGCTGGTGTTCCTCGTGCACGGCCTCTGGCAGACGATGACCCTGAAAACGCAGGGCGAGAAAGCCGCGCTGCGGGTGTTCAAGTCGAACGTCTGGGCCGGCGCACTTGTCGCGGCGGGTTTCCTGTTCGCGGCGCTGCTGCCGGAGCGGGCGCCGGAGTCGATCTTCGCGGCGCCTGCCGTTGCGCCGCCGGAGCGGGCGGAAGCTGTGTCCCTCCCCTTCGGTTTCGAGCTGCGCCGCAAGCCGGAGCCGAAATCGGATGTCTGGCTGGTCCGCGAAATCCGCGCCGCGATGGAACTGCGCGGGCTGGACCCCGACGCTACGGAAACCCCGCCCGAAAGGTGACGGCGGCGCCGCGCTGGCCTATACTGCCACCATGCCAGCCGCTGCCCGCATCCGCCCGCTTGACCTCTTCTCCCGCGAGGACTGGGAGCGCCTGTCCGCGCGCAACGCCTGGATGGGCCCGCTGCTGGTGGTACATGCCTGGGTGATCATCGCGGCGGCGATGGCGCTGTCGATCTGGTCGCTGTGGTTCCTGCCGGTCTCGATCATGCTGATCGGGGCGCGCCAGCTGGGCCTGACCATCCTGATGCACGACGCGGCGCACGGCGCGCTGCACCCGAATGCGAAGGTCAATGATTTTCTCGGCCACTGGCTCGCCGGCGCACCGATGGGCGGGCACCTGAAGGCTTATCGCCAGTATCACCTGACGCATCACAAGTTCGCCCAGCAGGACGAAGACCCGGACCTCATCCTCTCGAAGCCCTTTCCGGTGACGCGCACGTCCCTGCGCCGCAAGATCATCCGTGACCTGATAGGTCAGACTTTCTACAAGCAGCGCGCCAACCAGTTCGCCAATGCCTTAGGGATCGGCATCAAGAAGGGCCCCGGCGCGGAGAACCGCTCGCAGTCTGCACGTGAAGCCGTGATCCCGATGATCCTCACCAACCTCGTGATCTTCAGTGTGCTGATACTGCTCGGCTACTGGTGGGCGTATTTCATTCTGTGGCTGCTGCCGATGGCGACCTGGATGATGATGATCACCCGTCTGCGCAATATCGGCGAGCATGCCGTCGTGCCGGACAACAACGACCCGTTGCGCCATGCCCGCACAACGCTGGCAAACCCTCTGGAAGGCCTGCTGCTGGCGCCTTACTGGGTGAACTATCACTGCGAGCACCACATGTTCATGCACGTGCCCTGCTACCGCCTTGGCCTGATCCACCGGGCGCTGGCCGCCAAGGGCGTGACACAGCGGATGGAAGTGCAACACGGTTATCTGAAGGTGCTCGCGATGGCGACCTCGAAACCCGAGACACCGAAAGGCTTGGCCCCCGCATGACTGTCGTGATCGAAATGGTGTCGGATATCGTCTGCCCCTGGTGCTGGCTGGGCCTGCGCCGGATCGAGGAAGCCCGGGCGCTCGCGCCGGACGTCGACGTGCAGCTGCTGTTCCGGCCCTACGAGCTGGACCCCACGATCCCGCCGGAGGGAGTCGACTACAAGGCCTACATGTCGGGCCGCGTCAGTTCGCCGGAAGGCAAGGAACGCATGGCCGTGATGCGGCAGGCGCTGATCGACTATGGCAACGCCGAAAACATTCCCTACCGCTTCGACGCGGTGACGCACCGGCCGAACAGCTTCGATGCGCACCGCCTCGTTCGCTGGGCGCAGGGACAGGGCAAAAGCGGCGCGGCCAAGGAGGCGCTCTTCCGCGCCTATTTCAACGAAGCGCGCGATGTGGGCGATCACGGTGTGCTCGTGGACATCGCACGTCAGATTGATCTGGACGCGGACATTGTGACGGACCTGCTGAAATCCGGCGCCGACACCGACGCGGTGCGCGCCGAGGCCGAGACCTTCCGGCAGATGGGCATCTCCGGCGTCCCCACATACATCGCCAACCGTCGCGTCGCCGTGCAGGGCGCCGAGAGCGCCGAGAAGCTGGCGAAGTTCATCCGGCATGCTGCCTCCCTCCTCCCGCAGGAGCGCCCGGCAGGCCAGCCTTCATGAGCGCGATGGACCTCGTCCGTATCGAGACGGACGGCCGCATCGCCACCGTCAGCTTCGACACCGGCGCCAAGGCCAATGCCCTCAGCCAGAAACTGATGCGTGAGCTGACCGAAGCCGCGCGCCTCTTCGCGGGCGACCCGGCGATCTCGGCCGTCATCCTCACGGGCCGCGCCGAGAACTTCACGATGGGCGCCGACCTGCGCGATCCTGAAGGCGTCGACGTGCGCCGCCTGGGTCTCGCCGAACGCCGCGTGCGCCTGCGCACCGGCCCGGCGATGTGCGAGGCCTGGGAGACGGTGGATGCGCTGACGATCTGCGCGATCGAAGGCTGGTGCGTCGGCGGCGGCGCGGCGCTGGCGGTGTCCTGCGACCTGCGCGTGGCCTCAGACACCTCCACAATCTACGTACCCGAAGTCGAGCGCGGCATGAACATGAGCTGGGGCTCGATCCCGCGCTTCGTCGCCCTTGTCGGGCCGGCGCGCGCCAAGCGGATCGCAGGGCTATGCGAGAAGGTCAGCGCACAAACGGCGCTCGGCTGGGGCCTCGTCGATCACACCGCCCGGCCCGGCGGCGCGCTGACCAAGGCGCGGGAGATTGCAGAGGCCGCTGCGAAACTGCCGCCGACGGCGCTGAAGATGGTGAAGCAGGACGTCAACGTCGCCGCCCTCGCCCTCGCCAAGGCCACCGCCCACCGCGACCTCGAGGCCTTCGCCCTCATGCAGCAGACGGACGATTTCCGCGAAGGCGTCAAGGCGTTCTTCGAGAAGCGCGATCCGGATTTTACAGGCGACTAGCTCAGCTGCAATTCCACCAGCCGCTTGTACACGCCGCCCTGTGCCATCAGGCTCTCGTGCGTGCCCTCTTCCACTGCTCGGCCGTCTTCCATCACGATGATGCGGTCGGCGGCGCGCACGGTGGAAAGGCGGTGCGCGATGATCAGGACCGTCCGTGCACGGGCGAACTGGTTAAGCGCGTCCTGCACCTTCGCTTCGCTTTCGGCGTCCAGCGCGGAGGTCGCCTCGTCGAGCAGCAGGATTGGCGCATTGCGCAGGATGGCGCGGGCGAGCGCGATGCGCTGGCGCTGGCCGCCGGAAAGGTTGCGCCCCATCTCGCCCGCCGGGGCATCGTAGCCGCCGGGGAGCGCGAGGATGAACTCATGCGCGTTGGCGGACCGGGCCGCCGCCTCCACCGCCACACGGGGCGCGCCGAGGCGGCCGAGCGCGATATTGTTGGCGATGGTATCGTCAAACAGCGCCGCATCCTGCGAGACGAGCGCCACGTTGCTGCGCAGGCTGCCGCCGACGACATCGCGCACGTCCAGCCGGTCGATCAGCACCGCGCCGGAGGTCACGTCATACAGGCGCATGAGCAGGTTGAAGACCGTCGACTTGCCCGCGCCGGACGCGCCGACGAAGGCGACCGTCTCGCCGGGCTGGGTGGTGAAAGTGAGACCTTTCAGCGCCTGCGTGCCGTCCGGATAGGCAAAGTGCACATCCCTGAATTCCACCGCGCCCGCGACGCCGTTCATTTTCAGCGCGCCCGGCTTGTCCGCCACTTGCGGCGCGGCATCGACGATCTCGAACACGCGGTCCGCCGCGGCCGCGCCTTCCTGCGCGACGGCGCTGATCGAGCCGAGGGCGCGCACTTCCGGGGCGGCCACAGCCACGGCGCCGATCACGCCGAGCAGATCGCCCAGCGTGTTCTCACCCTGCGAGATGCGCCAGGCGACGAAGCCGAGCAGCGCCGCGAGCGCCAGGCCGCCGAACACTTCGAGCACGGGATCCACGCCCGCGCGCTTCGACAGCACTTTCAAGAAGAGGCGCGAACGCTGAACGAAGCCCTGTTTCGCGCGCTCCTTCTGCCAAGTCTCGAGGCCGTAGGCCTTCACGATGCGCGCGGACTGGAAGCCCTCGGAGAGGAGCGACGTGACTTCGCCGATCTGTTCCGCCGCCGTCTTCGCGCGTTTGCGCACGGCATTGCCGAGCGAGAGCACCGGGCCAAGCGCCAGCGGGTAGACGACCGCGATGATCAGCGCGAGTTGCCAGTCCTTCCAGAACAGCCAGGCGAGGACGCCGATTACGGTCGCGAGGCTCTTGGTGAAACTGTTGGCAAAGCGCAGCGCCGCTTCGCGGATGGAGATGATGTCGCTGATGAAGCGCGAGACGAAACTGCCAGAGGTGTCCGCCGACACACGCGCAAAGTCGCCATCCGTAAGCGCGTCATACTGGACCGTCTGCACACTGACGAGGCCGCGCTGCACGCCGGTATTGTTGAGCAGCGTCATGCCGTACATCGACAGGGAGCGCGCGAATGTCAGGGCGATGATCGCAATGATGCCCGTCCAGATCCAGCCTTCGCGCGGCCCGCCGCCTTCGCCGGTTATCTGGAATTGCAGCGAGGTGCCGACGAAATCGAGCACAACCACGTAGCCGATGCCCCACATCGCCGTCAGCAGGGCGAGCGCCGTGCCGCCGATGAACCACGCTTTCTGCGGCCAGAAATGGGCCTTGAACAGCCGCCAGAGTGACCGCTGCGGCCCGACCGTTTGTGGCGCTGGGGCGGGCTCAGACGTTATGGGTGTCTCCCGTCGCGGGGTCGAGCAGCCGGTGGGCATGGAGGATGAAATAGCGCGTCTCTGCATGGTCGACAGTGCGTTGGGCCGCTGACTTCCAGGCGTCATAGGCTTCCTGGTAGTTCGGGAAGGCGCCGACGAAATCGAGCTTCGAGAGGTCTTCGAACTCGACCCCCGTCACATCCTTGAGCTCACCGCCGAAGACGATGTGGAGGAGTTGTCTGCCGGACTGATCCTTGGTGTGCATCTTTCGGGGCTCCGTTTTCTCGGGCGCAGGCTTCGTCGCGGCCCGCGCTTGCGGGTCCGGGATGCGCACATATCCTGCGCGGCGCACTAACAAAGGATGAAGCGCGTTTCCAGAGGCGAGGACACTGCGCTGGGCCGGAATCGCCCGGTTGAACACCAGCTGCTCGCCCGCATGGGTGGTCGCCTGCCCGCCCGCCTCGGTGATCAGTACCGCGCCGGCGGCAAGGTCCCAGTCCGCCTTTTCGGCCAGCACCAGCACGGCGTCCCAGTCTCCGGCGGCCACGAGGGCGAGCCGCAGCAGGGTCGCATTCGGTTTCGGCCGGGCCAGATGCACCTCCGGCCAGGGCTCGCGCCAGCCGGGATGGGTGATCATGCCTTCGTTGGTGATCAGGCGGCTGCCGGTCTCCTGGCCCTGCGTGGAGACGCGGATCGCCGCGCCGTTGCGCCGGGCGCCCGCACCGCGCCGGGCTTCGTAGAACTGGCCGAGCGCGGGGGCGTAGACGACGCCGGCCACCGCCTCGCCGTCTTCGACGATGGCAAGGCCGATGCACCAGTCCGAGGTACCGTCCATGTAGGCGCGCGTCCCGTCGATCGGGTCGACCACCCAGCAGCGCGATTTTTGCCGTGCGTCAGGATCGTCCAGTGTTTCTTCGGACAGCCAGCCGTATTCGGGCCTCGCCGTTTTCAGCGTGGACGCACAGAGCCGGTTGACGGCGAGGTCGGCCTCGGTGACCGGGCTGCCGCCGGTCTTGTTCCAGAATTCCGCGCCGCCCTTGTGCAGGTAGGACATCGCGAGATCGCCGGCGTCCTGCGCCAGGCGGCAGAGTAGCGCGGCATCTTCTTCCAGCGTGCGCTCAGCTGCCTGCAAGGTTCATGTCCTCGATGAGGATCGACGGGGCATCCCGCGTGCTGCGCAGCTCAAGGTCGGAAGCCGGAACGAGGCGCGCGAACATCGAGGGCAGATCGCCCGCAACCGTGACTTCAGAAACCGGATACGCGATCTCGCCGCCTTCGAACCAGAAGCCTGCGACGCCGACGGAGTAATCACCTGTGTTGGGATTGATCGACGGCCCGAACATGTCGGTGACCAGCAGGCCCTTGCCGGTCGACTTCGCGAGCCCGCCAGGGGACTGTGTGCCGGCGCGCAGGTACACGTTCGACGTGGAGACACCCGGCGGGTCGCCGAAGCCGAGGCCGGCGAACCCGTTCGGCGCGAGGCCAAGCTGGCGCGCGGTGGACGTGTTGAGCAGCCAGCGGGTCAGGCGGCCGTCTTCGATCAGGTGCGCCTCTTCCACCGGCAGGCCTTCGCCATCATGCGCGCGGCTGCCCATGCCCAGCGGGCGATGCGGATCATCTGTCAGGTAAATGCCCTCGGCGAAGACCTGGCTGCCCATCTTGTCTTTCAGGAAGCTCACACCGCGCGCGACCGAAGGCCCGGAGATTGCGCCGAGGAACGCGCCCAGCAGGCTGTCTGAGACGCGCCGGTCAAAGATCACGGCGGCTTTCTGCGTATCGATCTTGCGGGCGCCGAGGCGAGCGATAGTCCGCTCGCCGGCGGTCTTGCCGATTTCCTCCGCAGGCGGACGATCCTTCGTGAAGCGGACAGACCAGCTGTCATAGTCGCGCTCCATCTGGCCGTCTTTCTCGGCAACCGCCGAGAGGCCGAGGCTGGTGGACGTGCCGGTTTTCCAGGACCTGAACCCGTTGGTCGCCGCGACCCAGCGCTCGGACCGGTTCCAGGATGCGCCGCAGCCTGCAACGGTCTTGATGCCGGGCACAGCCAAAGCGGCGGCTTCGGCGGCAATCGCTTCGCGCTCCAGCACATCGGCGGCGACTTCGGGCTCACCGGAAAGGTCCATGTCGACATTGCCCGGGGCGAGTTCGCCGCGCTCCGGCAGGCCGCAATACTTGTCTTCCGGCACCACGCGCGCCATCGCCACGCAGCGCTCGGTCAGCGCCTTCATGCCATCCGGCGAAAGGTCCGCGCCGGAGACGCTGGCCTGCCGCTTGCCGAAGAAACAGCGCAGCGCCACGCTGGCGCTTTCCTCACGCTCGATGCTTTCCAGCTTTCCGTCCCGCACGGAGACACTGACGCCGTCTGCGACGCCGATCCGGGCGTCTGCCGCGCTGGCGCCCGCCTTCAGGCAATTATCGAGAAGCCCGGCCAGAAGTTCTGCCGGAGGAATATTGAAACCTGTCATGTGCGCTAAATGGACCGCGCCGCAGCGCCGCGCAACAGCGTAGCGTCAGACGAGCGCGGCGTAGACGACGAAGGCGCCGATGCCGAACATGCCCAGCCAGCTGAGTATCATGCCGAACTGGCGCGCCCAGAGGATGGTCGCCGAAAGGCCCAGTGCATGGAGCAGACGGCCGAGGGTGAATACCCCGCCGAGGACGAGGATGGCCCAGACCGGGGCGGCGAGCAGCGCCAGGACAATCAGCCCCAGCATCGAGGCCGGAATGTATTCGGCGGCGTTGCCATGGGCGCGGATCCGCAGTTCGAGGTCCGGATCGCCGCCCGTGCCGAGCGACACCTTGGTCCGCATCCGGCTACCGACGACGCGGAAGGACAG
This sequence comes from Caulobacterales bacterium, assembly GCA_038249555.1. Classification (GTDB taxonomy): domain Bacteria; phylum Pseudomonadota; class Alphaproteobacteria; order Caulobacterales; family Hyphomonadaceae; genus Hyphomonas. The sequence goes on from JBBSDJ010000048.1 coordinate 11,392, forward strand.
AAGGAAAAGGAGCAGGATGTTAATGCCAGTGTAAAGCGCGGCGGCTGACAGTGCGGTCATGGGAAATCCCCCCGAGAAAAGGCCGCCAGGTTTCCCGGGCGGCCTTGTGTCTTGTTACTCGCCTGAAAGGCGAAACCTACATGTCGCGGCGCGCGTCCGGAAGGCGGTCGTTTATATCGTCGCGGATGTCCATCAGCGTGACGATCAGGCCGCAGATGATGCTGGCCGCAACCCAGCCGCCGAAGCTGAACAAAGCAAAGTCGGCGACCTGGGCCAGCGGGCCCGAAAGTCCGATCAGCTCGCCGGTGAATTCACCCTTCTGGTAAATGCCGAGGGCGATACCGGATACGATGATGGCTACGTAGGCCACATAGACCATGATCCGGAAACTGTTGATAATAATGAACTTCATGAGGATCCCCTTCCTGGTTCCGTCCTGTTCTAGGCCGTGCGCGGCTGCGCGTCACGTTAGGTTTTTATGACTGCAGGCTCCGGGCCAGGCCCGCGCCGTCAGTTCGCTTATCCTCCCGTTGCGGCGGCATTGCCGCACACTTCAAGGTCGTTGGTTACCGCCGAGAAGGCAAGCAGATCCTCCACCGGCAGGCCGCTCATGTATTCCACCATGTCCTGCTTTTCGCGGCCGGCGGCCTGTGCCACCTTCTTGAACAGTTCAGGCGGCAGGTTTTTCTCGAGGGCGTCGGCAACGCACGTACAGGTTGCCTCGGCTTCGCCCTTCTCGATACAGGTTGAAACGAGCGCCTGCTTGTCCGAGGGACCAAGCGCGCCGCACCCGGCAAGTAGAGTGAGTGTCGCTGCCAGAACAAAAACCCGCATGCCAAGCCCTCCGGACGGTTTCAGCCCGAGTGCTTGCATGATTTCCGGCGGCTGAAAAGCGCTATTCCCGGCGCAGGAGAGCGTCCAGCTGGAAGCCGTTGCCGAGCTGGCGGGCGAAGGCTTCCTTGACGGCCGCACGGTCATAATCGTCGGCGACCCAGTCCAGGAAGGGCTTCCATTGGCCGGTTGGCTTGTCCGCGTTGAAGGCTGCGTAGGTCTCGAAGAAGGCGTCCAGGACGCCTGTCTTGCCATGTTTGATGTGCAGGTATTTGCCCAAAAGCTGGTCGACGGCCTCGGCAAAGGGAACCCGCTCGCGCAGCAGTTTGTACAAGACCGCCATGATGCCGGCGCGGTCTGCGCCGGATTTGCAGTGCATCAGGGCGGGATATTCGATCCGTTCGAACAGGTCCCGGGCCGCGAAAATCGCCTCGCGGGTCGGCGGATCGCGGGAAAACACTTGGAAATCAACGAGTTCGATACCGGCCTTGGCGCAGGCTTCTTTTTCGAGGAGGTAATAGCCCTGCGTACTGGGGCCCCGAAGGTTGAGGATCGTCCGGATGCCCCGCTCGGCGGCGTGGGCCGCAATCTGGCGCGGTGAGGGCTGGTTGGACCGCCACATCTCGGGGGAAATCTGGTGCAGGTTGCTGAAGCGGGCGCGCAGGAATCCGTGGTCGCCCCAGGTCAATTCGCGCTGCGCCCGGGCCCGGCCCTCGGGCGTTGCGAGGTCCGCCGGCACGTGCGCCCGGCGCTTCTTTTTGGACCGCATCTTCACCATGGCCCCGCACCTAATGGCCATCCCGTCTCGGGGCAAGCACAGCCATGCACGCGAAATTCTCGCCTGATTGTCATTCTTTCTCGAATATTTCTCATCCCGCCGCATCCAGCGGGCCCCCTGGCTGCATCTTACGGGCAAGAACTCCGGCAATCGTGCTGGAAGAAATCTGAACCGGAGACCCCCATGGGCGAAGAAGTGATTGTCCCTATTGTCCTCTTCCTTACACCTGCTGTGATCGTGCTGATCGTCAGCTACTTCAATGCACGCAAGCGCCTGACCATCCACGAGACGCTGCGCCACGCCATCGACAAGGGCCAGGTCCTGTCGCCGGAACTGATGGACCGGATGTCGATGGTGACCGACCCGGTGCGTGCCGACCTTCGCCGCGGCGTGCTGTTCCTGGCTTTTGGCGCGGCGTTCGGTGTCCTCTCCGCCCTGATCGGCCATCAGGAAGCTGAAGCCCTTACCCCGATGCTCGGCGTCGCCACCTTCCCCATCTTCCTCGGGATCGCGTATATCGGCCTGTGGGCATTCGGCCGTGGCAAGTCAGAGACCTGATCTCTGGCTGGTCGCCTCAGGAGGGCGGGACATGCGCAGCGACCCTGATCTCGCCCACTCCGCCGCACAAGGTAGCGAGGCAGCGTTTGCCGAGCTTGTGCGGCGCCACCAGGGCAAGGTGCGCGGGATGGCCCGCCGCCTGGCCGGCTCCGAAGCGACGGGCGACGACATCGCCCAGGTGACGTTCCTGACGGCATGGCAGAAAATCTCCACCTATGCTGGCGGAACCTTCAGCGCCTGGATCTGCACCATCTGCTGGCGGGAGTTCCTGCAATGGCGCCGCCGGCAGAAAATGGAAATCGAGTTCGACGAGACGGCGGAGATCATCCCGTTCGATCGCTCGGCGGACCAGAACGAGATGCGGATGGACCTCACCCGCGCCCTCGAAACCCTCAGCGAAGCCCAGCGTGTCTGTGTGGTGCTGTGTGTCGCGACGGGACTGACCCATCAGGAGGCAGCTGACGTGACCGGCTGGCCACTCGGAACGGTAAAGTCACATGTCCTGCGGGGGGTTGCCCTGCTCCGGACCCGTCTTGAAAATGCCAATGTGGCGTGATGGAGTGATCAACATGCGTGAACAGGATGCCTACAAGGATCTGTCGGACCTTTTCCGGGTCGAGGACAACGCTCTGCCCGCAGAGCCGTTCACCCGCCAGGTGATAGGCAATGTCCGTCGCCAGAAGATGATGCGCCGCTTCGTGGTCGGAAGCCTGGGTCTGGCCGGGGCGAGCATTGCCGCCCTCCAGCTGCCGGCCCTGCTCGGCGAATGGGTCGGGGTCGACAAGACCGTGACGCAGGCCCTGACGACGGCGCCCACCGAACTCAGCACTGCGGCCGTCAACCAGCTCAGCGCCGCCGCGATGAGCAACCCGATGTGGCTCGCCATTGCCGCCGGGGCCGCCCTGTGCGTCTTCGCGGTGTCGGCCTTCGAACGGGCCTAGGCCGGCCGCCTGCGGACAAACGAAAACCCCGGCAGCGATGCCGGGGTTTTTTGCTGTGGCCGAGCCATACTGCGGACGGATGCGTTTTGACGGCGGGTGCCCCATCCCGTGAGCGTGCCCGCGTGTCACGACACGGAGAGGGAAGCGGAGCGCTGACCGAAGGGGACTGGCCGAAGGTGGTCCTAAACTGCCGGTCAGGTTGGTTCCTGAGGCGGAAGCCTGGACCAAAGATACTGCGTCGCTGAAGGAAACCACCCTCTCTGCAGGACCCCAGCCAAACAGTCTTCGGATTTGTCGGCGCGGTTCAAGCAGCGCAGCTTGCCCTGCCTGGTCGATCCGGTCCCGTCCCGCCGGATTGCCATCACAGTTTCGTGCGCTCACGCAGCTGTGTGCCCTTTGCGGCGACAGCTTCATTGAAGTTGGCTGCCGGCGCCAGTTAGATCGTTTGTGCTGGAGCGGCAACCGGGCCGGTCAGCGTTGGAGACTCCCGAAAGATGCGCGCCAGTTCCGTTTTAACAGTCCTTGCTCTCGGCTTTGTCTGGGTGCCGATATCGCAAGCGTCCGGATCGAGCTCTTACCCATCTTCCTCGGGTCGGACCGAAACAGTGCGTGATCCCTACCAGGAAGCCTTCGACACCGGCCGCCGGACGCTCAAGCGCGATGTCACCTGCAAGAAATGCCTCTTTCCTGACGGTGTCAAAGATCGCGAAACAGCTCTTGCGGTGATCGAAAAAGTTGAGGCCGGCGAAATCGTCCTGAGCGAAAAGAAGACTGCCGCGCTTGTGTACTACCTCGACGAGCGGTTCGGATTGCAATCCGCTAACTGACGTGAGGGATCCCCTCTTGGCGGGCCGGAGGCCTGGTTCGAGCTCGCATGTTGCGGCTGCCAGCCTGGCTGCGGGCGCGGCGATCCTCGTGCCGTTTGTGCTTTCAGTGTTGTCGCTGCAGTTGTCACCGTCCGCCATCACATATGTATGTATACTGATGTTCGGATCGGCATTACAGCTGGTCTGCCTCAAGTATGGTCCTGATCTGCCGTGGAAACTCGTGCTGGGCGTGTCGGTGCTCGCGCATCTCATCGCACTGGCCGGAACGCCGGCATTTGAAGATGATCATTACCGATTTGCCTGGGATGGCTGGCGAACGCTTCAGGTTGGCACACCTTACGGCGTACCTCCGGAATCGTTCTTCTCGGCGGGTGACATCCCGCCTGCCTATGCAATCGTTCTGAACGGAATCAACTACCCGCAATACCCGACGATCTATGGTCCGTTTCTTCAGCTCGTTTTTGCAGCGGGAGTCTTTTTGACGCCAGCCGACTCGCTCGGTATCCGAATCCTGTTCGCAGTTCTGAACCTCGGCATTGTCATCCTTCTGCTGCGTAGTGAAGCGCCGCGAGATGTCGCGCTCTTTGCCTGGAACCCTGTCGTCGTTTCGGAAGTTGCCCTGCATGGCCATCCGGACAGTATCCTCGCGCTCTTCATCCTCGCATCCCTGTTGTTTGCCCGTCGATATCCTCTCCTTGCAGGCATCTGCCTCGGGATTGCGGCATGCACGAAGATCATCGCACTTGCGGCTTGGCCTCTGTTGCTGCGCTTTGGTTGGAAGAGCACGGCAGCGGCCGTGCTGACGACATCTCTGCTTTACACTGCTTTCCTCGCCCAGGGGCAGGGAGTGGGCTTCGACTCCACCGAGACATTTGCGACAGGCTGGCGGTTCAATCCGCTCGGCTTTGCAGTGTTGGAATACCTCCTCTCAGATGCGCATGCGCGCATCGCGGCTGCGGGAGTCGGTATCGTGCTTATCCTGGGCTTGCATGCGGCAAGTGGTTCCTCGACGGAGGTGCCGCTGGCCGCCATCTTTGCTGTTGCGTTAATGCTTTCGCCCGCCGTCAATGCCTGGTACATCCTCTGGGTACTGCCATTTGCCGTCAGTAGCCAGGCGATCTGGCCATGGCTCATGGGGCTCGCCCTGCCTCTTTCGTATTTGACAGGCCTCAATCTCGATTCTGAATCGC